>CAZKQV010000089.1:0-1607 GCA_964555015.1 uncultured Eubacterium sp. | reverse complement strand
CGTATATCAAGGAGGTCATGAGTATGACAAAAGTAGAAGCATTAATTATGGAAGAAGGCATAGAACTCGGAGTAGAGCGCGGCCGAGAGGAAGGGATAAAATGCGGCCGAGAGGAAGGGATAAAGCGTGGCCGAGAAGAGGGCATAGAGCGTGGCATGGAGCGCGGCAAGGAGGCAATCGTAGCCAATTTGCTCCGCCTGGGGAACCTTGATGACCAAGACATCCTCAAAGCATCCGGCTTTTCAAAGAAACGGCTAAATAAAATCAAAAAAGAAATACAGTTGGAATAGGAATCTTCCAAAGAACAAAACATCTGCCTACGGGTATAACAGGTAGTTGTTTTTTATGTGCTGAAATCAGAATGGTGCTGTAAATCTGCGTAAACAGAGCCGTACCATTTAAGATCCTTTTTAATTTCAGACATATAATAGCCTGCATGGGCGTTTTTATAATCAACGTCTGTGTAAATGACATCATTTTCATCGCTGAAAACAAGGCGGTCAAAAATGTTTCGTGTGGAATCTGTCAGTTCTATAGCTAGTACATCAGGTTCTGACAGTAAAGGGAATATGTCGTATGTATAGGAGAGTGGCGTGATGGCAATCACTTTATTCCCCCACATAAAAACATAAAAATATGTTCATTGAAGTGGGAGAACCACCTGAAATACCTGAATTACATTGTGCGGGTCCTGGAACGGTACAAAAAGGAAAGCATACCGAGGCAGATCCGCATGATTGTAATCTGCATGGTAGACATGGAGGAAGCGCCGGGCGAAATTGCCGTAGGATGCCTTACACTGAAGCTGAAGCAGGTGTTCCTTGCGGGGATAGATTTTCAAGGGGGTGCTTAGGCGGCTGGAAGGCAAAGTAAGAGCCGGGAAAAGTCCGCAAAACAGCATAAAAAAAGTCTCGCAGACCACTCCAGTGGCGGGCTGTGAGACTTTTGTAAATTTTACGAATGCACGTTACAACGCAAATGACGGCTGCTCTATAAACCGCCTTTGCTCATTCTGTCAAAAAAAAGAAAAAGGGTTCGGTTCACCAGGGTCATTATAGCTTGCACAGTCAGCCTGCCAGGTTTCCATTCCATCCCTGATTTCGGAACAAAGAAACTCATAATCCTTCTTTTTCACAATCCCATGATCTACCATGCATTTGTAAAACTTTTTGATGCTTGCTGCTGTGCTCTTTATATTCCCGGGTGTAGACCACATACATTTACGTATGAAGAAATCTCCGAGGAAGGAATCGATCCTTTCCATACCATAGTCCATTGTGAGGGGTTCCCAATACAGAAGAAATCTATTTATATAGAAGTCGATATTAGATAAATGCCTCTTAATGGTGCTCTCCTTAAGACCATCCGCAACGAGAGCCTGTTCAAAAATGTCGAGATACTCGTTGTTTTTTGCCCTTATCTCATCACATACTTTGTTGTAATCATCATAATCCATAGATATCCGCATCCTTTCCATGTAAGATACTTATATTATACAGTATCTTTAGGTAACGAGCGAGTATAATTTTAAAATTGACAAAATCTCCTGTTGTTTCTTAATAGTACCATCAGGGATTGAGTGGCCGAGACAGCCATTGAAAATACTT
>CAZKQV010000088.1:0-1615 GCA_964555015.1 uncultured Eubacterium sp. | reverse complement strand
CATCCATAGCGGAGCGTTTTATTTCATAGGACGCATTTTCCTATGAAATAAAAAATAGGCTTCGCCTATTCAACTCCCCTAACCCCTCACTCATGAGGGGAATTAGGGGTTTCTTTTTGTTGCTTTTTCTTGCATAATAGTCTTATGAATATCTTACAAAGGATCTTTACAGACCATTATGAAGAAATTAAATATACTCTTCACCCCAGAGATTCTGAGATGGAAAATATCAATAAGGTGATCAACTGTGGTGATCCTTCCTTTGGTGGGGCCATGTACGGCTGCCCTCATTGTGGTAAGCTTAAATTTGTTCCTTTTCGCTGCCACAGCCGTTTTTGCCCTACCTGCGGAAACAAATATTCCTTGGAACGCACTACCACTATGTCCTTTAAGTTGGTCAATGTCCAACATCGTCATTGTGTCTTTACCATCCCTCAAAATCTCCGGAGTCTCTTTTTAAACGACCGTTCCCTGCTCAATTGTCTTTTCCATTCCGTTACCAGTGTTATTTCCCGTATGTTTTTTCAAATGAACAAATCCAAAAACTTTACTCCTGGTTTCATTATGGTTTTACATACCTTCGGCAGGGATCTCAAATGGAATCCTCATATTCATTGCCTCATTTCGGAAGGTGGCTTGAGTGACGACGGTTTCTGGCGTCATGTCAATTATTTTAATTACACGTTTCTGCGCAATGCTTTCCGCACCGCTCTTTTGAATGAATTGGAATCCAAGATCGGACCTTCCTTTAAAAAAGTAAAGGCCAAATGTTATAACGACCACAAACAGGGATTTTATGTTTACGCTAAACCAAACCTCTCTGATTCCAAAACAGTGATCAAATACATCGGCCGTTATCTCGGTCGACCAGTCATCGCCACTTCCAGAATCGATCGCTATGATGGCGATCTGGTTACTTTTCACTATAACCGTCACGAAGATGAAAAATATGTGGAAGAAACCCTTCCTGCTATGGATTTCATCAAGCGTCTGATCCGCCATATCCCGGAAAAGCACTTTAAAATGATTCGCTACGGCGGCCTGTACGCAAGGCACAGGGAGATTGATTCCACACTCTATCGAGCGATATCGAAAAGCAAACATCATATCTACCGGAGCTTCAATCAATGGCGTACCGCCATTCTCTCTTCCTTCGGCTACGATCCTTTGGAATGTCCTGACTGCGGACACAAAATGGCGTTTCTTGAACTCTATTACCACCACAAACGCGTATCCCTCGAAGAACTGTACGAGAAATCGATGTCCAAATCTCGTGGAAAGCGTTCTTCTGCATGATTTATTTTTCTATCATCTGTGATATAATCCTCTATAAGGAGGACTATATACCATGAAACCAGATATCGAGGAATTACGCAAAAAATACATTGACAACCCTCCAGAAGGAATGACCTCTAAGGACATTCGCCGTATGAGTGAAGAGGAGCTTCTGGATATGGATTACTTTTTAAATGAAGACGACTTATTTGCTGACGAGGCTGGCGTTGAGGGTTTTTATATCTTCTAAACTGTGTCGTTGTATTTTTGTGCCCGCATCTGTGCGGGCCTTTTTAATTCAAGAGAGCGCCGCAGGCGGTCTTTCCTATAAAGTAAAAAA
>CAZKQV010000087.1:0-1761 GCA_964555015.1 uncultured Eubacterium sp. | reverse complement strand
GCTATCCAGGAGCGTGACTAACACGCAATAGGATACTCACACAGTGGGCTATTTCTGTTTCAACCTGAGTTTCTTCCTATTAAACATACATTTCCTGCCCCTGTGGCGATCAGTCACAAATGGGGCTTGCCCCGGCAAAGGGGAAATCGGTTCTTACGGTTTCCAGAGCAAATATCAAGTTCAATAAAGCTACAGCGGCAGAATTGAATTATCCGCCGTTGTAAAGCTGCTCCTGAATGTGAAGACCAATCAGGTGGCGATTCAGCCCTATGGCGAGAAAGATCCGAGTGCAGTCAAGTTCAGCGGGTATCTTTGTGTAAGACGCAAGGGTATCTGGCGAATACTTTTTTGAATCTTTCTATGGCATTCGAGCCGATTTTCTTTGATCTCTCAAAAACATGGAGAGAGGAAATCCCTGGACAATTCCAAAAAACAAAAATTTTCGTCAATCTGCACAAAACATTTATCTGTTTTTTGACAGACATCTTTTGGGGTGTAAGGATGTCTCTCTGATTAAAATCCTGCTTATCTCGAAAAAAATTGAGATAAGCAGGATTTTTGCAAAAGATGTGCAGGGCGAACAAAAAAGTTACAGCCTGATGGCTGCGAAGAAGGATGCAGCGATTTAAAAAAGATTATTGGTGCATGAAATATAGATGCAGTTCCATTAGGCATAAACATCTTTCATGCCCTGATAAATAATAAGGACAAATTCGGCCTTATTTGTGATAGGAGTGTGTTACGCCAGAGACAAAAGCAACAAAATACAGTTAAGAAAATGGCAAAAACCACAAGATATTGTATTTTTTCATAGGGGGTTGACATGTGGAGGTGATATGAGCGTTGTTGGCCCTAGGCCGTTACTTGTTAAATATTTAGAAAGATACAGTGGGGAGCAACATCATAGACATGATGTTAAACCGGGTCTTTCGGGTTATGCACAAATTAATGGAAGAAATACAGTGTCTTGGGACGAAAAGTTTAAAATGGATGGTAGGGGTGTGGCTCCAGGAGACACAAAAACTATTTTTACGGCGACATTCAAAACACAAGGGGATATTTTTGATTTTGGAGAACAAATTTCTGAAGTAACAGTATACGTGATATATGAGGATATTTATCAAATACAATGGATTAAGCAATTAAATTTAGGAAAAGAAGTTGAAAGATACTTAGAAATAATTAAAAATAAGAATTGTTCAACAAAAGAGTTTAGCAATACATACGAACCCTACCGAAAAAGTGTATAATATAAAAATATCCCGTAGAAAACCACGTACTGAAAAGTACCGAATTTCACGGGATATCTTTATTTTTATAAGAAAAGCCTAAAAGTCAGTATTAAAAGGGGCCCTTCAAACCCTTATGCTTGTTTTTCAGAAAACCAAATTCTTACCTGTTCAACAGAAACGTCTGCCATCTCTGCAATTAAATCATCTGCAATTCCTTTAGAATGCATTCTCAATGCCACTTCTTTTTTCCCTTCTTTCCTGCCTTCATTCAGGCCTTCCATCAAGCCTTCTCTTTTGCCTTCTTCTCTAATCGATTCCATAATTTTTAAAATGATTTGCTGGCCTCCTTCCGTCATTTTATAACGATGCTTATTTTCAGAAGTATGCGGGAATTTGTTATTATATGCTTCATCCTTCACGTTAGCCTGCTGTACTTCAATGTTTACTTCTTTTCCGGATCCGGTGCGGCATTTCGCATCCATGATAACAGAGCGGCCTTGCAGATTGGTCCCGGAAAATTGGGGTGTGG
>CAZKQV010000086.1:0-2025 GCA_964555015.1 uncultured Eubacterium sp. | reverse complement strand
AAATATTAAATTTTCAAGGTTCTATGAATGGGGCTTTTGACCCCGGCATCATGATATTGAATTGACAGGGAGTATATTAAAAAAATGGTTGATCCGAAGTATTTTGAACACCGATTGTCCCCATAAGATGAATGCCCATTTGTGTGGCAACTTGTCGTCCTTTGGCTTCATCCATAAGAAGCAAAGATGCGTTGATGGAATCTGATAATACAATGGCCTCGCTTTCACCGGCATCCAATCCAGTAGAACGTCGGAGTAAATCTACAGCGCGTGTATCAGTAACATCCACTTTTCTTATGAATGAGCTTTCCTTGATTTGCCTGCTTTCATTTGGAAATCTCGAATTTGAAACAAGTTCTTCGAAAACGGCGGAAGGAATTTGCACTTCTCCGAAAAGTTGATGAAGCAAATTCAAATGATCAATTTTCATTAAGGAGATAAGAGGCGTTGTATCGGCAACAATGATCATACAAGAGCCTCCTTTAGTTTCTCCCAATTTGCAACTTCATCTTCAATTTCCGAAATATCCATGGAAAGATAGGATAAGCCCATGCGATTATATAATTCAATCAAATCATACTTAGGTATCCCTAAAATTTCAGCAGCCTTACCATGAGAGATTGTTCTATCGTTAATGTATGGATAAAGTAAAAGAGCATTTCGTTCTAATTCTGCCCGTGGGTTTTTTGGATGCAAATACATAGTCATTCCTTCTGGAACTTTAATGCTAACATCTGTAAAAGTCATAAAATCACTCCCTTTTTATGTTAGAATCCCTTCTTGTTATAAAGTTATGTTTTTTATATTATACTTGTTTGAATTTAATTGCACAACTGAATTTTTATAAATTGCCGTCAAGTATATGCTGGCGAAAATAATATAATGTATTAAGATAAAAATCAGTCCATCATTTCTATACAGATTTTACATAAAATGATATACTGTTTTATAGCGATATAAAAAACAAAGATAAAAACGCAACGCATACGACAAAGTATGCCAGAGCCGGAAGGTAGCCCGGCCGTCCTGCTTTATGCAGGGTAAGTAACCCTCCCTCCTGGGTCGTCCTTTCTTTGTTCATAACACACTATTTAAGGAGGGTTTCGTTATGGACAAAGTAAAATGTAAACTAACGGTATTTTTTGAGGAACCATTTTGGATCGGCGTATTGGAGCAAATGGAAAAAGACAGATTATCCGTCTGCAGGATTGTCTTTGGAGCACAGCCAAAAGATTATGAAATCCAGGAGTTCATCCTTAGGAATTACTATAAGTTGAAATTTAGTCCGTCTGTTGATATGGTTATGAAGCCGGAAAAAACCAATCCTAAAAAAATACAGCGGGAAGTCAGAAAACAGACGATGCAGCGGGGGATTGGAAAAAAGTCCTGGCAGGCTTTAAAACTGCAAAGAGAAGAGCATAAGCTGGAACGTAAAGCCGTGAGCAAAGAACAGCAAAAGGCAGAAAAACAGCGGCAATTCGATCTCAAACAGCAGAAACGAAAAGAAAAACATAGGGGCAGATAATGCCCCTGGTTTTTTCTATGAATTTGACAGCAGTAATAATGAGAGAAATGATTTAAAAAATTGAGGAGTATTTGAGTTATGTTTTTTATAATGGGAATCACCCAGGGAAGAAAAGATCTGGAATATAATCAAATGATCATTTGTGACCATTGCGGTTCATATGGCAGGTATCAGGTTTTTATGACTTATATGTGCCTTTCCTTGTTCTTTATTCCTTGTTTCAAGTGGAAAAAAACTTATTATGTGCAAAGCACTTGCTGCGGTTCGGTTTATGAGTTAGATCCAGAAATTGGAAAACGAATAGCCAAAGGGGAAGAGATCGAAATATTGGAGAGGCATCTAACGAAAATACAGTCTGGAAGCCGAAATGTCTTAAAAAGATGTGATCACTGCGGATTTGAAACAAGGGAAGAATTTGACTATTGTCCAAAATGCGGAAGAAAGCTGTAGAATAAAGTAAAGTAACAAAAGATTGGCAATAATATTTTCTCACCAAATTC
>CAZKQV010000085.1:0-2064 GCA_964555015.1 uncultured Eubacterium sp. | reverse complement strand
AAAATTCCTGAAGTCTGCGTGGAAAAAGGGAAGGAACAACACGGAAAAATATAAATAATAAGTTGCCAAATAATGCAAAATGATATATAATCGCTTTATAGAAAACAATTGAAGAAACAAAGGGAATTGGATATAATAAAAAAGAGGAAAGCGATGCCGAAAAACAACAGAGCTTATAAGGACAGCTTGTTTACAGATTTATTTTATACGGATGAAACTGCAAAAGAAAATCTTTTGAGTTTATTTAATGCCTTGTACGGCACGTCTTATACAGATGTGCAGCTGATTGAACGAGTGCGCCTGGAAGACGTCCTTTTTAAGGATTTTAAGAATGATATTGCATTTACTGTTGCCGCAAGGCGAATTATCCTGGGGGAACAGCAGAGTACAGTGAATAAGAATATGCCGCTGCGTTTTCTCCTGTATATTGCCAGAGAGTATGAGCAGATCATTTCAGTGCGGGACAGATACCGCAGCCGCTGCATTCCCATCCCGACTCCTGGTTTTATTACTTTTTATAATGGTAAGACCAAGCAGCCCGAGGAGCAGATTCTGAAGCTGTCCGATGCATTTATGGACAGGAATTTTCATCTACAACCTCTGGAATTGAATGTGCGAGTCATTAACATCAACAGTGATGCGAAGCATAAAATTCTGGATGAGTGCAGGATACTAAGAGAATATAGTCTTTTTGTGGAGGAAGCCAGAAAATATGGAAAAAACAATTTAAGAAAAGCAGTAGAAGACTGCATTTCACAAGGAATCTTGGAAGAATATCTTTCCAGACGGGGATCGGAGGTAGTGAATATGCTGATGGCACAGTACGATTATGAGATGGATATAGAAGTGAACAGAGAGGAAGCCAGGGAAGAGGCTTTGGAAGAAGGAATAGCAAAAGGAATGGAAAAAGGAATGGAAAAAGGCTGTAATAACAGTATAGATGCGATGGCAGACCTGATGCAGGGGAAATCGCCGGAGGTGGTAAAAGAAACATACGGCCTGGCGCAGGAAAAGATTGACAGGATGCTGAAATTGTTGAGAATGAAAAAAGCGGAATAAAAAAGGAGAATGAAACAAGATAATAAAGCAGAATAATCAAAACTGAGGCGGTTTCGAAGCTGATTTCCGAAGCCGCCTTTTTTATGTCATAGAAAATTATTTGAGTGCGGGCATTGCTGACTGACGACAACGCAGCGCATGGAAATTCAGGCAAGCAAGATGCATCAGTTATTTCGCGACAGTTCCTAAGCGGCCAGTGACAGGGAGACGTTTTAAGATGCCCTGCGTTAGCCGTGAATAGTAACCCTGCGTTACGGAAAAAAGCGGGGAATCTCAGATTTAAGTTGTTTTGCCGCCAGGTTTACAGTATAATAGTTACAGTTCAGCCTCGGATATAGGACGCAAAGCGGCTTATAGCCTTCGAAGAAGGCGGTCTGTGGCCTGCTGGCTGAACTGTAACGTATCATATAGACAGAAGAAGACTGTCTGCTTACAGGTTGGAAAAAGGAAAGGATTTTGTAAGCGGGCGGTTAGTTCGCTGCTGGCCATGTAGCAATTCATTGCGTATCGGGAAGCATGCATCAGAAAATGTGTATTAGGAAAGGAGATTTTAATTATGGCAATTCCAACTCCTCATATTGGGGCAAAAGAAGGCGATTTTGCAAAGACGGTTTTGATGCCGGGCGATCCGCTCCGGGCGAAATACATTGCGGAGACATATCTGGAAAATCCGGTGCTTGTGACAGAAGTGCGCAACATGTACGGGTATACCGGTACTTATAAGGGAAAGAGGATTTCCGTCATGGGCGGCGGTATGGGTATTCCTTCCATTGGGATTTACTCCTATGAGCTGTTTCATTTTTATGGGGTGGATCAGATTATCCGCATCGGTTCCGCAGGAGGCGTGCAGGACGATGTGAAGTTAAAGGACATCGTGATCGGCATGGGTGCATGCACAAATTCCAACTATGCCAGCCAGTACAATCTGCCGGGGACCTATGCGCCCATCGCGGATTATGAATTGATGAGCAGAGCGATTGAGGTTGCGAAGCAGCAGGGGACGAA
>CAZKQV010000084.1:0-2197 GCA_964555015.1 uncultured Eubacterium sp. | reverse complement strand
CCGTGACAACTTCCCCAAGTATGTTGTCACGTTGGATGAATTTGACATGAGCCGCAATGGGATCAAGCACCGCAATATCCGGGATTTCCTGCTGGCGGATGAATGGAACTGAATGAGGGAATAGAAAAATGCCATAGGTTTTGTGCCTATGGCATTTCTGATCGATCGTTATAATTCCATGTTTTTCAGCCATTCATCAAATGACTTTTTAGAAATCTGAATGGTATTGCCGATACGGACGATTTTGAAATTTTCTTGTTTGACAAGATGATAAGCGGTCGTCCGTCCGATATTGAGGATTGCTGCAATCTGCTCGACGGTGTATGTCCACGGTCATTACGATCAGGGTCGATCATACATAGGTCGGCTTCAGGCAACCATGCCAGGCCTGACATCCCAAAAAACCGCAAGCATCCGTATGCAGCTAAAACTTCTGTAAAAAAGAGGTGCAATTGAATAAAAAGAACCTTACCAGCTTGTCCGCCAAATGATCTGCCACTTGACACCACGTCTGGGATGCGAAGCACTCGTCTTGTCCTTGACGTTGCGTAAGAACAGATACCATGCAGAGAGCGGGAAGGTTTCTTTGTGGAACTGAAAAATAGGTGATTGACGTTTGGGACATCATGTAATAGACTTTAAGAAACAAATCGCAATACATCATTTCTTAGAGTCTCTCTAATATTATCCAACTGACAATATGTTTACACTATCTTATACCACAAGTATATTACACTATCTTATACCACAAGTATAATTTACAATCGTGGAAAAAGATGTTATTCTACGATACAGAAAGATTAAAAAGCGGTTTTGAGAAGAGAACCCGGAAAGGAAAAAGATATGTTCACAATGATCAGTAAGTTTTATCTTAATAGCAAACGTAAACATGAAGCACTGCATACATATGAGCAGGGCTATGATGCTGTGCGCTCAGATCAGATGAAGCATTATTGGGATTTGTGTAGGAAACGCAGGGGATAGTAGAGATAGAAGAACCCGCGTAAAATAGATACATAGATTTTCAGGATCGCTTATCTGGTGAGGGTAGGCGATCTTTTTTTGTTCCGTTAGCTCAGTCGGTAGAGCATCTGACTTTTAATCAGAGGGTCGAGGGTTCGAGCCCCTTGCGGAACATTAAGTCCAATGTAAATACAGTGAAAAAAGGAATTAATCAAATGTTTGAAATAAAAGGAAAGGTAAACACAGCCATCTGTTATGCGAAGGTCATGGTCCTTATCCACATGAGTAGAGAGGACATATTCATGCTTGCCTTTTAACACAGAATCTGCAATCTTTGCTGCTACTTCATGAGCAACATTCGGATCTGAGATTTCACCAGGCTTAAAGGAAATGATCATATGCCAAGCAAGGTTATTGCCCTTCTCCATTACATTATCAGCCCCCATCTTTGCGGTCATAGCAAACTCTAAATCAGCAGTTTCTGGTGAACAGCCATAGGAAGAAACCAGATTCTGTTCATCAGTCTTATCCGGATTGGTAATGTAATCGACAGCTTCTTTACTGTAGATTTGATGCCGAAGATATTAATATATGCCATATCTCTTTTATCATCCCCTTCAATTCTTTCATCTCTTCCGGTGTGACAGCACCAGTGGAATTGACAAGCCTTGCCAGCTGGTTCACATCCACACCAATCTTGTGCATTTCATAATATTGTTTCTCAAGGTAAGTCGTATTTGTATTTACGATGATGCCGTCTATTGCCATCTTACGAAGATAGGCTCCCATGTTAGAAGTCCTGGAAAGGATCATCTTCTTACGAATCATCTTTTTCTCTTCAGGTGTAACCCAGAATTTAACCTGGATTTATCTTTTTCTTTCAGCCATGTCGGGCTCCTTTCTGCTTATTTCGAGCGAAGCGAGATTAACAAAACTGGGTAGGGTCCCTGTTTTGAGGCGAATGCCCGAAAGGTGGGTAACCACTTCCTGTCCTTGCTATTCTCTATTCCTCAACTACTAAATACAAAAATGTCCAGAAAAGTATAGGAGATTTTTGAAAAAAGCCCTGAAAAATAAGTTGATCAGGACACAAAAATAAAAAGTCGCTCTTACACCGCTTGGATGTCAGGATTTATATACAGCTATTTGTAGTAGACTGATAACATCAAGAAAAGAATTTAAGCAGGATGGAGTAAAAGTTGTCCTTGTGAACCCATATGCGACGAAGCAGGCA
>CAZKQV010000083.1:0-2355 GCA_964555015.1 uncultured Eubacterium sp. | reverse complement strand
ACCTGTTCCTCCTGCTCCACCAATTCCTTTTCTGTCTTATCCACGAGCTGCAAAATTTCTTCTGCGCGGCGTCGAAGAAGAATACCCTCATTGGTTAATTTAATTTTCCGTGTTCCTCTGTCAAAAAGCTTTACACCGATTTCTTCCTCCAGCTGTGCAAGCTGCCGGGAAAGCGTTGGCTGCGTGATGTGCAAAACTTTTGAAGCTTTTGTTATGCTTTCTTCTCTGACTACGGTTAGAAAATAGTGAAGAACTCTGATTTCCATAAAAATCACCTTTCAATCTATCATGCTTAATAAGCATATCTTACGAAACCACATCCTCTTTTGGCATTTTCCGAAATTCATCGATCAGAAAGACCATGGAAAGAAGGAACGCCAGAAAATCGGTGAGTGGCTGCGCATATGCGATTCCATTAAGAGAAAAGAATCTCGGCAGGATAAGCAGCAGCGGGATGAGAAATAAGATCTGTTTGGAAAAAGAGAGTATCGCTCCTTTGGCAGCTTTTCCGATGGATGGGAAAAAGGTGGTGGAACAAATTTGTACTCCATTTAAAAATACAAAGAACAGATAAACTCTCATAAACCGTATCGCATACTCAAAATATAACTCGTCTGTCTCTCCGCTGCCAAACAGTGAAATGATCGGCTGCGGGAATACTTCAAATATGATCCATACAATAATAGAAATTATGATGGCGGATGTCATAAATAATTTTACAGTTTCCCGGACGCGGCCGTATTTTTTTGCACCGTAGTTATAACTGCAAATTGGCTGGGCGCCGTTGATCAAGCCGATGATTAAAGCAATGAATAAGACATTGATCTTTGTCACAATACCGGCGACGGCAATCGGCGTATCAGCCCCGTAAATCGACTGTTCGCCATAAATCCGCAGCAAATTATTTAATGTTACCTGCACGATCAAAGTAGAAAACTGAAAAATAAAGGAATTAAAGCCCAGTTTACAGATCAGAACAAGTTCCTTACATTTTGGAATAAAGTCCGGAAAGGCAAAATGTACCGACTGGAACCTTGGAAAATATGCCGCTAATATCAGGGCAGACAAAATCTGGCTGATGACGGTTGCCCACGCCGCTCCGGTGATTCCCCAGTGAAAAACAAATATGAAGATCGGATCCAGTATGGTATTTAATACAGCGCCGATCACAATAGCGGCCATAGAATATCTTGGACTGCGGTCTGCCCTTACAATGGGATTGATTCCTGTGGAAAACAGAAAAAAGGGAATCCCGAAAGAAGTAATTCCGGCATACTCTATAGCGTAAGGCAAAATACTCTCCGTTGCGCCAAATATATTAAGAAGAGGTTCCAGAAAAATTCTAACGATCACACAGATTACCACGCCGCTTATTACGAGAATGCCTGCCGCTGTTCCTGCGATCTTCTTTGCTTTTTCCTCATTTTTCCTTCCCAGTTCCAGATTGAAGCCGGAAGCGGAACCAAGCCCCACCATAAGTCCGATCGCCATGCACAGCGTGGTGAGAGGAAAGGATACGGAAGTGGCGGCATTCCCCAGTTTACCTACGCCCTGTCCTATGAAGATCTGATCGACAATATTATAAAGTGCGTTAACCACATTTGCGATGATCGCCGGAACTGCCAGGGAAAACAGCAAACCTTTAAGGGGCTTTGTTCCCAGTGGGTTTTCTTTTGTGATGTTTGTCTCAGACATTGATATTCTCCTCCTTTATTCAAATTCAGACAGTAATTTTTGCAAAAGTTTTACTAGCTGAAGCCTTTCCTCCTCTGCAAGCGCCGCAGTAAATTGTTTTTCCAACAATTCTCCGACACTCAAAAGCTCGTCTTTCATCTCAAAGGACTGATCGGTTAAAAGAACAATTTGACTCCTTCCATCGGAAGGGTTTTTTTGCCTTTGGATAAAGCCCTTTTTTTCCAACTGTTTTAATAGTCCGATGGTGGTAGGGTGCGTCATAGAATAAAACTTTTCAAGATCAACCTGCCTTACTTGTTTATCCTGATGAGAAATAAGATATTTTAAAATTTTATATTGGGCGCCGGTCAAATTATATTTTTGCAAAATAGGATTTGCGATTTTTTCAAATTGTAAAGAACTTTTCTTTACGAGTATGGTGACCTTATCCGCTTTCATAAGATTCCTCCATTAAGATTTCTCCATCCTGGTTTATCTCACATAGTTTATCTCAGTTTTTGGTTCGCAGCGTACAATCCGATACGAAGCTTACGACATTATATAGTAGGAAGCTACGTATGTCAAGCGTTACCATTTTGAAGCGGCATATTTAGAGGTAAAGGAGATGAATTTATTTGCGCTGCTGCTAATATATTTTCCCTTTTTCCAGATGAGCCCGAT
>CAZKQV010000082.1:0-2368 GCA_964555015.1 uncultured Eubacterium sp. | reverse complement strand
CACGATTTTTTATTCTTTTAAAGCTTCTTTGCCGGTGATGGCCGGGTATGTTGTACTGGGTATGGGCTTTGGAATTTTGATGAATACGAAGGGTTATGGATGGTACTGGGCGGCGCTTATGAGCTTGCTTGTCTATGCCGGCTCTATGCAGTATGTGGCGATTGATCTGCTGGCTTCCGGCGCTAATATGATTACTTTTGCCCTCATGACGCTGGCGGTGAATGCCAGACATTTGTTTTACGGTCTGACTATGCTTGGAAAGTATAAACAGTCGGGCAAGGCAAAACCTTATTTGATCTTTGCTTTGACAGATGAAACTTTTTCCCTGGTGTGTTCTGCAAAGCTTCCTGAAGGTGTGGATGAAAATTGCTATTACTTCTTCGTGTCTTTGTTTGATCAGATTTATTGGATTTTTGGGAGTATCCTGGGGGCGTTTGTCGGCGCCGCACTGTCTTTTAATTCCAACGGTGTGGAGTTTGCCATGACTTCGCTCTTTACGATTGTGGTGATTGAGCAATGGGAAAAGGGAAACGATCACTTCCCGGCTCTCACCGGTTTTATCGTTTCCCTTTTGTGTCTCATTATTTTTGGAGCTTCTAATTTTCTGATCCCCTCTATGATCGTGATTTCTTTTTTGCTGCTGGCAAAACATTACATCATGAAGCGACAGGAGAAAGGAGAATCTTCCCATGAATCTTGATTTGTATATTTTGTCTGCTATTTTGGTTATGGCAGTTTTCACCGCACTGTTACGATTTGCTCCCTTTCTGATTTTCCGCCGGAAGACCCCGAAAGTGATATTGTATCTGGGAAATGTGCTTCCAGAAGCGATCATGGCCATGCTTGTGGTTTATTGTCTGAAAAATGTTTCTTTCTTTCGTGGATCCCACGGCATTCCGGAAGCTTTGTCACTGGCGGTTGTCATCGTCCTTCACAAATGGAAACATAACACATTATTATCCATTCTGGCCGGAACCATCTGTTATATGCTCCTTATCCAGATGGTCTTTACCTAAGATCAGCAAGACAGATACGTCATTGACATTGGTTCCGGTGGCGCCGGTTTTAATCAAACCGCCGGAATGCATTAACCCATGATAAGCGTCGTTATCGTTTAGCACTTTATCAATATCAATGCCGCCCTCTCTTAATTTTGAGAGGGTGTTTCCATCCACATAACCTCCTGCGGCGTCGGTCGGACCATCGGTGCCGTCGCTTCCCACGCTAAAAATCGCAACATTGTTCATTCCTGCAATATCCCGGGCAGCCGAAAGGGCAAGTTCCTGATTGCGTCCGCCCATTCCGCTTCCTTTCACATATACGATCGTTTCTCCTCCCGCGATAAAGGCAAGATTTTTGGGAGAATCATGGTGAGTTTTGGCAATTGACGCCAAGAACCTTCCCGCTTCTTTCGCCTCTATATTTAACTGATCTGTTAAAAATACAGTCTCATAGCCCAGCTCTTTGCAAGCTTTTTGGGCGGATTCGCATAATTTGCGCACACTTCCGCAGATTACCGACTCCACATTGTCAATTTGTTTTGGCGTCTCTATGTTCAAACAGGCAAGCGCTTCTTCACTGATAGTTATCCCATATTTTTTTATAATTCCAAGAGCTTCTTTGCAAGTGCTTTGGTCCTCGCAGGCAGGCCCGGAGGCAATCATATCGAGACGGTCTCCGAGAACATCACTAAGAACAACGCTGAAAATCCTTGCCGGAGCGCAGTGTTTTGCAAACTTTCCACCCTTTACCGCCGACAGCCGTTTCCGGATGATGTTCATTTCCACAATATCGGCGCCTTTTCTAAGAAGCTGGTCTGTGATATCCTGAAGTTCTCTGCCGGAAATCAGCGGTTTTTCAAATAATGCGGAGGCTCCTCCGGATAATAAAAATAAAACGGTATCCTCCTGTCTTAAATTTTTTGTGAAAGCCAAAATCCTTTCGGCAGCTTGAAAGGAATTTTCATCGGGCAGAGGATGCCCCGCCTCAAAGCAGTCCACTCCGGGAATATCCCCTTTTACGTGTCCGTATTTTGTCACAACAATTCCCTGTTCCAACTTGCCGGCAAATTGCTTTGCCGCCACTTGTGCCATCTGCCATGCGGCTTTGCCTGCCGCCACGAGATAAAGCCGTCCTCCCAAAAATTCCTGATTGGCAAGGACATTTTTCACCGCTTCATCCGGCATTACACTTTCTATTGTTCTTTCTATAATATAGTCTGTATGTTCTCTTAAATTCATTAGTTAATGATTCTCCACAAATTCTATTACTGTCTTATTGAATTTATCCGGTTCTTTCCAGAAAAGCTTGTTTATTCTTTTTTGTTCACAGTCAATCCATTCATCTAAAGTCAGCGGCGTATAATCAG
>CAZKQV010000081.1:0-2449 GCA_964555015.1 uncultured Eubacterium sp. | reverse complement strand
GCAGAGGACTGAAAATCCTCGTGTCGCTGGTTCGATTCCGGCTCTGGGCACTTCCTTTTTAATAGACAGGATATCCTGTTACTATGAATATACAGCCGCTCTCGTATGAGAGGGGCATTTTTTACCTTATAAAAAAGTTTGTGTAAAGATAGAAAGTTTGAGTGAAGAATGTAATTTGAGAGTTCCGCTTTGCGGAACTTTTATACTATAATCAGAAAGATCTTTTTGAATTCTCATGAAGGAGCCGGAATGAAGTTATCTTTATATCAACAGCTGCTGGAATACAGCCATAGTCAGGCTTATCCTTTGCATATGCCTGGTCATAAGAGACAGTGGGGAGTAATGGAAAATCCTTATTCCTTTGATATAACAGAAATTTACGGTTTTGATGATCTTCATTATCCGGACGGAATTTTACAGGAAAGCCAGCAGATGGCGGCGGAAGTATATGGAGTAAAAGCCAGTTATTACCTGATAAATGGTTCTACTTCCGGTATTATGACGGCGATTTCGGCTGCTGTGAAGCCGGGAGAAGCGTTTTTAGCAGCACGGAACTGTCATCGTTCGGTGTGGAATACGGCCTTTTTGAGAAATCTGAATACGGTTTTATTGGATACGCAGTCTGTTTTGTCAAAAGATGGTAAACAAAATTATCCGTTTAGCGGGGCTGTGACAGCTGATTCTGTGAAAGAGGCAATCGAGAAAAATCCTTGTATAAAAGCAGTAATGATAACATCGCCTACTTATGAAGGGGTGGTATCTCCGATAGAGGAAATTGCAGACGCAGCGCATAGATATGGAATACCGCTTATTGTAGATGAAGCGCATGGAGCGCACCTTCCATTTTCAAAGGACAACGGCTTTTTTCCGGCATCGGCGATTCGGGAAGGCGCAGATGTTGTAATTCAAAGCCTGCATAAAACATTGCCATCTTTAACGCAGACAGCAATCCTTCATATAAATAGTGAGCTTATCGATGAAAGAGAAATCAAACGCTTTTATTCTATTTATCAGACTTCCAGCCCTTCCTATGTATTGATGGCGTCTATTGATAATTGCATTCAGTATATGGATGCAGAAGGAAGAACGAATTTTCTGCAATATGAGAGCCGTCTGCGTCAATTCTGGAAAAAGACGGAACAGTGGAATAATTTATGGTTTTTGTTTCGGGACAGGCCATCCCATGTGATGTCGGATCCTTCTAAAATTGTTTTTGGCAGTCGCTTTGGAAGCAGCGGAATACAGCTTATGCAGCGTCTGAGAGAGGAATTTCAGTTGGAGTGCGAGATGTGTCAGGAGGATTATGTAATTGCGATGACCAGCCTGATGGATACGGAAGATGGGTTTATCCGCCTGGAGCAGGCAATGGCGCGGCTGAATGATTCTGAGAAAAAGACAGACAGTAAAGGGATGGAAACGGATTTTTCGAATCGATTATCTGAAATGAGTTGTCGGCAGCAATTGCCGCAGCAGAGGCAATTATTGAAAAAGTCGAAAAAGCTGGAAGAGACGGAAAAACAGGAAAAGACAGTCTGGGTTTTACTTTCAGATTCAGAAGGAGAATATTCAGCAGGCAATATCGCGATTTATCCGCCGGGGATTCCATTTTTAACAACGGGACAATGTATTACGCGGGATATGATTCAGCAAATCGAAACGTATATAAAAGAGGGCTTTCGTCTGGATGGAATATCACAGACAAAGGAGCATGACAATACATTCTATGAAATCGAAATATTCGACAAAAATGAAACAAATACCTAAAATAAGAAATACATTTATTTCTTTTGAAAGGAGATAAAAATGGGTCGAATCTTTTATTTAATGGGTAAAAGTGCGTGTGGAAAAGATCGTTTGTGTAAAGCTTTGATGGAAGATAAAGAATTAAACCTGAATGAGGTCGTATTGTATACAACGCGCCCCAAGCGCGAAGGAGAGCAGGAAGGAAGAGAATATTTTTTTCTGGATGACAGGCAGGCGGAGCAACTGGAACAATCGGGAAAGGTTATTGAAGAGCGGTGTTATCAGACGGTTCATGGTCCGTGGAAATATATAACCGTGGATGATGGGCAAATTCAGCTGGAGAAACAGGATTATCTGATAATCGGTACATTGGAATCCTATAAATCAATGAAAGCATACTTTGGGAAAGATAAACTGGTACCGCTTTATATTACCGTAGACGATGGTATTCGCCTTCAGCGGGCTTTGAATCGAGAGAGAGAACAGGACGTTCCGAAGTATGCGGAAATGTGCAGACGCTTTTTGACAGATGAGGCGGATTTTGCGGAAGAGAAACTTCGGGAAGCGGAGATCACAAAAGCATATGTCAATATGGATTTTGAAAGATGTATGCAGGAAATCAAAATGGAGATTCTTTCTAAAGGAAAAGACGGTTTAATTTAAAAGCCCTTTTTTCTGCGTGTAATTTATGATATAATGAGCGTTA
>CAZKQV010000080.1:0-2472 GCA_964555015.1 uncultured Eubacterium sp. | reverse complement strand
ATAAACAATATAACGAAAATAGTTACTGTTAAAACCTTAATTATTAAAAAAATGGATATTGTTAAAAAAATATCTTGATGATACCGGCAAGATATTATAAATTATATAGAATAAAAAACTTGTAGTATCTTGCAATATTATGAAATGAGGTTGACAAAATGAGAGGATTACAATCTAACAAAACATCACTGAGGCATATGGTGTTTACTGAAATTGCACGATTTGCATACAACGACGGAACCAAAGAAGATTTTGAACAATTACCGTTTAAAATGCTTCCAAGCGAACACAACAAATATCGTTCCAATATCTTCTTGGAGAGAGCAATTCTTGGAGAACGTCTTCGTACTACCATGGGAATGGTGTATCGTCCTGCCAGCCAGGGAGGTCCTTTAAGCGACGGCATTGAAAATGCAGATACAAATGAGCATTACTACACACCTCCATTAATTAACGTAATTAAATTTGCCTGCAATTCCTGTCCGGAAAAGCGAGTTATGGTTACAAATGGATGCCAGGGATGTCTGGAACATCCATGTATGGAAGTATGTCCTAAAAAAGCAATCTCTATGGTAAAGGGCAAATCCGTAGTTGACGATGATAAATGTATCAAATGTGGAAAATGCATAAGCGCCTGTCCATACAATGCCATCATCAAACAGGAGCGTCCATGTACATTATCCTGCGGAGCAGGTGCGATCAAGAGCGATGAGTTTGGCAGAGCGACAATCGACCAAAACAAATGCGTATCCTGCGGTCAATGTCTGGTATCCTGCCCGTTCGGTGCGATCGTAGATAAAAGCCAGATCTATCAATGTATCAAGGCAATCAAAGGCGGAGAAAAAGTTTATGTGGCATTGGCGCCGGCTTTTGTCGGCCAGTTCGGCACAGATGAAGACAGTCAAAAGGTCAGAGGGCTTTTCAAAAGAATGGGGTTCCGCGATGCAAGAGAAGTATCCATCGGAGCCGATATGTGTACCGTTGCAGAAGCCAGAGACTTTTTAGATGAAGTCCCGGACAAATTAGACTTTATGGCGACTTCCTGCTGTCCGGCATGGGCAGCCTTTGCGAAAAAGAATTTCCCGGAACTTTCCCAGAATATTTCCATGGCTCTAACTCCAATGGTCTTGACAGCGCGTATGATCAAGAAGCGCCATCCGGGATGTAAAGTAGCCTTCGTCGGCCCTTGCGCCGCAAAGAAACTGGAGGCGATGCGCCGAAGCATCCGTTCCGATGTGGATTTCGTACTTACCTTTGAAGAGGTGGCTGGAATCATGGAAGCAAAGGGCGTTACCATGGATGATATCACGGAAGAAGAATACCTTCCATTTGATTCCGGAAGCGGCGACGGCTGTGGTTTTGCAGTTTCCGGCGGCGTCGCAGACGCAGTGGCCCATCGTATCCATCAAATCGACCCGGACAAAGAGGTAAAAATCATGAAGGCCGAAGGTCTCGTGGAATGTAAGAAGATGCTTGCCATGGCGAAAGCAGGAAGATACAAAGGATATCTGCTAGAAGGAATGGGATGTCCTGGAGGATGTGTCGGAGGAGCCGGAGTCATTAAGGTTCCGCAAACCACCTCAAAATTGGTCGCAAAAGAAGTGAAAAAGAAATCTGGCCAGACTCCTATTGATTCTAAATATATGTTCATGCTGGAAAATCTGGAAGAACGAGAAGAATTGATGAATAAGGATTTCTCTAAAAATGCCGATGAGTGGGAAGAAAAGGCATTCTCGTAGTCCTGTCGATTTTTCTCTTTGAAATAATTGGTTAGCCTAAATGAAGAGGTTTTCCCATGAGTACTTTAGATGCAACTGTGTCCATACTGAAAGCAATGCCAGCAGATTGCCGGAGGGAAGAGGCTTGACATGAAAGACGCTTTAAATGAGTTAGGTAAACACCTTTGCGGATAAATTAAACCCTGATTGACGACAAAAGCCAGAATGGAAACTGCTTTGACAGTTCCCACTCTGGCTTTTCTTTTATACTTCATTATCCATCTGTACCAAGTAATTAAATAAAACAGGAGTGATTGCTGTTGTGCCTGCTAATCATTCACCTCCATACACAGGGAAGTATTTATCATGTATCAAGTCAGTTCTGATATGTCCAATGCAGCTGAACTGACAACTCTGATCTTAATACCCATGACACCATATTTCTCTTCATCCTCAACCGAATAGTACTCACGCATCCCGATTGGTGAGAATGATCCTTTGGCAAGAAGACCTGTTTCTACGAGTTTCTGCTCCAAAGCAAGAAAACTTGGTGCCATAAATATATCTACAATTTCAACCAGTACCGTTCTCTCTTCGTCCGCTATCTCTGTGAACCGAATATAATCACCCTTGTTTAAGAGAGACCTTTTTTCATCGTGCAGACGATATTCTATTGTTTTTTCTCCGCTACAAATCCGATTGAACGGATCTGGGCGAAGTTTCATTTCAAATACTTGGTTCATTTGCCACCTCT
>CAZKQV010000079.1:0-2537 GCA_964555015.1 uncultured Eubacterium sp. | reverse complement strand
AAAATAGGTGATCTATGCTTATATCATAGATCACCCATCTTAGGTCTGACTTTTCTGTACCTTAATTTAACCTTAATTTGCAGGGAGCAGGATTAAAAACTCCGTACCCTTTCCGCGTTCGCTTTTGACAGCAATATCGCCGCCATGCAGAATAACAATTTGCTTTGCAATCGCAAGACCCAGGCCGCTGCCCTCCGGCTTTTCTTTTGTATTGGTTCCTCGATAATATCTGGTGAACAGTTCAGCCTGTTCCGTCTCGCTTATCCCTACTCCATTATCACGGACGGAAAGACAGATGCCCTTTCCATTATCTTCCGAAACAGATACAGTTATCGTTGTGTTAGGCGGATTATGAACAAGTGCGTTGACAACAAGATTGCACACCGCCCGATGAAACAGATCAGGGTCAATGGTGGCTGTAATCTCTGGAAAGTCACATTCAAACTCTATGTTTCGATTTGAAAATGCCGGGTCGTTTACAATATCTATCACCAATTCTTTTAGATAGCGTACCAACCGCACCTGTTCGGGATGAAAGGGAAATGCCCCTGATTCCAGTTGGTAGGTCAGCTTTAGATCATTTATCAGTTTTTCGACATGATCCACATTTTTCAAAATAATCGAGCCATATTCCTGCACCGTCTGGCTATCGCTTGCAGTCCCGTGCGCAAGCAGCTCCGCATATCCCTTTACAGGAGAAAGTGGGGTTTTTAAGTCATGAGTGATATTGGCAATCCATTCCTGACGCGCACGCTCTGTTTCGTTCTTGAGCTGATCGCTGTAACGAATTTCTGCATCCATTTTATTGAGTGCCATATAGATACCGTTAAATATTCCCTTTTCCGGGAGCTTTTGATAAGTACGAAGCGAAACAGCGCCGATTCCTCTTGATATTTTCCCCATTTGGCGTGTGAGCCAAAAACCATAAATAAGAAATAGTGAAATGCCCACAAAGATTATGAAAAATATCACCATCCGAAATATCGGAGAAAGACGGCTCACTGTTTCACCGTTATAATAGAGCATATATTTCCCAATAGCATAAGGGAAACCAACAATGTAGTTCCATGTATGGCTGGAATCTTCATAACTGCTCACAAAAACTGTATTCCCGTTTTCATATCCGCTTGCCGCCAATTCCACCAATTCAGAGGCAGAGTAGTTGGAAGGATAATCTGTGGGCTTGTTATGGGAAAAAACTTCCTGACCGGATTCATCAACGACTTGAAGCCAAAGCCCATATTCATCCAGTCTTTCCAATCCAATATCCTTTATTGCAATGGTTCCATCTTCGTTTTCCATCCATATCGAAAAGTTTTCAGTAAAGCGATTCGGCCATGTTGCCAGACTTAAACCTTCCGGTTCGGGGATAGAAAAAGCATAATAAAACAATCCAATTCCCGAAGCAGCTCCAATCAATACCAATGCAACGAGTAAAACAACAATTCTTACAAGCGGATTTCTTTTCCATCTATTTTTCATCAGGATTCACCAGCTTATAGCCTAAACCTTTCATTGTGATAATGTACTGCGGCCTTGTGGGATTATCCTCCAGCTTTTCACGCAGGTGTCGGATATGCACCATGATCGTGTTATCGCACCCAAAGCTATCTTCACCCCAAATCGCTTCATACAGACGTTCACGGCTTACAACACGCCCTAAATTTTGGGCCAGATAATGCAGAATTTCAAATTCCTTTGCGGTTAGTTCCATATCCTTACCGCCCTTTGAAGTGCGGCAACCGTCTGGATCAATGAGCAGCTTTCCGACAGTAATTGTATGAGACTGCGATGGGCTTTGCCGATATTCTGCTCGGCGTAGTTGTGCTTTCACTCGAAAAGCGACTTCTTTTGGACTGAACGGTTTTGTTACATAATCGTCCCCGCCAACGGCCAACCCCAAAATTTTGTCCACTTCATCATTTTTGGATGAAAGGAACAGGATGGGGCAATGGGAAAATTGCCGAATACGCCGGCATACCTCATAGCCGTCAATGTCCGGCAGCATTACATCCAGAATGATAGTATCGGGGAGAATCTGTTTACATGTATCCACAGCGGTTAATCCGTTCTCCACCTTAGTAATATTGAAAAAGCCCTCGATATTCAATGCCTTTTCAAGTAAATCTAAAATATCCGGTTCATCATCGACAATCATAATTCTATGTTCATTCATGTTTACCATCCTTTCGGGAACTATGGCTCCTACAATCTTTATATCGTTTGTCTGCTGGCTTTTCTGCATCATTTGGGATCAGCCAAATCGTTCCAGCCTTTTCCGCACCAGCAATGCGCCCCTCTGAACAGTAATAGTTTATCATGCGGGGAGAAATACCCCATTTTTCACTTGCCTGTTTCAGCGTCATATAATCCATATCGCACCTCCAGCATAAGAATATTATATTTCGTTTGCTCGAAGAATACAATATGTTGAAGGTGAACATTCTCTGAATTTTTTATGATTATAAGAGAAAGTTCAAATTGGCAAGCAATGCATCCTTGTACAAGGTTGCTTATTTTAGAGGATTTCCCGTTAC
>CAZKQV010000078.1:0-2570 GCA_964555015.1 uncultured Eubacterium sp. | reverse complement strand
CATCCATGTGACCCTCCAGCATTGCGGAAACAGCTCAACACGTGGGATGAAATGGTATATTGCCACCTTGATTTTTCTAAAAATAATCTTCATCATCCGCCTCCATAGTCTTCACGTCATGTCCGAGCCAGTCCACCAGCCAGCGAAGTCCCTGTATGCACTCAAAATGAATGCAGTCACCATTATAGTTCTCAATATATTCCTCACCGTCATATATCCCATCCCCGCAGACGGAGCATCTGCACTTGGGTCTCGGAGGAACGTACAGAGGACATCGCGGACTATGCCTGCCGTTGATGCCCAAGCAGTATTTACACATCATCGTTCCTTTCCAGATTCGAGATGAGCAGGTCGTATAAGTCATCAACGGTTGCGAGAGGGATATTCTTATCTTCTTCCGTAACATCACCGTCATGGTACTCCGTTCCGAAATCCAGCTCATAGATGAAATACTCTATCCACTCCCCTTTGTCATCAAAAACATATTCAAGAAGTTTAACCAGCTCATCCACGCAGTTAGGCGGAAACAGATATCCTTCTCCGCCATACTTGTCCGACAGACTGTTTAGCTCGCAGACATAACCATCGCTTTTTCTAATCGCATCCATGTATTTATTGAATTTTTTTCTGCTTAAGACTTTCTTTTTAATTTTCACAATAAACCAATATCTCCTTTCTTTTTACTGCCTGTTTTCTTCAGTATCCCTACCTAACCTTTCCGCCTCAAACATCTCATGCCCCCTGTCGAAGCACCGCTGCTCATACTCATACCTGTCTATGTAATACTGGAAGAACCCCTCCGTGAGCCTGCCGGTGATGTATGCCGCCATGTCCCTGTTGATGGTGTCCCTCTTTGAGTCCGTGAACGGCACGTTCTCGGCTTTCTGGCACAAGTCCCATAAATCTATGGTGTCATCCTTCAGCATGATGTCCACCAGATAACATTTTTGCTCCCTGTCCCATTTTGCTATCCCGATTGCCGTGTATCCATTCTGCAGGTTTACATATATCATGTTGTTTCCTTTTACTTCATATCTAAGCATCATTAATGTCCTTTCTTAGTTTTGTTTTAATTTATTTAAAAATTTTGCCGATTTTCGATTTTTGTTTGCAAGGTGATAATTTATACCAAAGAAACTGTCTGAATAAAATTCACGTCAGTTTTCATTTACTAATTACATAAAAATTGACAAAGAAATCATTCTGACGTCTTCTTCTCACGCGCCTTCTTAAACCTCTCAGCAATAACCCGCCTTTCCTCCTCAGTGTATTTCCTGCCAGTCCTTTTCGGAGATATCTTAACCCATGACAGCGGGAACTTCACGCACACAGATCCGTCAGCGTTTTCAACAAAGTAATCAAAATCATCCGGATGCTCCGTATGTAATTTCTTGACCCTGTTGATATGTTTCCTGTTTGAAAACGATGCCGTGCAGGTTTTCTCGCCGGTCAGGAACTCAATATTATTCTCAGTTATTTCCATCTTATTTTATAGTCCTCCACATTACAGTTTTATCTCCATCCACATTAAATCATTCTCCGTTTTTTCTGTTTTTTTCTCGACAATCTCAATGAAATTGTTACTCGCTCTTCTGAGCAAATCATCGAATGATCTAATGGGTGTGATAAATTGCGGGATGGGGTCATCGTCTTCGTTAACGAAATGCCCATTTATGCACTCGTAAATCTTACCTTTTTCAAACCCATCATCATCGCAGTCTCCTATGTAAACTACTTTGCCGTTATAATATTTCGTTTCTTTTCCGCTTTTTTCCATCATGTCCATCAATTGCTGAAATGCCGTCCTCGCGCTCGCTTTAAAATCGAATTCACCATCCGTGCCGCATTTCACCGCCGCTTTCTGCCCAGTCACTTTATCGTAGGCGATGACTTCATCTCCATTCCTGCGTATGATGATAGTACCATTGGGGAATGGCTCCAATACACGCTCGTCATATACCGGAAGGTCTTCCCAACGATATGCCGGAAGGTCTTCAAAATTTAATACATAACATATTCCCTCCATTCCACGGCTATCATCACCTTGCGGCAACACCTTTATGACATGATAAGTCTTCCCAATGCTAAGGAATACCGGCAAGGTAGCATGAGGCATATAACGCACAATCTTCTTGTAATCCAAGACGCGAACCATGTCACCTACCTTATATTTTGGTTTTCTCATTCTTCCTCCATTTTAATCTTGTTCAATCCATACATTTTGCCTATCATTCCACAACTTCAATGAAAGCGTCTTCTCCAAAAACCCATTTCAAATCTTTTATGGTTTTGCATGGTTTACCAAGCGGCATCCTTTTCCCATCATCGTAGGAACTATATCCATCCACGAATTCATAGATTCTGCCCTTTGTCAAACATGAACGTGAAGAAGTTGTGCACATGAATCTTCCGTTAAGCAGTTTTTCTTCCGGCTTATTTTCTTCCTGACCATCCATCAGGCGGCCAAACGCCAGCTTCGCGCCGGCCTTGAAGTCAAACTTATCCTCTGGGCTGCATTTCGCAACAGCTTTCTGCTTCGATACCTTGTCGTATGCTATGACTTCCTGACC
>CAZKQV010000077.1:0-2653 GCA_964555015.1 uncultured Eubacterium sp. | reverse complement strand
CCATTCCGCTTTTGTGTTCACAATTTTCTTCGTTGTCAAATGATATGGCCCCATGGAGGAATCTCCCTGGCGTGAGGGTAAAAATATTTCCGGAGGTCTGAACACAATTCCCCGGGCCCGAGGAGCCATCGTCTTCGGCGGCTTGGCCTTGACAGGGCGCCTGTTGGGCAGTACACTATCCTGTGCGATTGCGGGGACGGACGTTCCAGGAAGCAGCCTTGCGGCTCAACCAGGAGGGAAAGAACTTTGCCCTATTGTCCTACAGCGATTGTATCACGGGCATCTCTAAGCCTGCTGATACCTGATTTATTAATCTTAAAACTTATTATACGAGGAGGAAATCACATGAGTGATACATTCAGTTTTCAAAACACAGACATTCGGGACATTGACCGTTCAGAGCTTGTTGACCGGCGCAGCGTCCATGTTGACCATGCACTTCCCCGGAGCCAGCGCGTCCGGGAATTTTGCCGTCAGACCAATCAGCACCCGGACTGTGTGATTATTGACGGCGTTGTTGTTCTGAGTCGCTTCATGGACACGGAGGTCACGATTGAAGACCGCCTTTGTGCGGCAATCCGAAACGCATAGGAAAATTGCCTGGTGCAAGTGCAACGGCACTGGCGGCATCCTCGACTGCGGCTGTGAAAGACGTTATCCTTGCATCAGGGAGCGATAAACTCCCCCATTTCATTTAGAAGGGAACTGTACATAGCATGGAACAGAAAGCTTGGATAGTAAAACATACTTTCGGCAAAAAAGAAAACGAATGTTGTTGATTCGCTAGGCGTATTCGTGCGTATATTAGGATTTTCCGAGAACTTAGGTTGGAATCCACAGATGAGAAAAAAAAGAGGGGCTGCCTCTTATGATCCCGGAGAATCATTTTGAGACAGCCTCTCACATAGGGGTGTTCCGTTGCGTTATGAATAATCAATATGGTCGGAGTGTCGGGATTCGAACCCGAGGCCTCTTGGACCCGAACCAAGCGCGATACCAAACTTCGCCACACCCCGATAGCCATATTATTATAGAAGGAAAATTCGGTTCTGTCAAGAGTAAATTGTCTTGTGTTACTACGATTTAAAATTTAAAATTTTTGATTTAAAATTTTTATAAGTTGGAGGATTGACTTTTTTAAAGAAACGAGTATAATATTTATTGCGTTTGTCGTGAGCTTTGTAAAACGACAAGCATGTGGTTGTGGGCTTTGAAATCTAACCATTTCACTCTCACAATCTTTTTTGATTATACGGTATGTGTGGGTGAAAGTTTCATTGCTTTTGACCACACATATTTTTTAGGAGGTTCTTTTATGAAGCGTCTTTTAAGCATCATTTTATCACTTTCTCTTGTTCTGTCCTTTTCTTTCACTGCATTTGCTGCTGAACCGTCATTAGGTACAGAAAAGACTGTTGAAAGTGAAGGGTACACATTCTCTCCATCTATTTCAATCAGCTTATCAACCGGAGAAGTTAGCGCATCTATTGGTTTAGCGATTACAGAAGCTAAGGATACTCGTTCTGCTGAAACAGAAATTCACTATGTTCCATAATGGGGGGGTAGACCATGGAAATCATTGCGTTTATTGTAACAATAGTTGTTGGCTTTTTAGCAGAAGCGATACTTTTCTCACTAAACCTTGATTGGCAAAATGGCGGTTCGGTATTTGCTATTGCTGTAATGGGAACTTTCATTTTATGGACGGTTAGACATAAAAACAGCAGATAATATATTATTGACAATGGAAATAATTTATAGTCATGATAGCAGAGCAAGCCGGAACAGTCAACGGTCAAGATGAACGGGCTGTGCCCGCCGTTGACAGCCCCATCCGTCTTTGCTGACAGGCAATCAAGGGGAGCAACAGCCTGAAACGCTGCCGCTTCCCTCACATTCTAGAAAATCAAGGCAACACTGCGCAAATGCCTGTTTGATAACAAAAGGGAATCCCGACCGAGGATACCTATGTTTCTCTCGACACACGCGCGGCCCTGCTGCCGGGTGACGGAGGAAGCCCTGTGGCAATGGGCCGAAACCACTGGCTGGGATGTGCTGCTCCGGCTGTACCGCCAAAACGGTCGGATTGTCGCCATTTGCGAGCAGTTCCGGCCGTAAAGAAGCGGCGAAAGAAAAAAGATAGAATTCAAAGAAAGAGACGTGGGAGGATATATCTGCAGAGATCAAATTTTTAAGAGTGCCTTGCCGTTTTCCGGAGAAAGCGGAAAGGCTGGCTGCAGCGCGATCCCTAAAAAGGGAGGAGGGGGCTGCCTCCTGCGATTCTTGAAAATCCTGTTGAGGCAGCCCCCTCCGCTTGAGAGAAAGAGAGAGGAGAAAAGAGAAAGGAAGGCTTTCAAAAAGCCGTATGTGGAACAGGAGCGGTTTCATTTGCCGTATTATCTCCTGATGGTCTGA
Source organism: uncultured Eubacterium sp. (assembly GCA_964555015.1). Taxonomy (GTDB): domain Bacteria; phylum Bacillota; class Clostridia; order Lachnospirales; family Lachnospiraceae; genus Anaerobutyricum. The sequence continues at coordinate 238 of CAZKQV010000077.1, read as the reverse complement.
TATTACACCAAACCCGCTGGAAAATCTTGAACATCCTGTAACAAAAAATCAAACAAGCCTTGAAAAAAATATGAATGAATTGTGGACAGACAAAAATGCCGCCCGGATAGGACGGCATTTTTGCGGGAAAAATCAGCTTACAGGTTTCTCTCGTAGGCTTCGATCATTTTCTTGAACGTGTGACCCGCACGACTTTCAGAATTTGCCCTTCTTTTCAGCTTTTGCAGGTACTTTTCAC
>CAZKQV010000076.1:0-2670 GCA_964555015.1 uncultured Eubacterium sp. | reverse complement strand
TGTTTGGACAGGAGAACTTTGACGAAACTTATGCCATTGCCTGTGCAGATATGCTGCTGAAGGGTGAAGGCACGCAGGCAAACAACATATTCTTTGGCTCAACTATTTCAAACGACGGCTTTCCTAAAGAGGAGTTTGATTTCATGCTTTCAAATCCGCCTTTTGGCACCTCGTGGAAAGCCGAACTGAAGGCACTGGGGGATATAAAAAAAGATGAGATTACAGATTCGAGATTTTTGATTGAGTATGACGAGAATCCTGAGTATTCCCTGATCCCAGATATTGGAGACCCTCAAATGCTCTTCCTCGCTAACAATGTGAGCAAGATGAAACGCAATACAGAATTGGGAAGTAGAATCATTGAGGTACATAATGGTTCATCTCTCTTTACTGGGAATGCAGGCAGCGGTTCGAGTAATCTAAGAAGATATATTATAGAAAATGATCTTCTTGAAGCGATAATTGCTTTGCCTGAAAATATGTTTTATAACACCGGAATTGCTACATACCTTTGGGTTGTTACAAATAAGAAAGAAGGAAGACGGAAAGGCAAGGTGCAATTGATAGATGCTACATCTCTTAAATCTGCTCTTCGCAAAAACATAGGTGAAAAGAATTGTGAGATTACTCCTGAAATAAGGAAAAGGATTCTCGAATTTTATTTAGCTTTTACGGACGCTGATCCAGCATATAGCAAGGTCTTTGACAATGAAGAGTTTGGATATTACTCAGTGGAAATACACAGGCCATTAAGATTGAGAGTAGCTTTAACTGATGACAAATTGACGGCATTAAAAGAAAACACTCAGGACGATGCCTTGTATGAACTTGTTCAATCATACAGCTTGCATGTAGCTGACAGTATTCTTTTGAACTACAACAAATTCGTTAAGCAGATAGAAAACGCAGCTGCTGAAGTAGGACTCAAACTTACTGCAAAGCGCAAAAAGGCACTACGTGACTGCTTGACGAGCATCGATGAATCGGCAGCGGCTGTGATTAATTCTAAAGGTATGGCAGAACCAGATAAATCGCTAAAAGATACAGAGCAGATCCCCTTGCTATACGAAGGGGGCATAGAAGCATTTTGGAAAAAAGAGATAAAACCGTATGTACCCGATTCGTGGGTGGACATGGATTCGGTTATTTTAGGATACGAGCTGAGTATCACCAAATACTTTTATAGGCCTGCAGCTGTAAGGGAACCTCAGTTAATCGTTAACGACATCAATGCGATTGAGGAAGGTACGGATGGTAATCTTGCATCCATAGTTGGAGGTATACTATGATTCTTAAGCCTTACGCAAAGTACATGGATACAGGTATACCGTGGAGTCCATATGTGCCTGAGCATTGGGGAACGCTCCGAGCCAAATATATGTATAAGAAAGAAAAACGAGCGGTAAGGGATGAAGACAACATTGTCACCTGCTTTAGAGATGGCACAGTTACCCTAAGATTGAATAGAAGGACTACGGGGTTCACAGAAGCTGTAAACGAAAGTGGGTATCAAGGTGTCCGCAAGGGAGATCTTGTTATTCACGTAATGGATGCATTCGCTGGCTCTATTGGTGTATCAGACTCAGATGGAAAATGTACACCTGTTTATAGCTGCTGTACAGCACTTGGAAATTACAACAACTACTATTATGCCTATCTGCTGAGGGAAATGGCACGCACTGGATTTATTCAATCTTTGTATAGGGGAATCCGAGAAAGATCCTCTGATTTTCGCTTTGATGTTTTTGCACAGCAAAGTTTGGTAATTCCACCGCGATCAGAACAAGATCAGATCGTTCGTTTCCTTGATTGGAAATCTTCTGAGTGTTTGAAATTTGTTCACGAGAAGAAGAAGGAAATTGCTCTATTAAATGAACTCAAAAACGCTAATACAGTTAAAGCCGTAACAGCAGGAATTGAAACTGGATGCGAGTTAAAAGAAAGTCAGATTTGCTTTGTACCAAAGATACCTAAACATTGGGACGAATTGATGTTATTTCAAGTAGCGTCGGAACAAAAGATATCCAACAAAAATGTTCATCACCAGAACTTGCTTTCGCTTAGTTATGGAAAAATTAAGCGAAAGGATATCAATACAAAGGGAGGCCTGCTTCCTGCTTCATTCGATACTTACCAGATTGTAAATGATGGCAATGTTATTTTAAGGCTGACAGACCTTCAGAATGATCACAAGAGTTTGCGTATAGGGCTTGCCACAGAAACAGGAATAATAACTTCAGCATATACATGCTTAAAGCCGCGTGACAATATTTTGCCTGAATATTTATATCTGATGCTCCATGCCTATGATGTGAGTAAAGTATTCTACGGAATGGGCGGAGGCGTTCGTCAGAGCATAGGATACACAGATATTCGAAGGATGACAATTCCACTTCCTCCGCTGGGTGAGCAGCAGGCCATTGTCAATTACTGTTATTCTGAGCAGGAAAAGATAGAAAAACTGATAGATAGCCTATACGATGAAATTGCCTATATTCAGGAACTTCGGGTAAGGACGATTTCCGATGTCGTAACAGGCAAGGTTGACGTGCGTGATGTTGAGATACCGGAATATGAAACTGAGACTTCCGACATTGATGATGTATCGGAAGATCATGATTCAGAAGAAGTTGAAACTGTAGACGAGGAGGTCGATGAATAATGCCAAGT
>CAZKQV010000075.1:0-2696 GCA_964555015.1 uncultured Eubacterium sp. | reverse complement strand
CCTGCTCATGAAAGCAGCATAAAAGGCGGTGCTGCTTTCAAATTGCACTCAGAATTTCAGCCCACCGGTGACCAGCCGCAGGCCATTGAGAAGCTCGTCCAGGGCTTCAAGGAAGGCAATCAATGCCAGACTTTACTGGGGGTTACAGGCTCCGGCAAGACTTTTACGATGGCGAATGTCATCCAGCAGTTACAGAAGCCGACCCTCATTTTAGCCCACAACAAAACGCTCGCCGCGCAGCTTTACAGCGAGTTTAAGGAGTTCTTCCCGGAGAACGCGGTGGAGTATTTTGTGAGCTACTAGGTGAGTCGGATATCGGATGTGCTATTTAGTGTTATTTGGTGCTGTTTATACCAGATATTGTGGACTAGATGGACTGTATGGACATAGTAACACTGCATGGACTGAGTGAGTTTAGTGACCTTCATTCGTAAAGAGCATGGATGCTCCCCTTTTCTGAGCGTCAAAATCATGATACAATCAGAAGTGTCTTATTTTAGAGCCGATAGGGAAGAGTATATAAATAAAGGGCAAAGGGCGGTGAAAAGGTGTTTGATCTGACTAAATTTGATGAATATAAAGAAGATAACCGTAGAGAAGTAAAAAAGGCAAAAGGCGGCTTACCTGCATCGCTTTGGGAAACGTATTCGTCTTTTGCAAACTGTTATGGCGGTGTAATTATTCTTGGCGTTCGGGAACGAGAAGATGGAAGCTGGGAAGCTACGGGATTGGACCACGAAGATAAATTGCGTAAGGACTTCTGGGATACTATAAACAATCCGAATAAAGTCAGCATCAATTTGCTTACGGATAATGATGTGAAGATTTATGAAGTTTCCGGTGGTGTCATCATGGTTATTACCGTACCGAGAGCAACGAGGGGACAGAAACCAGTCTATATTAATGGGGACATTTTTAAAGGAACCTTCCGAAGAAATTGGGAAGGAGATTATCATTGTACACCAAGTGAAGTCAGGGCTATGCTTCGGGATCAAACAGAACAAACGATGGATATGAAAATCCTGGAGGATTGGGATATTGCTGATCTGAACCAGGAGACGATTCAATCTTACCGCAATCTTCATAGAAGCTGGAAACGTGGGCATGTGTGGGAAATGCTGGAAAACGAGGAGTATTTGAAAAATATTGGGGCGGCAGCAAGGTCAAAGCAGGACGGGAAGCTGCATCCTACGGCAGCAGGAATGCTGATGTTTGGCAATGAATATGATATTGTCCGGGAATTTCCGGAATATTTTCTGGATTACAGAGAAATGCTTGACCCGACAATACGCTGGACGGACCGTCTGCAGTCCAGCTCTGGGGAATGGTCGGGGAATGTATTTGACTTTTTTTTCCGCGTTTACAATAAGATAATTAAGGATGTGAAGATACCTTTTAAACTGGTCGGTGGTATTCGGGTGGATGATACACCTGTTCATAAAGCACTTAGAGAAGCATTGGCAAATTGTCTTGTCAATACAGATTTTTATGTGGTGCGTGGTGTTGTGATTAAGAAAGACCAGGATTCTATTGTAATGGAAAATCCAGGCTATGTCAGAACAGGAAAGCGCCAGATGCTGAAAGGTGGAATTTCTGATCCAAGAAATAAGGCTCTGATGAAAATGTTCAATATGATAGGTATTGGTGAGCGCGCGGGAAGCGGAGTGCCGGATATCTTTTCGGTCTGGGAACAGGAGGGATGGAAAGAACCTGAAATTGAAGAGCAGTACGGGCCAGATCGGACGATTCTGACCTTATCGTTTGAAAAAAAGGTGGCGATAAGTAGCGATAGAGTAGCGATAAGTAGCGATAAAGGATATTCACAACATGAGAGAAAAATCTTAGAATATTTAAATCAGAAGAACGGGATATCCAATGCGGATGCCAGAGAAATCACCGGCCTATCTGCGGCAGGAGTAAGAAAAGTATTGAAAAAAATGGTAGAAAAAGGTGTTCTTTACGAGCTTGGGAAAAACAGAAACAGGAGATATTTCTTAAAATAGAGAACATTGCGTTATGGACTGAATGAGTTTATTGATCTTCATTCGTAAAGACAGTCCTGAATAGGAGATAAAGGTGAAATAATTGAGCGGTACTGCTCAAAAATAGAAAACTCGAAAGTGGGCAATGCTGATAAAAATGAAAAGTGTAGTGTAAGATTTATAAATTTTTGCTATAATCAAAGCAGGTCTAAGATACCGGAAAGGAGAGGACAATATGACAAAAGAAGATAGAAATTTATTAGATTATATTGTTGTTTGTATCAGTGAATTTGCAAACCGGTATGAGATGCATATGAGAGATGCATACGTTTATTTGAACCGTTATAAAGGGATAGAGTTTTTAAAAGAGTTCTATGATGTGGAGCACACCCTCTCATTTGAAGATGTCTTGGATGATCTGGCTGCAATATGCAGGAAAAATGGAGGTGCAGCTTAGTGAGACTTTTTCATGGATCTAATATGGAAATTGATAAAGTGGATTTGTCAAGGTGTATGCCAAATAAAGATTTTGGATGTGGATTTTATACCACATTGTTGGAAGAACAGGCATGGAGAATGGCACAGCGCAGGGCAAGAATAGATGGTGGGAAACCAACGGTAACTGTGTATGAAGTACCAGATGATCTGGCAGAAAGCTCAGACCTGAACTGTCGTATATTTGATGATAAACCTACGATTGAGTGGGCGATATTC
>CAZKQV010000074.1:0-2706 GCA_964555015.1 uncultured Eubacterium sp. | reverse complement strand
AGCACAAAGAATGGCGCGACAGGAAGAAAGCCAGCGAGCCGCCCAAGCCCCGGACATTGAAAGAGCTTGCCAAAGCCCAAGCAGAGGGGAATCCTCTAACGCCGGAGGAAGCGGAACGGCTGGAAGCCAGCAAGAGCCGGAAGAAAAACGCCTACCACAGCCTGATAGCACAGGCAGAAACCGACCCGGAAGCGGCGGCGGAGCTTGCAAAGAAGCGGGCGTATGCTTCTGAAGCCACTAAGAAATCCCGGCAGAAAATGTATGAGGAAGCCGAAGCAGGAAACCCCGAAGCCAAGGCCAGGTATGAAAGCTGCCTTGCCGCAAGGAGGGAATCATACCACAGGAAGAAGCAGGGCGCAGAAGCCGGGGAAACGGAACGGACAGCATAACCGCCCTCTTTGACTGATAAGAGCCGGAGGAATAAAAACCGCATTGTGGAAATGTGCATAACAGGCTATGGAATCATGGATAACTCTATTCACAGAACATGGAAAAGCTAAAGTGCAGCTTTCCCACATTCTGCAAACAGAGTTACCCACAATTCCATAGGACAGCCAGTTATACACATTACCACCAATGCCGACTACTACGGAATCCCTTTCACACCTATATTTTTCAAGAAATGTTTTTCCTAAATTTTATTGAATATATCAAGTTTACTTGCTATTCTTCTTGCTTGATTGTAATCCGAAAAGATTGGTGTAAAATGTTTGTAAGAAAGTTCGGACAAATATGTGCATAAAAAATCGGGCAAATGATTTTGGAAAAATGTAATCTATAAATGCAGAGGAGGTAACAACATGGAATGGAGTGAAAGTATCAGCAGAGCCATTGACTATATTGAAAGCCATATCACAGAAGAATTGACGATTGCGGATATTGCAAAACACGCAATTATTTCACCGTATTATTTTCAAAAAGGTTTTTCTATGCTTTGTGGTTTTACCGTTGGAGAATACATCAAAAAGCGTAGACTAACCCTTGCTGGAAGTGAGCTTGTTTCTACCAACAGGAAGATAATTGATATTGCGCTTAAATATGGATATGATTCACCAGATAGTTTTACCAAAGCATTTTTTCGTTTTCATGGTGCTACTCCCACCGCCATACGCAAAGGGGAGGCAATGATAAAGTCATTTGCCCCTCTAAAAATAAAATTAGTTTTAACAGGAGGTTATACTATGGATTACAAAATTGTTAAGAAAGCCCCGTTTACCGTGGTAGGTGTATCAGCGATATTCAAATATGAAACCGCTGATAACGAAATTCCTAACTTCTGGAAGAAATTTAACCAGTCGGGAAAAAACACACTTATCGCAAGTATGTATGGAATATCCATTGATAAGGACATGAGCGGTAATGAATTTGAATATCTGATTGCCGATAATTATAATCCGCTCAAGGAAATTCCTGCGGATTTTGTTACACATCTTGTTCCGGAATATACATGGGCAGTCTTTTCCTGCAAAGGTGCGCTTATGGATACTGGCACTTTACATGATATTCACGAAAAGATTTTCACAGAATGGCTACCTCAAAACAGGGATTATGAGATTGCAGCCGGGTATCACATCGAAATGTATAGTAACCCCATAGACTATGCAAAAGGTACGGCAGACGAAAACTATTACAGCGAGATATGGATTCCTGTCCGTCAAAAATAAAATCGCATAGAAACATACGGCAAAGCCAGTCAGCGGTCAAGGGGGCGACAGCAAACAGTGCTGCCGCCCCTTTAATTATAAAATGCAACTATAAACCATACACGCCCCATGTGGGAGAAAGGGGGAATTTTCTATGGCTTGTACGGAAGCATACAAGGAACACATCATGTATTCTTTCAATGGCTTTTGCAAAGTCGTCATACGCTATGCCGCTATCAACGCATGGCGCGACAGGGAAAGGCGGCGGCAAAAAGAAATATCCTTTGAATACCTCACAGAAGAAAAGTTCTATCCTCTAAGCACATCAGACGAATATTTCAAATCACCTTACGAACAATACCCCGTTACAATCTGCGGTCAGACAATTATCCTCACCAATGGGGAGCTTGCCGCCGCCCTGTTATCTCTGCCGGAGAGAAAGAGGGAAATCATTTACCTTTACTTTTTCGGCAACTACACACAGCAGGAAATCGGGAAAATATACGGACGCTGCCGGAGCAGTATGTGTTACCAGTTACACAGTGCTTTACAAATGTTGCAGGAGGAAATGGAGGTGCTTTTACATGGGGAATACTAACCTCGTACCGTATGAAACGATTGTCCGGGCGACCAGCGGCGACCCGGAAGCCGTGGACGAGGTTTTACGGCATTACAACAAGCGGATAAGGTATGCCGCCCTTGAAAACGGTCATGTCAACCCGGACACCGAGGACAGCATAAAACAGCGGCTTATTACCGCCCTGTTCCAGTTCCGCTTTGACTGAAAGGACAAGCACAGCAATCTACATAATAGCTTTGAAAAATCACAATAGGATAACCGCCATTATTGGCGAAGATACGAAACAGGAAATCACAAAAAGGTTTCCTGTTTTTTTACGCCCGTTTTGGATTTTCCCGTCTATGTTCCGGCGGGAGATACCGCCGCAAAGTCGGCACAATCCCCGCCCTGCCATGCCGGGGAAATCGGCAAAAATCAGCACAGCGCAGTCCGTCAGTTTCTAAGAGCAAGATTCTACCACAGTACCAAATTTCGCCTATCGGC
>CAZKQV010000073.1:0-2801 GCA_964555015.1 uncultured Eubacterium sp. | reverse complement strand
GACGCATATGAATTTCGGGTTATGCTGTATAATTTGAATTACAATGTACCTGTTGCAAAGATGCCGGTTACTCCAAAAGATGTTGCGGTTGAAGTTGCGATTGATGTTGCGATTGACGGACTAACCGCAAGCAAAAATACCATAAAAAAAGCAAAAGCTGTTTATGCACAGATGGGTGTTGAGCGTGTGTTCGGGCGCTCTGACATATCTGCCATAACGAAAGACTCTGTAACCGCTGCTGGAAATCTGATAAACAAGCTAAAAAAAGCCGGACTCATTGAAGCTGTCAGCGGACAAGGCAAAGGAAAATACAGGTTTATTCAGAAATAAGCAAAGCCCACGCATCCGCTTTTTCTTGTTGGATGCGTGGGCCTCGATTATACTGTTTAGATTCCGCCCATTTGCTCAAATAACGATTTCATTTTAAAGGCCCCTTTCATGCTGAAATGCTTGCAATTACTGTCTATTAACTCCTTTCCTACAACTGCAAGTTCAAATCACCACAAACGCTTAATGATAAAAGGAATCTGCGGATACGAGACACCACCATAGCAAACCTATTAGGCAGGTGGAATTTAAGTTTACAAGTAGAATTTAACTTTTCACTTAATCAATTTTTTAAAAAGACTTTTTTTAATGATACTTTTGTGGTAATTTATATGTGTTGTCATTTATCTTCTGATAAATGTGGATTGAAATATTTTGTATTATAGTAAAGAAGCTACAAAGCGGCTGTAACTCATGTGAGTCACAGCCGCTTTGCTATGAAGTTATCAGGCCTTCCATGTTTATAACCACACATCCGTTCCCAGTTCTACATTCGTCCGCAGACCGGTCTCTTCCGAATAATTACCGCAATCCTTCAATACAAAGAATTCATCCTTCAGCTCTTCCGATACCCCGGCCACCATCCCGGCGCTATACATCTTCTCAAACAGGTTATCATAAACATTAACACTATACTTTCCCGCTTCCCGCATCAAGCTTTTTGACGCCCCCTTCAACCGTAATTCCTCCGCAATCTCTTTCGCGCGCTCTTCAACCGGAATCAAGATCGTTTTTGTTTTCTTCTCGATCAATTTAAATTCTTTTCCAACGGTAGCAAATGCAAATCGGCCTCTTTGAAACTCCTTCAGGATATTCTTTTTATCCAAAGCAGCGCCCTTGTAGAAATATAGTCTGGCAAAATAATCCTGAATCGCTTCAAGGGAAGCAAGGTCTTCATGTCTCCTGATTATCTGTTTTGCCGTATCGATCTGCTGTTCCTGTCCGGGAACCCTATGTGTATCCTCCAACACAAAGCAATAGGCAAAACTGGCTTCGGCATCTCTTTTTCCTTCTCGATTGCATCGCCCCGCTGCCTGTATCATGGAATCAATTCCGGCAAGTTCCCTGTATACACTTTCAAAATCCAAATCTACGCCTGCCTCCACCAAACTTGTCGCAATCACAATGCATTTTTTTCCCGTTTGCAGCCTTTCCCGTATGGCAGCAAGCTGTTTCTGCCGGTGATACGAATACATAAATGTAGACAGATGATAAACTCCCTCGCATTTTATTTTCTCATATAATTTCTGTACCTGATTCCTTGTATTCAAAATACAAAGCGCCTGATTTTCCGTTTCGAGCCGTTCCAACAACTCCTCCTCTGTTATTTTTCCCAGATTCCGAATGCTGGCTCTCTTAAAAAAACGGAATTGCTCTTCCATGCGCGGGCAAAGCTCTGTGTACTGCATATCCTCTTGGAAAAACGGTTTTAAGGACGGCTGGGTTGCCGTACAAAGCACAATACTGCTTCCATAATTTCGGATCAGTTCTTCCATCGCGGCGATACATGGCAGGAGATAATCATTTGGCAGCATCTGCGCCTCATCAAATATGATAACGCTGTTTGCTATATGATGTAATTTTCTGCATTTTGAAGACTTGTTGGAAAACAAAGATTCAAAAAACTGGACGTTGGTTGTCACGACAACAGGCAGATCCCAGTTTTCCGCAGCCAGTTGTTTCGGTTTTAGTTCTTCCGTGCTTTCATAATCTATTCCACTGTGATGCTCCAGCACATTTACTGTTCCCAGAATATCACTGAATACTTTTGCATTTTGTTCAATGATACTGGTATATGGAATCACATAAATCACTCGTTTCATTCCATGCTCCGCCGCATGATTCAGGGCAAACGCCAACGAGGCAATCGTCTTGCCGCCCCCTGTGGGAACAGTCAAGCGAAACAGCCCTTTCTTTTTCTTTCCCTTTTCAATACAGGATTTTAGTATCTCTGTCCGTCTTCCATTTATTGTATCTTTCTCTTCATTGGCGAGCCACCTTGCTATATGGCAATTTAATTTTTCCAGAAGCACCGGAATGCTTTCTCCCGCCGTCCTGCCTGCCTCACCGTCTTTCATAAAATTTTCTGTATCAAGATAATCTGCATCCACCAGACAAGAATACAGCATGCGGATGAAAAAGCTCATGGTAAATGTGGGATCTTTTTTCCCGATTTCTGCGAAAGCAGGAGGAGTAAGCGGAGGAATCGAAATTTCTTTCTCATACGCTTTATAATCCTCTATGTTCTTTTTCATTCTGCCCTTGAAAGTGCCCCGATCCCCTGTATCTGTATCTGATCCTATATCGGGAAGACCCGCATGATGACCGGCAATGCAATACGCAGCCGCGACATAAAAGCTGCCTTTTTCTTTTCCCAGTTTCTGGCATAACTGCGCTCCGGCTGTGGCATGATCCACCGGCTCGCCACTCCCCTTGATACGCCTTTGGAATTTAGTCGAATATTTTCCGATGTC
>CAZKQV010000072.1:0-2815 GCA_964555015.1 uncultured Eubacterium sp. | reverse complement strand
TCATCAGCGGGATCAGCTTCTCCGGGAACTGATACGGGCCGTAATTGTTGGAGCATCTCGTGATATTGACAGGCATTCCGTAAGTATCATGAAATGCCATGACAAAATGGTCGGCAGCGGCTTTCGATGAAGAATATGGGGAATGCGGCGATAACGGCGTGGTCTCTGTAAAATAGCCGTCTGCGCCAAGTGCGCCGTAGACTTCATCTGTGGATACTTGGACATACTTCTTCCCATCTCGCCACGTCTTAGTCTCAGCGTCATACCACGCTTCTTTTGCCCTCTGAAGAAGGTTTACCGTATCGTGACTTTATCCATCATTTCATCTAAAGTCAACAGTTGCAAAATAGAAAAATCAAACTGATAAAAATATCCTCTTAAAGTACTAACTGCATTCCTATCTTTCACGCCATCATCTCCCAGCTTTCCTCTGTATTTCTTCCACCAACCCCTGTACCATACTCGCAGGCCACATTTCCGATGGCTTTTCCTTTCCATCTTCTATGCACTTCTTATAACACCGTTTCGCTATCTGAATCGCTTTCTCTTTGTCTCCATGCTGCAACAGTTTGCGGTAAATATCCCTGTCTTTCTTCTGATATTTCTGTCCTGTAAGCTTTTCAAACTTCTCCGAAAACCGATCACAGCAGGTATACGACTCCCTGATTGCAGGCATCTCCCCAAAATAAGCATACATCCAAATTTCAAAACACGGATTAGACCACCCTGCATGAATTCCATTTTTCTCCGTTGTCCTTATAATCTCATCAAAATCCTTTACCTGATCCCTGTCAAATACAATCCAGGGAATGCGGTACTGGGATTCCGCATCGGTAAGTTCTATTGCCCTTTTCACCAGTTCTATTGTTTTCGCCTTTTCCACCTTTATCACCAGTCGGTCTTTCAGTTCTGCGGGAATACTGTCCCGCAGCCCCTCAAAATAATTCTTTTCTGTTTCTTCCGTATCGGTCACAATCAGATAGTACCCCAATTCCGGTATTCTTGTGCCTACCCGCCGGTTCCGATCCCTTCTCTTTCCTGCCCTGCTGTCACTGGGCTTTTCTCCTCCCTTATTCGCCATCTGCAATCCTCCCTGTCAGCATTTTCATGGGTTTCAATGCAGGGATGGCTCCATAACTGCCTGTCAGATACTTCTTGGACAACACCTCATCTCTGCGTACTTTATTGCCCTCCTCATCTTTAAAATCAGCCAGAGAATATAGTTCTGAAACCCCATCCCTGTTTTTGTTCACCAGCCATATCTCATCCCGCCGGAGTAATTCATTAGAAAACTGCCATACATCGTGTGTCGTAAAAATTAACTGTGCATTCTGTGTATTTATTTCCGACGACAGAAAAGATAATATGATATTTCTTACCAGCAGCGGATGTAATCTGGCATTCAATTCATCAATAAAGAGTGTGCCGCCATGATCCAGCACATCTTTCAGGGAAGGATACAGTGCAAACATTTTCAGCGTGCCGCTTGACTCCAGTTTCAAAGGGATAGAGGCCAGTTTCTGACTATCTGCCATTTTATGGAGCGCATCTATCTTATAACTTTTCCCTGTGTCTTCCCCTTCTCCCTGGGGCACTTCTTCAACATTGAATTTCTGAATCGATTCGTCAAAAGATGCAAAATATTTCACCACATTTCCCTGTACTTCCTTACTGTCTACAAAGCCCTCCGGGAGTACCTTTGAACGGAAATAGTTTTCAGCCGGATCGCCGAAATCAAGGATCTCGTTGTTCAAGAACCAATCCCTTACCTTTTTTAACTTTGCGACACGCAGCCTTGCACCAAGGGAGACAATGAGCGTTTCTTTATTCAGAGATGCCTTAATGTTCTCCACATGGTTTTTTGAAAACCCGTTCATTTCCAGTTCTTCTCCCTTTTTTCGGTAAAAAACTGTCCTATAGTTATTCCTTGCCGTCTTAGCTTTGGAATACAGCCACTCCTCGACAACTTCGTCCTTTTTCAGTGAAAAGCCATATTGGTATATCTTTCCGCTGTCTTCAGCATTGTCCACATAAAATACCTCAAAAACAGTTTCCTCATCACGGCTTTTCTCATCAAAGAGGAAAGGGATAACCCGCATATAATGATTTCCTGTTTTCCGGCGGTTGTCCTCCTCGCCCCCAAAATTAAAGGACTCTGCCACATAGTATGTCATATAATCAAACGCATCATATACATTAGATTTCCCGCTTGCATTGGCGCCGTAAATTGCTGCTACCTTCAACAGTTTATCATTGGCAATACCCACCACATGGCTTTCATGCTCTGTTATTTTAGTTGCAGACAGATCCAGCGATGTTTCATCCCGAAATGATTTGAAATTCTTAAAGTTAAATTGTATCAGCATGGCAATCTCCTTTTATCCTGATTCTCTATAGTACTTGTTTACTCTATTATATCCACTTTTTCGCAAAAATCAACATCTAATTTTATATTTTATTTGAATTATATGTTGATTTTTATGCAAATATCGGTTTTTATTCAAAATCACCTCTGCAATATACCCTCTTGTTCTTATAATATCTCGTGCAATCTGATTTTCTGCATTGCTTTTATAAAATCTGCCCGCCGGTTCCCCGGCAGGCAGTCTGCGCTTTTGGATAGGTTTCACCCGTCCAACACATCCAACACCCTATCCCTGGTAGTTGAACAGGTTGGTGATCTTCTTTGTCAGGGTGGGCAGGATGGTGTTTGGTGTTAGTATATAAGTGTGGACAAAAAAAGTTGAACAACCTATACTATCAAGTGAAAGAGCAAAGGAGATGTTCAACATGGCTAAAAACCAAAAATCTTACA
>CAZKQV010000071.1:0-2823 GCA_964555015.1 uncultured Eubacterium sp. | reverse complement strand
CATTGTACTCTTTGAGCTGTTGATTGTCAATTATAATATAATCTTTTAAAATAATCACTGGAGTGAAAATTTAAAAAACCCTTGTTGACAAACCACACAAAGTGTGGTATTCTAATAATAGAAAAGGAAAGACCAACTATTATAGGTATCCCTTGAACAACCTAAATACATTATACAAGGAGGCAAAGAAAATGTTTAAGGATAACAGATATATAAACGCGGGCGAAAACGAAATTTACAGATACGGGAAAAAAGCGCAGGAAAAAGCGATGGCATATTTAACGCCTAATGAAAACGGCTTCTTCACCATTCCGGCGGATGGTGGAAAGTACTGGACGATCGGGACGAGCAATGGGAAGTATGGGGGTTTCGCAAAGTTCAAAAATTCCTTTTTAAGTGTAAACAGATCTGGAAATGTCTGGGCAAAAGCCGGAACGGAAAAAGAAATGATCTTTAAAGATTTTGTAAACGGAATGGTCGCAGAAATGAAAAGGCTTGACAAGGAGCGCATGGAACATCTTGAATATGTATATGAGCAAAAATATTAAGAATTGACAGGGTGCTGGGGGAGGGTTGTGTTAATAATGGCCGGGAAGATCGATGAAGCCAGAAAAGAGATCGGCATGAGCCGGGCGGAAATGTCGCGACGGATGGGCATTCCTATCCGGACATTGGAAAGCTGGTCTGCCGGAGTGAGGAAATGTCCGGAATGGACGGAGCGGTTGATTCTGGATGAGCTAAAACGGATAAAAGAAAAGGAGGAAGGACAATGACGACAAGGACATGGAAGGTATACGGACAGGACGGACACAGGCAACGTGAAAGTTTTGGAAGATCGCAAAAATATGATTTTTCTGAAAATGGGAAAACAAGGATCATCGAAGTGCAGAACAGCGACATCACGGGGACGAACGAATATTCCGTCATCAAGGTTACGACGGACACATATGAGGGCTGTGAGAAGGAGTTTTTGGTGCAGATTGACGATGGGATTTTTGAAAACTCAAGGGTTGGAAGCTGGGAGGAAATTTGATAATAAAACGCCGATTTTGCCGGTTTACAAGGATTTCCGCAGATTTAGCATAACTGCCACAAAAATGAAAATTTAAAAAGAAACAATAAGAATAGGGTAGAGCGAGAGCGTTAGCTCTCGCTCTACCCTATTCTTATTGTCAGAGCGGAGATCAGGGCTTCCTCAAGAGATCCAGCCTCCCAGTAATTCTGCTCTACAACGCCGCTCTTGCTGCCGTCATCACGCAGGACTGGGCTTGATGAAAAATCAGTGTAACTATACAGGCTGCCGGACTGATCGTAATTGAAATATACGGCAATGGAGCCGGAGCTTGTCTGTATGACATATTCTGCGTAGTTAAGGGCATTTGTGTCCGTATCAAAGTGGAATTGCAGATAGCTGCCAGTATCTGCATGACTCTGTGTTGATACATCCTCATTATACGCTATTTTATAGACCAGTGAATTGCTGCCGGTGTATTCCTTCGAGGTGTAGGAAAGATCATTTTCTTCTATGGCGGCAACCAGATCAGCTTCTGTGAATGAGTCGGAAACGGTCAGAAAGATTTTCTGCAACGTATCATATTCAATCACGACCGGTTCTGCATTTTCTTCCGTCTCCGTAGGTGTTTCTTGTGTATCATTTTTTGCCATAGTATCAGAGGATGATTCTATACTCTGATTTTCTTCCACAATTTCCTCTGATTCAGTGTTCGCAGTGGTGTATTCCTGACTGGTATCACCTTTACTAAAGAGGGCACCGAGAATACAGAGGATAGCAATCACAATGACAACGATCAACAGCTTTTTCATTGTTGGCATTCTTTTCTTTTCCATGTTCGGCCTCCTGAAAAACAGATATAGAAATGATTATATCATGTGCGTTGAGAAGGTGCAAATTTCTTGAAAAACTCAAAAACCCTGTTGACATACTCTTTAAAACGAGTGATAATAAACTCATAGAACAGAGCAAACCACAAAAACAGGAGGAAATGAACATGATTACAAAAATGCAGAGGTATGACAGATTGAACGCAGAGCTTTTCGCTGCAAAGCAAGCCGGAGACAAAAAGAGGACCAGAGAAGCCGAACAGGAAATAGCCAAAATGAATAGGCACTACGAGGCTCTTTCCAATGACCCGATGAGCCATTACATTTCACTTTAAACAAATCCCGCCCCGGAGGTTACGAGGGCAAAAGGAGGCAGGCATTATGAAATTGGATCGCACTTTTACCAGAGAAGTGAAAGCCCTGACAGGCGGCGGCAGCCGTGAAGAAAAATTCGCCTTGCTGAAACGGATAGATGCTGCAAGGAAAGACTTATCCACAACGGCTGTGCGGAGGGTATTTGATGAGTGCATACGGAAGCACGGCAGGGCTATTGTGGCTGTCTGTGTGGCCGCTACGCTGGATGCCCGTAAAGAGCGGCTGGATCATTGGGGCTGGCGCTGGGCGCACGAAGTTCTGTCTCTTTTGCCTGGTCTCACACCGGGAAATCTGGATCGTGCTTATATTGATGATGGCATTCATCCTACAGCAATTTGTGATTACGCCGGATCCCTTATCCGGCTGACAACCGAAGAAGAATAGGAGGTATCAGCTATGACACTCAAAAATTGAATGGTAGGGAGGAAAGAAATTATGACATACTCAAACATCATTGAGAAACTCAAAAGCGAAGGCCGGGACACCTGCGAGGTGGAGGCCATGATGGACGCTTTCAAGGAAGCCAGCAGCTACAACGATATAGAATACTGCCAGAACCAGCTTTACGGCGTTTTGGTCGGCCTGACAATCATGGGATATATTGAG
>CAZKQV010000070.1:0-2835 GCA_964555015.1 uncultured Eubacterium sp. | reverse complement strand
GAGCCGAACCCGCTATACTCGCAACCCTAAATCACATAGATTTAAGGACTGACCCATAATTTAATTAAAGAACTTGAAGAATTCCTTCATAAAGCGGGAATCCATGATAAATTGCTTGCTATAACTGGTCCGGATGGGAAAGAACGGTTATACTTTGACAATGCTAATCCTTTGCCGTTCTTTCGAGTTGCATCAAGCGGGACAAAGGCTCTTTACACGTTTTTCTATTGGTACAAAACTGCGCAAGATGTTTCTCTTATGTTCATGGATGAATTTGATGCTTATTATCATTATGAATTATCAGAAACAATCGTTAAAATCGCACAGAAAATGAGTCAAACTCAAATAATTTTTACTTCTCATAATACTAATTTGTTAAGCAATTGGATTATGCGCCCAGACTGCTATTTTATTTTAACTCCTAATAATTTGACTGCATTCGTAGACTCAACGTCTCGAGAGCTTCGAGAAGGTCATAATCTAGAAAAGTTATTTATGAGTGGTGAATTCGATGCAAAATAAGACAAAAATTCTCATTCTTGTGGAAGGGGCCAAAACAGATGTTAAGCAAATGCAGCACTTACTGGATATCTATGGTATTTTACAAGATCATACGATTGTTTCGTATAATACAAATATTTATGAATTATATAATCGCATGTTTAAGAATGCAGATCCTGACGAATGTGATTTGCTCCAAATTCTAAAGGAAAAGGAGCACGATCAAGAAAAGAAGAGAATATTTGATGAAAGATATTCAGATATTCTCCTTATTTTTGATTTTGATCCGCAAGACGCTATGTTCACTCCTGATCATATTGATGAAATGCTTAAATTCTTCTCGGAATCTACTGATCACGGGAAATTATATGTTAATTATCCAATGGTAGAATCTTTTTATCATATGAAATCCATACCTGATAATAATTATAATTCGTATATTGTTACGTTAAAAGAACTTATCGGCAAAAGCTATAAGTCACGCGTTCGTGAAGAAAACCGTAATCATGATTACAGAAAGTTTGCAGTAAATCGAAATGAATGTAATATAATTATATCTCAAAATATTAATAAAGCCCAATGGATTACAGGAAGTGACACTCATAATTTGGACATCCCCTCATCTGAGGATATTCTTAAAATCCAATTAAGCAAGTTAATTGATTATCAATTGTTTTATGTACTTGCGTATTTTATATTCCTGAATATAACCACAATTTTTTGTATGACACTTGTAACCTGTTGTCAGATAAAACAAATTTGTAGAATTTCGTTTTTATTTTCCATGTCTATTTTGATGCAAAGTAAAATTCGCAAAAAGGCGCACTCATAAGAGGATGCGTCTTTTCTTATGTCCTGAAGCACTCAATGCGGAATCTGATTCCGGATCATCTTCCAAAAATCTTAAAAAAGCGAGACCGCCGGAGAATAATTTTCCAGCAGTCTTTTCTTATCAAATTTTAAGTTCGTCCAAGTTACAGTCATGCAATCCAAGTTCGAAAAGCTATATACTTCGGAGAACGTTCCGGCGCGGAATCAGATTCCAAGTTCAGGGACGTGTGTTCTTGAATGGTCGGTCTGTAAAGCCTGCGATATGTCTGCTCGTAATGTCTCAGCGCGTTCCGGATCTTGTTTTGCAATTTTGTCGATTCCTCTTTGTAAATCACGATAAAATTTTACGGCATCTTTCGCTCCCGGTGTGCGGTCGATTTCGTTTTGCAGTTCCTGAAGCTGTAGCTGGAGAATATCTCTTTGCTTGGAAAAGCTGTCTATCTGTTCTGCTATTTCTGTTCGTGTTTCATCCATCGTTTTCAGTTCTCGCTTTCCTTTACTAATTTCATTTCTTGTTTGAAACAGCTCTTGATCTGTGTCTTGCCGGATACGCGTAGCCTGTTCGTGTCTGTGGCGTAGATGCGCCGCTGATTGATCTTGCATCTGTTCGGATAACTCGTGTTGTACGTCATGTAGGGTAGAAACATAATCTGATAAACGATCAGCATAGTCGTGAATATCCTCGCCTTGCATCTGCTGCGGGACCTCCGGTATCCGTTCTCTTACATCCGCCAGTGTATTATTAAGCTGCGTGTAAAGCCTGCGGATATCTTCGTGTCTTGCGGAACTTCCCGTAATGCCTCGCTCGATACCGAGATCTTCTATTGCTTCCGCATAAGAGGATTGCATTTCGCTCATCATTCTGCTCCCGCCTGTAAATGACTTCGCACATAATTTTCCTCGTGGATCAACAGGGGAGACAAAGGCATGAATGTGATGATTCCCCGCTTCATCCGCATGGAATACAGCATGGAGCACATTATCTTTTCCGTCACCGGCAATGTTGAAATAATCCTTTAGCCATTCCGTTGTCCGTTCTTTCCATTTTTCAACGTCAACAGCTTGACCGCTCGATTTCTGGTCTGTATACGTAAGTACGATTTCATACGCAAGAACAGCGTCCGCTCTATAGCCTCTGCGCTGGATATCCGGATTTTTTTCCATACGTTTATTGTACGCCTGCACGTAATCCAACTCTTTCCCGTCTACTTCCGGTAATGCTATCAACGTCTCGTTCTTTTCTCTTGCGGATGGATCGGCGTTTTTTACATCGACCGTCCGACAGTTGTGATTGTACTTTGATGCAATTGTGCCAAACGATTTTATTTTCTGAATGTGCAGAAAAGAATATGATTCGCTCATATGAGGGACACCTCCTTTTTGATCTTTATTTCTCTGAAACAAAATATGGATTTTTTCGCAAAAATAAAAAAGGTGTAGTATGTTATCAATGTCACTTAGTTAGCAACTAGGTGGCGTTGCCACATCCCAGCAATGACGGCA
>CAZKQV010000069.1:0-2987 GCA_964555015.1 uncultured Eubacterium sp. | reverse complement strand
AAGATCTGGGGATGCCGGAAACGCTATGGCAATGCCGGGTGAAAGAATTTGGTCCCTTGATTGTCTCCATTGACATCCATGGAAGAAATCTCTTCGAGGAAAATAAAATAATATTTAACCAAAGAAAAGAAAAAGCTTTGCAAGAAATTTGCAGACAGGTAGGATTCATCAAATAATTAAGATGGCGGTATAGCAGGAGATGCTATGCCGCTTTTTTGAATATGTTTTTTAAATTATGCCTTATAAAGTGTGAGTTGGGACGAGTTAAACAATTGGAGAAAATTATATGCTATTTTTTACATATGAGTAACTGTTTTTGCAGAAATAATATTTCTAAGCCAACCTAATGAAAGAGAAAGGAGAAAAAATGAAAGCAAAACATTTATTTATGGGACTTTTCATGCTGGTATTGTGCTTCTTTGTACTCCCGGAGACGGTATCCGCAGAAAACGCACCGACTTCATTGTTCGTAAACGGAGAAGAGATTACAGCGAAAGAGGATTACACAGTAACGTGCGGTTCGGGTTCTGCCGTTTATGATCCATCCACCGCCACTTTGACGCTGAACAATGCTTATATTGATAAAACAGGGCCAAAGATAAACTATGCAGCAATTGACACAGCCAATGATGACTGCCATTTGACAATCTGTCTTGTAGGAAATAATACAATTGCTACAGAGAGAAACGGTGTGCATAGTTCATCTGGATCAGTAACTTTTTCCGGTACAGGAAAGCTCAGCGTAACGACAGAGAACTACGACACCATCAATGTTGCTAATGATATTACCATCGATGGCCCCGAATTGATTCTTACTTCTGCTGCCAGTGGAATGTGTGCTGATGGAACAGTGATGGTTTGTAATGGCGCCAATGTAACGGTGAAAGGGAAGGACTTTGGGATTTATTGTGGTTCTGATTTAATAATCAAAGAAAACAGTACTGTAGTTGCCACAACAACGAACACAGACGCAAACGCTGTTGCCTCATGGGGGAATATCACAGTAGAGAATTCTTCGTTAACTGCAAGCGGTACAAATACGGCGATTTTTGCAAATGATGATATGAATATTTCAAACAGTACAGTTTCGTCTAATGCAGAAGTTTCCGCCGTTGCTATATATGTATATACTGGAAATCTGTTAATTGAAAAGGGATCCAAGGTGGATGTGAAAGCCGGATATGGCCTTTTTGCCAATACGATGACCATTGACAACAGTAATGTGGAAGCGGAAAGTACGAATACAAGCTTTGCTGGTATTCGGACAAAGAGCACATTAAAAATCACCGGAAATTCGGATGTGATTGCCATCGGAAAGATCGGTTCCGCTACTGGCAGCTTTACCGTTTCTCCTGCACAGGATAAAATGATAGAAGTAAAGACGGGAACCTCGGAAAATACAGCGGCGCATCTTCAAAATTCTCCTTTTGAGGAAGCGACTGTTATCTCCAATGTCACAGACTCCTATTATCACAGTAAACCGCACGTACCACAAAACTTTCCGGAACCCTCGTCATGTCCAAAAATAAGAAGCTGAAAAACCATGTGGCAAAGATCCGCTACGCAGTGAGCGACAGCAGCGTGGTATCCGTAACAGCATCCGGAACGGTCAAAGGACTGAAAAAAGGAAGCTGCACCGTATATCTCATTTCCCAAAATGGCGCGAGAACGAGTGTGAAAGTAACAGTAAAATAAAAAAATATTAAAATCCTCTTGACCTTCACGGGACGTCATAGATTACACTGGTTTTATCAAGAATAAGGAGGCCGGAATTTCAATGACTATGATGACGGTAAAGGAAATATCAGAACTTACAGGAATCAGCGTGCGAACGCTTCACTATTATGATGAAATCGGATTATTTTGTCCAACGAAAAAAAGTGAAGCGGGATATCGGCTTTATGATGAGAAAGCATTGGAACCTTTGCAGCAGATTTTATTTTTCCGTGAGTTTGACATTCCTCTAAAAGAAATCAAAAACATTATGGCAAATCCTTCCCTTGATAGAAATCATATTCTTAAGATGCAAAGAAAAATGCTGATGGTAAAAAAAGAAAGGGTAGAACGCCTGATCGCCAGCATTGATGATATCCTGGAAGGAGGGAATAAGATGGACTATACTGTATTTAGTAAAACGGAAATTGAGGAAATGTTTCAGACAATGGTGGAACATATGCCGGAAGAGTTAAAACAAATGTCGGCAGAAGAATTTGGCGGCATAGACCAATGGAAAGAGCATTATCTCAAAGTGGTATCTTCCGGGAAAATGCAAAAAAATTATGCAAAAGTAGTGGAGTGGTATGGCGGAAAAGACGAATTTCTTTCCGTGGCAAATCATCCTGTCAGCCAGGAAGTGGCCAGGAGTTATGATAAAAGAATCCGGCATATTTTACAAAAATTGATTGCAAAGCGAGAATGTGGACCGAACTCTTTTGAAGTAAAAGAATTGATCGGTGAATATGGCTTTGTAATGAAACAGCTCACTCAGGTGAAAGAAGAAAGAGGAATCATGCTGGCAACAGCAGACTCTTATCGCCAGGATTTCTACAAAAACAAGTTGGATGAGGAGTATGGAGAAGGCGCGGCAGAATATTTCGCAGAAGCCATAGAACAATTTTATACTTTCGAATGATTTTATATTAGGCTTGCTTCATGGAATACATGATGGCAAGCCTGATTTTAACTAAAAATCCAAATTAATAAATTTTAAAATATTATCATTGAATGGCTGAATATTATTGTACAAAAAACCAATTTCACGGGATGGAACAGGGTTCGATAAAGTGATTTCAATAAGCGTGCCAGCTTTTAATTCATTCTCCACAAATTGCTTTACAACACAAGATATTCCGATCCCCATTTTTGCAAATTCAATCAACATATCCATTTCATTTACTTCAAGGATATGCAGAGGAATTATGTTATTTTTGGCATAAAAATTATTGGTGAATTTAGATTATCTCTTTAGAAGTTCTTATATGTCGGTA
>CAZKQV010000068.1:0-3001 GCA_964555015.1 uncultured Eubacterium sp. | reverse complement strand
ACACGTCCTGTTCCGGTTTTGCCATAAAAAGAGCCATCAGGGGTAGAGGAAAGACAGATGGCATCTTTCACCGCATTTATATTTTGAGGCTGGAACTGAAATTCATTATCGTGAAATTTTTTAAGCAATTCCACTTGTTCAATCGGCGATATTTTTAATGAGAAGTCAGTCCAGTACAAATCAAGGTTCGTACCAGTGGTTTGATTCCCATATCCAATCGTTTGCAGGAAGTTTTTGACGGAATCAAAACCTACTCGAGAATCAATCGTCTGGAAATACCAGTTTACGGAATTATGCATAGCAGATTTTAAGTTCTGATCTGTTTCCCATGAATCGAAAGGATAATCTTCGCCATTCCATGTCATGGAGGAATGTTCTGGTGTAATGACACCGGATTCCAGACCAAGTAAGGCATCATAAATCTTGTATGTGGAATTAGGCGTAATACGTTCTGTTGCAGCATCCATATTGTAGATACTCCATGAGTCGGAGCTTGTATCATATAAAACGAAACTGCCATCATAGTTACCAAAAGATTCCTGAAGGTCAATATGAGTAACAGGCTGGTTGTTGTCGTTAAAATGATAGTTGTCTGGTTCTGAAGCATAAATGGAAAGAACAGGGGCGCAGCCTAATAAGAGAACTGCAACCAAAACATAAACAGCAATTCCACGTATTTTTTGGGACATGGTTGCTTTTTTAAAGTTTGCTATATTCAGTATTCTGCGTTTCATTTGCTCCATAGAACCGCCGATTCCCAGTGCAAATGGAAATGGGGAAAGCGATATTTTTTCCGCAAGATTGATCAGCGTGTTTCCATACGCTTCATAGTCTGTCTCATGAAGCATTTGCAATACCGCAGAATCGCAGGCGACCTCTCTTTCACAGCGCATTTCTTTTAATGCATACCAGACAAGAGGGTTAAACCAATAGAATATGCCAGCCAGATTCATAAACATACCGATTACAGTATCCTTGTGACGGTAATGCTGCAGCTCGTGTAAAAGCATAAAACGGATATCCTGCCCGTTAAAATCAGAAATCAGATGTATGGGCATATAAATACGAGGATTGATACAGCCAACAGTAATCGGTGATTTCAAAAACGCTGTACTGTAAATAGGAATGGATCTTCTGATTCCCATTTCAGATAAACATTCCTGATAAATTTTCTTTACTTTAGAATTTTGAAGCGGTAATGCCGATTTTTCTAAAGCATGAAGCCTTCTCCATGAGCGAAAGGCAAGAAACAGCATTGCCAGTATTCCAATGCCCCAGACAAGTAAAAGCAGAGTATGGACAACAGATGGCGTCTTCGTGCTGATAGAAACTGCAAAGTCATTCATTTTGTCCAGAGTGGAATCTGCAGTCAGAGGTATAGGGCTATGTATATCTGCGTTATTAGTTAATGTGTGTTTCTCAAGCGGTAAGCGGAGCCATGTGACAATCTGACCCAAGTGAAAGCTGACTGGCAAAAATGGGACAGCAAGCAGCAGGAGAAACAGAAGCCAAATGTTATATTGAATACGTGCAGACAGGTGTTTCCCTAACATTTTTTTTAAGCCAATGATCACGCCGATAAAAAGACAGATAAAGGCATTACAGAGTAAAAAACGGAAACCAAAATACAGCAAATAAATCCCTCCTTCAATTCTGGTGGTCGGAAAGAAGATGGCGCAAAGTATTGATTTCTGTATCAGATAACTTGTCATCTTCGAGATAAGAGGCAAGCATGGAGGCGATGTTGCCGTCATAATAGCGTTTTAAGAAAGAATTACTTTCCTGACGGATGTATTCTTCTTCTTTCACTAAGGGGGTGTAAACAAATACCCGGCTTTGCTTTTCGTAGGTAAGTGCTTTCTTAGCAACCAGCCTCTTTAACATGGTCTGTATTGTCTTAGGACTCCAGTTCGTTGTTTGTGTTAATTTTTCTGTTACTTCGTTTGTGTTGATTGGCGCATATTTCCAAACGACTTTCATTACTTCAAATTCTGCTTCAGAAATCTGTGGTAGTTTATCCATACGTTTCCCTCCAAATCTTACGATTGTAATAAAAATATTATATCGGCTTTTGGAAAGAAAGTCAATTACAGAAAAAATGCTTGACTTAAAATCTTACAGGTGTAATAATAAGAAATATTACAAAAGTAAAAATTGGAAGCCCACCGAATAAAAAAAAGAGTTTTAGAGTGGGCTGTTTTTTCATGCGTAAGTCTCTCTTAAACTTTGCTTTTTTGAAGTTTGGAGGGATTTTTTTGTGCTTGTATGATGCCGCTTTAAGGCATTTAGAATTAGGCAGAAATTACATATTTTTACAATGCAGAGGGATAGGAAGTAGTCTGTTAAAAAAATTCCTATATGCGCTCTGGAAATTTATACCCTAAAACAAGAAGTCAAATATCTACAATATAGTATTTGTATATCCAGTATCCGCAATGGTTCAACAACCTTTGCGGTTTTTCTTTTGTCATTTTTTGCAAAAAGCTGTAGAAAGTCGAATTGTGAAATTAACTGCCGCAGCCCTCCGGTCATTTTGGATTTTTCAAAAATTCAGAATGATTGGAGGAAAACGGAATGAAAGGTAATCATCCGAAACGTAGAAAGGACAAGTACAATCCTTACAGTATATACGAACTGGAAGGGCATTATTATATTTCATTTAAAGATGGGCAGGGAGATTTTCATGATTTTGAAATTACTAAGAGTCTCTACCGTACATTTGACACCTTTGAACTGGAGGATTTGTCTTATCTCAATGTATGGGACAGGCATCTGGAACAGTCAGAAGTGTGGGAACCGACGTTAAATAAACGGGCATTTTATAAGCCGGAGGAATTTGAGGAAAGCGTCTTGAAAAGGCTATTGACGGAACAGTTACATAGAGCAATCGAGAAGTTGCCAGAAAAGCAGAGGAAAAGGTTAGTGCTGCATTATTTTGAGGGGTTGACTTTTGCAGAGATTGCAGAAAAAGAGAAATGCTCTGTCAGAGCAGTGGAATATA
>CAZKQV010000067.1:0-3307 GCA_964555015.1 uncultured Eubacterium sp. | reverse complement strand
CTTTGATTTCTATAAATCCTTCATTCGATCAACAATCTCATTGTAAAAATCCGCTTTATCCCCCTGCCGCCTAAGATCCTCCATGATCATTCCATCCTTTAAAAACAGGATTCTCTTACAGCAGCTTGCCACCTGCGGATCATGCGTGACCATGATGATTGTCTTCCCCATTGTTTCATTGATCCTTTCCAAAGCATCGGTAACAATCTTCCCGGATTTTGAATCAAGATTTCCGGTCGGCTCATCCGCCAAGATAAGATCTGGATTATTGATCAGTGCCCGGCTGATTGCTACTCTCTGGCGCTCTCCGCCGGACAACTCATACGGGAATTTACTTAGCAAATGCGTCAATCCAAAATGTTCCGCGTATTCTTCGCTTTTGGAAAGACAGTTTTTTACACTCTGTTTATCCAATATCATTGGAAGCATGATATTCTCTTTCACCGAAAGACTGTTCAGCAGATAAAAATCCTGGAACACAAAGCCGATATCGCGACGGCGGATATCTGATAATTCATCGCTCCACAGGTCAGATATATTCTTTTCGCGAAAAAACATATGACCTCCTGTAGGCTTATCAATCAGTCCCAGAACTTTTAAAAGGGTTGTCTTTCCGCACCCGGATTTCCCCATAATTCCGATAAATTCCTGTTCCTCTACGATAAAATCCAGTCCCTTTAATACTTTGATAGAATCTTCACTTTCCTCTGTCGAGCCTTCTTTTGCATAATTTCTGATAAGCCCATCTACCCTGATTACATCCGTATTACTCATATTCTCCCTCCACTTTCCAGACTAACCATTTCCCCAGTATCAAAACAAATACCCCTTCTATAAGAATCCATCCCACCCAAATATATAAAGCATTTATAAGATATGCTTTCCTGACCTCTCCTGTATACATCCGGGCGTAAAACGCCGCTGCGGTAAAACAGAACGTCGCTATGACAGTGGTCAAAGCCGGAATCCAATAAAACAAATACAATTCCCCTTTTAATATACGTACACGCCCTTTTTTGCGCATACCAATACATTTAAGGAAATATGCCCTCGATTTTTTTCCCTCCAACTCGGAGAGGGTTTTAATATATAAAAGAAACATGCTTGTCATCATCAGAACAATTACGACAAATAAGTTGATAATCTGCTTCATCACATGCTCCGTCTTCATATCCTCCACTGCCATCCTTTTAGAGTAATAACAGTTCACTTCACTATCATAAGATTCTTCATAAGCATGATTTTGCTTAAACTTCTCCATTTCCTGTTCTATCGCATCAATATCATCCTGATCCGCTTTAATCAGAACCAGCTTTGTCGGCCCTTGTCGAATCGTCACATCCTCGATGCGTTCCTCTTCATCTGCAATCATATCTCCGGTATAGATGTTTGTGTATTTCCACATATCTTGTGCTTCTCTAAAATATGTATCCGAAAATACAATCATATTCTCCAAATTTCCCTGACGAAAGCATCCTATCAGGCTTCCAATTTCTTCCCCTGCAATCTCCCTCTTTGTAAATGCTTTGCTTGCCGATTCGGTCACATAGTATATACATGGTAGTCCAATATGCAAAAACGGTTTTCTTGAACCATATGTCCAATCTACAGGTTGGGCCTTAACAGACCTGTCCTGCTGATGCACAATGTAAACTTTATTACCTTCGTCATCCAAATTCAAATCTTCCTCTTGATAATCTTCCTCAAGCGCTTTCTTTAGCTGATGAAAAGTTGTCTCGGAAATGCCGATCTGCTGCCCTTGGGGAACCTTTTCCCCCATCCCTTCCAGCTTTTCTGTTTTATCTGCATTAGACACCCGAACCATCGGATACCTCATTATATCCACGCCATAGTCAGACTCCAACTCACAGAAGAACTCGTTGTCACTTTCATCTGCAATACATACAAAATCGTACGGAAACAGCGACTCCGGTTCCTCCGCGATTGAAACCGACACACTCTGAAATGAAAAATAGAATATAGCACAGATATTCAGAACAACCAAAGCTGTCAAATACCATGCAGCCGATTTAGATTTATGATGCAGATGGTTACGTTTCAGCAGCTTTTTCACATAGTATTCCTTGCTTTGCTCCCATGTTAAATATACCGCGCCACCATATCGAAGCACCAAAAACACTCCTAAAAAAAATACACAAAGCAAATAGATGCTCTCATGTCTTGTCAACTGCCTGTATAAGATAACGCTCACAATCAGGAAAATACAGCCTGTGGCTGCTTTTAACTCCAATCTCTTTTTCGGCATCCTTTCTCTGCGAATTCTTCTTGTTGCCGCAGTAATAAGATTGAAGTCCGACACAATACTCTGGGTCATCAAAAGAGATACAACATAAATAAAAACCATTACACCAAGCATCTCAAGGTAAGTAATAGCTGTAATTTTGGTAAGATTCACTCCTTCTCCGAGCTTATAATAAAACACTTTCCGGAGTGCAAATAGTACCCCATTCCCAATCAAAACGCCTGATACAACCGAAATCATAAAACCGATCATAATCTCCAGCGCCAAAATAATATGCAACGCTTTTTTTCGGATGCCAAGCATCATAAAGACACTGTAACTCTCCATCCATTTCTGCAGATAAAAAATCATCATGAATACCATGAGAAATACCGCACAAGCAGACAGCGGTATCATAGCATTCCACACAATCCGTCCAAGTCCCTGCCCAATCAAAAAGTTTTCCTCCCGGTGGATTCCCGCTATCATCTGATAACATCCGATTCCGGCAAAGGTAAGCGACGCAACCACCGTACTGCACATCAAAAGTAAGCTGTAGTCTCGCCAGTCATACTTGAAGTTTCTCCATATTATTTGAAAAAATAATTCTGTATAATTTCCGGGGAAAGAAAGCCTGCGTTTTTCCTCTTCTTTTCGGATTCGGTCTTTTTCGGCGCTCTCCTCCGATATTTTAACCGCATCTTTCCACGTGGCCATTATCGTTTTAAATAAAAACTCAAAAACGCCGATTACTGCAGGAATACATGGAAATGCAGCACCCAGCATGTTTCCGGATATAAAGCCTGTTCCATCTTGAAACATAAACAGATAAATTCCCGACAAAACTAACGCTATAATATTCAAATTACAGTTTTTCTTTAACCAAAGAATAAAAATATAACAAATGCCGATAAGCTGGTATAAGAGTATGACTATTAACTGTATTTTTATTACATTTAAGCTGGTGCACCAATCCTGTGATGCGTCTGATTCCTTTGCAAGAACGTAGACCTGATAAAGCGTACAGTACCGATTCTCAATAAGAAACCACGGGAGATTTGTCAT
>CAZKQV010000066.1:0-3357 GCA_964555015.1 uncultured Eubacterium sp. | reverse complement strand
ATATACAAAATGAGATCTGGTGGAAATATGTCGATCAGGAGGAATATTTTGAGATGGCAAAAGGTGACGCCGCCGGATATATGACGGATGTTCCAAGACCCAGTGGGGAGAAATGGGGGAGTTTGATCATTTTGTATCGGAAACCTGTGATTTTATTCAGACATTTACAGTGCTCATTGTATCTGTCGTAGGAAACATCCTTGCAGTATTTCTCTTTTATAAACATAAATTGAAAAATCCCATTGAGGAATTGGAGCTTGCTTCACAGAAGATTGGTCAAAACAACCTTGATTTCCATATTTCCTATACCAATAAAGATGAAATGGGAAGGCTATGCCAGAAATTTGAACGAATGAGGGGACAGCTTGCAGAGAATAATCATAAACTTTGGAGAATAATAGAAGAAGAAAAAGCGCTGCGGGCTGCGATTGCACATGACATACGTTCTCCACTGTCCGTGTTGGAAGGTTATCAGGAAATGCTCATGGAATATCTGCCAAACAAAGAGATTGACACAAAACAGGCCATAGAAATGGTGACAGAAAGCAGAAAACAGATTGAACGCATGGAAAATTTTGTAGAAACGATGCGAAAGATGAGCAGCCTGGATACAAGGGAATTAAAAATAGAAGAAATTACCTTCCGGCAGATGGAACAGGATATACAGACAGAGATGAACATTTTGGAGAAAAAATTTCAAAAGAAATGTGAGATAAAAGGAACCGCAACAGATGAAATCGAAATCTTTCTGGGAGACAAAGAAGTGATTTTAGAGGTTACGGAGAACCTTTTATCAAACGCATTGCGCTATGCCAAGACAAAAGTGGAAATTATTGTGTCCGTCGCCCATTGACCATGTTAATATGGTTTCCTACGATGATACCCTGCTTGATTATGCGAAAGGAAATATTGTGGAGGGAAGCCTGGACGAGGTCTATGGAGACAGCAATAAAGTTGCGACGGTGTTTAATAAAAATAATTCTTTAAAGGTCGGCGACACCATTTCCATTGGGGGAACAAAGCTTGAAATATCCTGCGCTCTGTCGCAGGGGCTGTTTGGGGATCATCTGATCCTCATCAGTTCCCAGCAAACCTTTGACCGTCTTATGGGAAAAACAAAATACGGTTTGATCGGCGTGCAATTGAATGAGGATGCCACAGAAGAAACGGCAGAAGCAATCAGAAGTTTTGAAAGCGACGATATTATCGTTGGGGATCAGAGGAAAAGCAACCAAAGCGATTACTCCACCTTCTGGGCGTCCCGGATCATGGGATACGGCTTCCTGGCCGTGATCGGGATCATCTCCCTTTTTAATATCGTAAACAGCATTTCCATGAGTGTGTCCGCCAGGACAAAACAATATGGGGCGATGCGTGCGGTCGGTATGGACGGCGGTCAGCTTAACCGGATGATTTTTGCGGAGGCGCTCACCTATTCCATATCGGGGCTGGTCATCGGCTGTGGGATTGGGCTTCCTTTAAGCTGTTTCTTGCATCAAAGGTTAATCACAAAAAATATGGGAATTGCGTGGAGTTTGCCTGTGGGGTTAGTGATATTGGTGATAATCTTTGTTCTGGCTTCTTCCGTGATTGCGGTGAGTGCGCCGGCAAAACGAATCCGCAATATGGAAATTACGGAAACCATCAGTGAGCTGTAATTTTTTAGGAAAGGCAGAGAAGGAAACCGGAAAATATTTTTTCGAAAACCCATAGAAAATTCCTTATTATTCCCGGCCCCATTTCCGGAAAATACTATTGGTGGCGCAAATTTGGCTGTGCTACAATAATTCTGCAATATTTTTTTAATAAAATGGGAGGGGAATATGGAGTTTAAAGAGGTAATTTATGGAAGGCGTTCCGTTCGCAAATATACAGATCAGCCGGTGAGCGAGGAAGATATCAAAGAGATTCTCGAGGCGGGAATGATGGCACCTTCGGCGTCAAATTTTCAGCCATGGTATTTTGTGGCCATCGCCAACAAAGAAAAATTAAAGACAGTGACACAAGCCATGAAACAGGCGTCGGAAATTCTGCTTCCTTCTCTGGAAAATCGCTTTCCCAATCATCCGAAAGTTGTGGCAGAGACCAGACAATTTTTAAGTCTTTTAGGCAATGCCCCGGTTTGTGTCCTGGCGTTTTTATACAAGGATGACAGTGAATATAAAAGAAAAGAGACGGAATTTTTAGAAAGCACGGCGGCGGCGATCCAGAATATGCTGCTTACCGCTTACGACAAAGGGATCAGTTCCTGCTGGCTTACGGCGCCTTTAGAGTCCGGCATGGATTCCGTGCTAAAAGAAGAATTTGCTCCGGATAAGGGAAAAATGGTAGCGATGCTCACCTTCGGTTATTCGGAGCAAGAAGCGAAAATGCCAAGAAGAAGAGAGGGCAGATATAAGATTATTTTGTAAGAAAGCAATCGGCTTTCATGGGGCCGGCGGCACACGCACATGGAATTTTTGAGGGATAGATTTCTATCATACCTGACCGCATATTTATTCTACAGGAGAAGAGCCAATGTATGGTTCGGCTTGACTTAAGAAAGGGAAATCGATATTATTTTTTTAGATATAATATATCGCTTAGTTAGAATAATATGATGCGGGCTTAGGAATGGAGAAAGAGATGATACCAAAAGAAAGAAGAGATCAGATTTTAGCTTTGCTTGAAAACCATGGCTACATGACCGTGGAACAGTTGGCAGAAAATATCTATGTCAGCGTTCCCACGATCCGCAGAGACTTAAACGCTTTGGCGAAGGAGGGGAGCGTCCGGAGGGTCCATGGGGGCGCCTCTCACATTAATACGGAATATCTCGAGTGGCCCTTTGATCAGAGAAACCGGGTTCATTTGGAGGAAAAAAGAAGGATAGGGAAAATAGCGGCGCAGATGGTGGAAGATGGAGATCATATTTTCATCGATTCGGGAAGTACCTGTTACTCCATGGTGCGGTATTTGGATCCCGGACTAAAGATCACGGCCCTTACAAACTGTATTCCCACGTTGCAGGAATTGTCGAAAAAATCAAAAATCACAGTGGAATGTCCCTGTGGGGAATACATTTCTTCCCTGGTTAGCGTGACTGGAACGGAATCCGCCGAATATATCAAAACCAGACACGCCAGAATTTATTTTGCCTCTGTTTCCGGCATCGACGCAGAGGTCGGATTTAGCGATCGTACCAATCTGGTGACGCCGATCAAACAGGCGATGCAAAAATCGGCGGATAAAACCTATCTTTTGCTGGATCATTCGAAAGTCTTTCAGAAAAATTATTATCGTGTCTTTGATTTTTGCGATGTGGATGGTATCGTGACAGACCGAAAGCTCCCTTTGCAGATTGAAGAAAAATGCATA
>CAZKQV010000065.1:0-3550 GCA_964555015.1 uncultured Eubacterium sp. | reverse complement strand
GCCTCAATGTTCCGATTACGATAGACTCGGGTGAGTCCAACATGTTCGACGCTGAAATCCGCAAGATTGTGGAGGCAGCCGAGGAAGCCAATAGGACTATCACAAACATTGACGCATATACGAAAAGCGAGACTAAGTTATTTGATCCATCCGACATTACTGCCGGAATAGAAACGATTAAAAAGCTTGACAAGGCAATTGTGACTTATACGGACGATGCCGGAAAGGCGTCGAAGGCTGTGTATAACCTTGTCACCATGTCAGGCCAAGATGAGGAAGGCAACGAGATTTCACAGGAATACTGGGTGGAGTCCTCGTCGAAATTCGTTCAGAATTACCAAAAAGGGACTTCCGAGATTGAAAAAGTAATGTCTGCACGAAACAAGGCCATTGTGAGCTTGACCAACAAAGTGACAACCAGCCTTCAGAACGCGGTGAACGCGAACACCAAGAACACCATTTCTGGTGTCCATCTTGATGAAATAAAGGAAAGCTATAGCGATATCATTTCGATGATAAACGACCTTTCATCCATAAACTCTAAATCTGACATAGATGAACATATAAACAAAATCAACATTGCGATTAATGAGATGGGCAACGCACTCTCCGGCTTCAAGGCGAAGGACACTGTTGCTGGTTCGCTGAAGCCAAACACCATCCAGACGGAGTTCGCGACGTTATCCGCCAGTCTTGATGTATTGAAAGCCAAGGTCAAGTCTTCTGGCGTTGAAATTTCCGAGAACTTACAGAAGTACATGGACGATGCAAGCGCAGTCATAAACAAGGGGTTTGACCCGGATGACTCCGGCATGTCAAAGACGCTTCAGAAGCTGCGAGATGACATCAAAATGGCACGTGCGGAACTCAGCGCGTTAAGCGCGGAAGATGCCGGTGCAAACAAAACTTCCATCCTTGAGAATAATAAGTCGATAGCGAAAGACAACCTGACTGCTTATCAGGACAGCCTGAAAGAACTGGGTCTCCTGACTGGGGATACCGAGAAAAAGGTTCAGGAACTGTTTCAATCGTTGGATCATGTAAGCAACAGTTCTGGGCTGACCGAGTGGAGGTCTCAACTGAAAGCTGTACAGGCGCAGTTGAAAGATACCATAGCCGATGCGAAGAACTCAAAAGCCAGCGAGGTCAAAATCACGGGATGGGAGGAACAGATTTCCGACCTGCAGCAAGTCCAGACGCAGACCACGGCCTATAAAGACAAGCTTGCCCTGCTTATACAGAAAGTCAACGAGTACAAGTCTCTTGATGTTTTCGGGACTGACAAAGAAAAGGCTTCCGCTCTCTCTTCGGAAATCAACAAGCTCGCCAATGAGTTAAATAAAGGAGTGCTTACCGGCGGGAAGTATTCCGCAGAGAACAGCAAGGGCGTCCTTACGAATTATTCCGGCATAAAAGAAGCAGAGGCGGCTTACACATCTCTTGGATACACCATCACTTCCGAGAGCGACAACGCATTCGTGGCCATAAGCAAAGTCGGGAAAGCCACGAAAACTCTCAAGGTCAGTGTCGGAGAGACGGATGATGAGATACGCTCCTTGGAGTCCACTGATTATGGGAAAGGCGTCGTCACGCAAATCAACGGGGTGCAGTGGGCGTTGAACGGTGTCTTGAATACGGCGAAACGCTTCGCAGGCTTATATCTTTCTCCGTACAGGATGATTTCCGCGATAAAGGAGTCTGTGAACGTTTTAAAGGAATTCGATTCTGCGCTGACTCAGATTTCCTACACTATGGACATGTCCCAGACCCAGATTGACAATCTTGGCGAATCCATCCTCACGATGGCGAATAACTTAGGAACTTCCGTTGATGATGCGATGGAAGTTGCGGCTATCTACGCCAACATGAAGACGACTTCCGAGGAGATTCAGGAACTGGCGCAGCCAGCCTTGATTCTTAGCAACCTGACTGGATCCGGCGCGAGCGAGATGGCAGACAGCATACAGGCGGTCAAGAACGCATTCGGTGATGCGGTCGGCGATGCCGAGCATATCGCGGATGTCATGGATTACGTCAGCCAGAATATCGCTCTGGATTATGCGACTGGTATCAATGATATTTCAGAGGCGGTCGAGGTCGCAGGTGCATCCGCTGAAGCGGCAGGCGTATCGTTTGAGCAGCTGTCCTCAATCGTCGGCGTAACAGCAGAAACTACCAGACAGCAAGGATCACAAATAGGAAACGCACTAAAAACTATATTCGTCAGGCTGTCAAAGGCGAGCAACCTTGACGAGACGATAGACAATGAAACTTTGTCAAACGCTTCAAAGGCGCTCCACAATATCGGGGTCGAGGTGTATGAGTCCTCCGGTGAATTCAGGGAGTTTGACGTCATCATGTCGGAACTCGCTGAGAAGTGGGACGATTTAAGTGAGGCGGAGCAGGCAGATAGAATTTGCCTGTATGCACAGAAATGTGCATAAAGAATGAATTTAATTGCAGGTAATTCCTCGTAGGGATAATCCCTACTATTTTTATGCTCGAAAGAGAACATAAAGATAAGAGCCTTACACCACAATGGATGGGAAACCAATCCATGACGGTCTGAAAACGTAAGGATTGGATGTTCATGCAGCGAAGTACCCTAACGTACCCCGCAGATCATGCGGTGCTTGAGACGAGGGTAAACGTTCACAGACTAGAGCCATGCCGGGTTTTAGAGATTGAATAAAGGTGGAAATCCTGAATATCTAAAACATCACTCGTAGGGCGCAATCGCAAATGGCGCGGGTGAAATCCCCATAATCCGAAAAGGTCACTCTCAGCACATAACGGTGGAGATGAAGAAATAGTCGAATCTTGTCTGAAAGGATAAGAAAATTATTGGGTTGACATATTAACCAATAACTTTAGTATGATGTTGCGAGTTATACTTAATAATATATGAAATATCTCATACAATATCGCAGCTTAAATGTCTAGGCTGATTATATGGAAACATATATAAGGAACATATTTAATTGCAGGTAAAACCTCGGACGGCTAATCCGTCCTATTTTTATGTTCATAGAAACGGACATAAGAATAAGAGCCTTGCACCACAATAAAGGGGAAACCACTCTATGAAGGTTTGAAAACGCAAGGATTGGTAGATCATGCAGGAAAGCACCCTAACGTATCCCGTAGACCATACGGTACTTGAGCCGAGGGTGAATCTTCACAGACTATTCCCATGTAGGGACTTGGAAATATTCAACTTGTTTGAATTATAAAATAAAGGCGGAAATCCTGAATATCCAAGTCAACAGAAGTAGGACGCAAATCGCAAATGGCGTTGGTCAAATACCCTTAAACGAAAAGGTATGCACTCAGCACGTAATGGTGGTGTGTAAAAAATAGTCGGTTCTCTATGCGAAAGCATAGGATGTAATGCTAATTGTCACAATATTATAAATGGAATGGACAGAAGAAAAAATAAATTACCTGAAAGAAAACTGGAATAAATATTCCGATGAAGAACTTGCACAGTATTTTAAAGATACTACGCCCCAAGCGGTGCAAATGAAAAGAAGAAGACTAAAACTTCTTA
>CAZKQV010000064.1:0-4227 GCA_964555015.1 uncultured Eubacterium sp. | reverse complement strand
GGATGGTATCGTGACAGACCGAAAGCTCCCTTTGCAGATTGAAGAAAAATGCATAGAAAATAAAGTAAAGATCATCCTTGCGCCATAAAAAAGCGAAGGATATCAGATTCCATCCAAACTGTTTTCTGCTCCCCATTTGATGATTTCATAACAGATGGGCAGCAGACTTCGTCCCTTTTCCGTGGGAGAATATTCCACGCGGGGAGGGATCTCATTATATTGCGTCCGGGTGATCAGCCCCCAGGATTCCAAATTGCGCAAAGCGGTGGTTAAGACACTGTTTGTGATTTTTGGAAGCCTTTTTTTATATTCTCCAAACCGCAAGACGTCTGCACGGCACACCTCAAGCATGATCTGCAATTCCCATTTTCCGTGGAGCAGGGGAATGATCCCGTCCACATGAGCCTTAGTCTTTGGATTATCTAAAATTTCATTAATCTCCTGAAGCATTTTTTCCTTTTCTATGTGTTCCATACGATTCCCTCCTGTCATTATGGTAGCTTTATTCCTACTTAGTAGGTTTGAACTGACTACTTGATAGTTTAAAACTACTATAATAAAATATATGTATATTCTAGTATTTTGTCAAGGAGGTAGATATTTTGAGCAATAATAAAGAAAAAACGGCCCCATCGCAGGAGGAAGTATTTACCCGATATTCTGTGCCGAAAGTGCTTGCAAAGTTTATGATACCTGCTGCGCTCAGCCAGTTGACATTCCTTATTTTGAATCTGGCTGACGCTTTTTTTGTGGGAAGAACAGGAGATACCTATCAGATCTCGGCGATGACCATCACTTTCCCCATCGTCATGTTGGCGTCCTGTGTGGGAACCATATTTGGCGCCGGGGGAATTGCCAATATGGCTGCGGAACTGGGAAAGGGAAACCGGGAGAAAGTGAAAGTCTACTCTGTGTTTTCCCTTTATGCAGCCGCCGCAGTGATTATCGTTTTATCCCTGATTCTTCTGGCGGTGAAGGAACCTTTGCTTTATAGGATTGGCGCCGACGATCATTCGGCGGTATTTTGTGTGGATTATCTGTTTTGGACTTTTCATATCGCCTGTGTTCCCCTGGTATTATCCCAGGTATTTTCACAATTATTCTTATCCGAAGGAGAATCTAAGATTTCGGCGGCAGGCATTGCGGGAGCCGGTATCCTGAACGTCATTTTGGATCCGGTCTTTATTTTCGGATGTCATATGGGAATGGCGGGAGCAGGACACAGGTGGAGCTTGCCGCATGGGGCGTAGTGCAAAAAATAGGAAATGCGTTTATGCAGATTTGCGTCGGCATTGCCCAGGGAATCCGTCCTGTGGTTTCTTATAATTATGCCGCTGGCCTCTTAAAACGAGTGAAATCGATCATCCGGGGAGGGATCGTGGTCATGGCCGTCTGGGTTTTGGCCTGCCAGCTTCTTGTGGCGGCTGTCCCGGAAAAACTGGTGAATCTGTTAATCCCTTCCGGGGAATCCGTGCCGGTTGCCGTTTCCTATCTTAGGGTGTGGATCTTTTGTATCATAGGTTTTGGATTCATCGAGTTATTCAATGCGGTGTTCCAGTCCATAGACAAGTGGAAAATATCCATGGCGAACACTTTGATCAATAAAGGATTTCTCCTTACGCCGGTCATGATACTTTTGGCAAATCTAAAAGGGATTCCCGGCATTGTGATCAGCCAGCCGATCACGGAAAATGCAACGGCCCTCGTTTTATTCGTGATTTATATGATTGTGATGAAAAAAGAAATGGAAAGGTATGGTTCATTGGTATGATAAGAGAACTTTCAAAAAGTATCAGAGAATATAAAAAATATGCCATCGCAACTCCGATTCTTGTGTCCCTGGAAGTTGTCATGGAATGCATCATTCCGTTTTTAATTGCCGATCTGGTAAATAAGATGAAAGAGGGATGTGAGTTGTCCCTGCTGTTAAAATACGGAGTAATATTGACCATTATGGCGCTTTTTTCGCTGCTTTTCGGAGGACTTGCCGGGTCTACTTGTGCCACGGCGTCCTGCGGTCTTGCGAAAAATTTAAGGAAGGATATGTTTCACAGCATCCAGACCTTTTCCTTTGAAAATATCGATAAGTTTTTAACTTCATCTTTAGTGACCCGTCTTACCACAGACATTACCAACGTGCAAAATGCTTATATGATGATCATAAGAAGCGCGATCCGTGCGCCCCTCATGGTAATTTTTGCCTTTGTGATGGCCTGCATCATGGGTGGAAAATGGCCTTTATCTTTATATTTGCCGTGCCTTTTTTGACGGTGGGGCTTAGTATCATCATCTATAAAACGCTCCCCTTATTCCGGAAAGTGTTCATAAAGTACGACAATTTAAACAGTTCTGTCCAGGAAAATATTAAGGCCATGCGCGTGGTAAAATCCTTTGTGAGAGAGGACTATGAACAGAAAAAATTTGACATTGCGGCGGAAGACGTCTGCACGGATTTCACAAAAGCAGAGCGAATCCTCGCACTGAATAATCCGTTGATGCAGTTTTGCCTTTATGTGGTCATGGTATTTATCTTGTCCTTTGGCTCCTATCTCATCATCACAACCAGGGGCCTGCAATTGGAGGTAGGACAGATTTCCTCCCTTTTATCCTATGGATTTATGATGTTAAGCAGTTTAATGATGCTCTCCATGATTTTCGTTATGGTCACGATGGCTGCGGAATCGGCCAAACGTATCGCCGAGATTCTTGTGGAAAACAGTACGCTGACCAATCCCGAGGATCCTTTATACGAAGTAAAAGACGGTTCCATCACCTTTGAAAATGTTAGCTTTAAGTATTCCCAGAAGGCGGAGCGGATGGCTCTTTCCGGCATTAACCTTTCCATCCGGTCCGGAGAGACCATTGGAATCATCGGGGGAACCGGCTCTTCAAAATCCTCGCTGATCCAGTTGATCTCCCGCCTTTACGACGTCACAGAAGGGACCGTCAAAGTGGGAGGCGTGGACGTAAGAAAGTATGATCTTGACACCCTGCGAAATCAGGTGGCGGTAGTGCTTCAAAAAAATGTTTTATTTTCCGGAACCATTAAAGATAACTTAAGGTGGGGAAAGAAAGATGCGACAGAGGAGGAGATCATCGAGGCCTGTAAACTGGCCTGCGCCGATGAGTTTGTCACACAATTTCCCCGTGGATACGACACCTACATCGAACAAGGGGGAGCCAATGTATCCGGAGGACAAAAACAGCGGCTATGTATTGCAAGAGCGCTGCTGAAAAAACCAAAAATCTTAATTCTCGATGATTCTACCAGCGCCGTGGACACGAAGACTGACGCAAAAATAAGACAGGCATTTCGGGAGTACATTCCGGAAACCACGAAAATCATCATAGCTCAGCGGACGGCTTCCGTGGAGGACGCCGACCGGATCATTGTCATGGAAGGCGGAAAGATCCACGGAATCGGCAACCATAAGGAATTGATGGAACATAACGAGATTTACCGTGAAATTTATACTTCTCAGAATAAGGCAGGTGATACGGATGGAGAATAAAACGGAACAAAAAAGGATCGTAGCAAGACTTTTAAAGATTATGATGGAGTTTTATCCGGTTATGTTTCCGGCGGCGATTTTATGTATTGTACTCAGTACGCTAATCACCGTCGTTCCCACGATCTTTATGCAAAAGATCATCGCAGTGATCGAAGAGAACTGGCAGAGCGGAGACTGGGCTTATGCCAGTGTGAAGATTCTTTCCCTGGTGAAGATTCTGGCCTTTTTATATCTCTTTTCCCTGGTGATTACCGTAATGTATAATCAGTTGATGGCGATCATCACACAGGGAACCTTAAAAAAACTGAGGGGCAGGATGTTCCACGGAATGCAGAGGCTTCCGATCAAGTATTTTGACAGCAATAATCATGGGGATATCATGAGTCATTATACCAATGATATCGATACCTTAAGACAGATGATCTCGCAGAGTTTCCCTCAGCTTCTGGTTTCGGCGATTACTGTGGTGGAACTCCTCGCCATCATGATTTATTACAGTTTGCCGCTGATGCTGGTGATCCTTGTGGGAATTATCATCATGTTAGCGGTCACAACCAAAATCGGCGGAGGTTCGGCAAGGTATTTCTTCCGGCAGCAGACTGCCCTTGGTAAAGTGGAGGGGTTTGTGGAAGAAATGATGAATGGACAAAAGGTAGTCAAAGTATTCTGTCACGAAGAAGAGAGCGAAAAAGATTTTGATAAACTTAATGAGTAT
>CAZKQV010000063.1:0-4800 GCA_964555015.1 uncultured Eubacterium sp. | reverse complement strand
TAGTTGGCGCAAATTCCCCTGGATCCGGACACCGTACAATTTTCCACCCGGATATTCTGGCAGGTCTGACCATTCACATATTTCTTTTGATAGTTTGTTTCCTTATACACTCCCGGGGCTGTTTTCGGAGTGGCAACATCAATCTGCAAGGCATCTTCCACCGAAGTGGAGCTTTTTGTGCTGTCATTTTGGGCCACCAAGGTACAATTGGTAACCTTGACGTCCTTACAGGCAATCAGTTCCAACGCATGGCCTTTATAATTCGTGATCACCTTCATATTCTTGAACTTCAGCGTCTTGCCATGGGCAAAACGAACCATGGTGCAAGCAGCCCGATTTGTTTTATTCTTCCAGGTTCCGCCCACGATCGTCACATTATGAATGGCATTATAATTCGAACCA
Source organism: uncultured Eubacterium sp. (assembly GCA_964555015.1). GTDB lineage: Bacteria > Bacillota > Clostridia > Lachnospirales > Lachnospiraceae > Anaerobutyricum. The sequence goes on along the minus strand of CAZKQV010000063.1, from coordinate 4,398 downwards.
TCCACCTTGTGCTTGATCACTCCCTTAGATCCGTCCGTCTGGATAATGGTCGCTCCCGTTGCATTAATCATCGTATTGCTTCCGATATCCACAACCTGGCCAATCTTTATTGTCTTTCCCTTGGGAAAAACGATTCTTTTCTTCTTATCGTTGTTGAGAAGATATTCCAGTGCAGGGGCATCGTCCTTGCCGCTTGGCTTAAATGTCATCAGTCCTCCGCTGTCCACAGTGGCGATGACACGCCCTTTATATGTAATCTTTCTTGCGGCGGCATAGGCATCAGTATCTAAACAAAACAAAATTGTCATTGACAGCACCGTCATAAAAATGATCCGGCAAATCCCGGCCCCAGCCATTTTTATCCTTTTTTTATAATCTGTCATTCCTCAATCCCAACTCCTTACGGTGAAAATCTCATGAACTGCTTGTTTTAAAATAAAAAGGCAAAAAGCGTTCTCTTTTACCTCATATAGGCAATTCACAGATTAAATGTTAAATTTATGTTACAAAATATTTTTTAATTATATCATAAAATTTAACATTTCACAATAGAGTATTGGGGACGTTCTACTTCAGCCAGCCTCCTGCTCTTTCCACAGCACGTTTCCACATCATGATCTGATCCTGACGCTGTGCGTCTGTGATGGATGGTTCAAATGCCTTTTCCACTCTCCAAAAGCTGGATACTTCTTCGATGGATTCCCAATATCCCACCGCCAGTCCGGCCATATACGCTCCGCCAAGGCAGGTAGTTTCTGTGATTTCCGGCCGTTCCACCGGAACGCCTAAGATATCAGACTGGAATTGGAGCATAAAGTCGCTGTTTGCGCCGCCTCCGTCCGCACGAAGTCTTTGGAGTTTCATTCCGGATTTGATTTCCAGCATTTCAAAGGCGTCCCTCACCTGAAATGCCATGGATTCCAGGGCGGCTCTTGCCACGTGCCTTTTATCTGCTCCTCTGGATAGACCGATAATGGTTCCTCTGGCATAGGAGTCATAATAAGGAGCGCCAAGTCCAACAAAAGCCGGAATAAAATAAACGCCCATATTGCTGTCCACTTCCCTCGCCATCTTTTCCGCATCGCTGGCTTTCTGGATAATGCCAAGACCATCACGCAGCCATTGGATCACTGCGCCGGAGACATCTGCCATTCCTTCCAGACTGTAATTGACTTGATCTCCTCTTGTATATAACACCGGAGAAAAGATACCGTCCGACGGTTCGATATACCGGTCTCCGGTATTCATTACGATAAATGATCCTGTTCCGTATGTATTTTTTGCCGTACCCGGTTTCAGGCAGCCCTGTCCGATGGCTGCCGCTTCCTGATCTCCCAGGATACCGGAAATCGGAACTGAAGCCCCAAAGAATAACTCTGGCTTTGTATAGCCATAAATCTCACTGGAAGTTTTAATTTCCGGCAAGATATGTCTTGGGATTCCCAAAGTTTTCAAAATCCCCTCGTCATAATCTAAAGTGCGGGCATTCTGCAATAAAGTACAAGAGTTATTGGAGTGTTCCGTGATATGTGCTTCTCCTCCGGTAAGCTTCCAGGTCATGAAAGTATCGATCGTACCGTAAATCAGCCGTCCCTCTTCCAGGCCGCACCGAATCTCTTCGTTATTTTCCATGAGCCAGGCGATCTTCGTTGCCGCATCATTTGGGATAATAATCATTCCCGTTCTTTTACAAATATCTTCTCCGTCCAGTTCTTCCAGCCGCTCACAGATCGGAAGGGTCCGTCGATCCTGCCACACAATGGCACGGCAAGCCGGGATTCCGGTATTTTTATCCCAGATAACAGTCGTCTCCCTTTGATTTGCCAGACCGATGGCGGCAATCTGCTCTGGCTTTACCCCTCCTTCTTTTAAAGCCTGCGCCGCCATTTTCATGGTCACTTCATAAATCTCAAGCGCATCATGTTCTACCCAGCCGTCCTTTGGAAAATACTGCGTAAATTCACTGTAGGCAGAAGAAATCACCTTGCTGCTGTGGTCGAAAATCATCGCTCTTGTTCCTGTTGTCCCCAAATCAAATCCCAATACATATTTTTCCATATTGCTCCTCCTTATGTATTTTTTATTGACAGACTATACTCTGCCATTTTTATTTTATCCCACTATATTTCATTTTCCTACTGTTTTCATTATCCCACTATCTTTCATCAGCCTACCATATTTTATAGGATATCATTTTCTTTCCGCTCAAAAATAATGTTTCCGTCTTTTACGGTCATCATTACATTCATATCCCGGAGAGATTCTTTAGAAATACGATAAGGATCCTCCGCTAAAATGGTTAAATCTCCTGCTTTTCCCACTTTCAAAGACCCCTTCTTATCCTCTTCAAAGGCGGCATAGGCTGCATCGATGGTAAACATACGAAGAGCCTGGTACACGCTCACTCTATGCTCGGGATAAGGATGATTCACCGCACTGTGGATTCCCAGGATAGAATCCATCGGCGTCACATTGGAGTCGGAACCGCCCGCAACCACCAGTCCATAATCTAAAAACTTTTTATTAGGATAAGCTCTTCTTTCTCTCTCAGCTCCGGTGCGGATCTGATACACACTTCCCGGCCCGCCCCGTAAAAAGCTAAAGGAAGGCTGGGTGGAAATGATCATACGATTTTTCTTTGCCCGTTCCACATCCCTCTCATCGCAAAATCCAAAATGTTCCATCCGGAATCTAGCATCTTCCCATGGATATTTTTCATAGGCTTTTTCGTAACAGTCTATGACGCGCCTTATAGCCTGCTGTCCAATGGCGTGAAACCCAAATTGCAGATGATTCTTTAACGCCATCTCAATCTTCTCTGTCATCAGTTCATCAGACAGATACATCAGCCCTTTTGTCTCCGGCATATCTGCATACGGTTCATCAAAAGCCGCCGTTCTTGACCCAATGGAACCATCGGAAAGCACATCCGTACCAATACGGGGCAACCCGGCCTTTTGCACTTTTTCAATATCCAAGGTGTCCCAGTAAAGAACAAAATCTACTTTTGTTTTATTTTCCAGCTCCAAGAAAACCTCGATATCTTTATCGGAAAACATTTCCCCGCCATCCATGGCATGAATGGTGGTAATCCCCTTTCTTGCCGCTTCTTCTTCCACTGACAAAATCGCTGCTTTTCTTTGTTCTGCCGTCATAGAATTGTTGAAATATCCCCGGACAATTCCATTGGCCTCTTCATGCATTCTTCCGCTGGGATTTCCCTTTTCATCAAAACCGACTCCCTTTTCCTTCCCGGTAAGTCCGATCTCATCGAAAACCACTCGATTAATTAAAGTATAATGCAGACCCCGATCTAAGATATAGACGCCCCGATCCGGAAAAATCTCATCCAACTCCCTCATTAGCGGCGGGCGTTTTTCTTCCAGTCTCGACTCATCCAGACGCCCCCCGCAGATCCATCCATTTAAGGAATGTTCTCCTTCCTTTTTTAATGCTTCTAATACTTCCTTCACACTATGGCAGTCATAAAGATCCACGCCGATGCTTGCAAGCCCGGTTCCCACCACATGAACATGACAATCATGGAGCCCCGGAAGAACGGTCTTTCCAAACAGATCCACGATTTCTGTGCCATGATCTGCCGCCAGTTTCCTGATCTCATCATTTGTACCAAGGGCCTCAATGATACCGTCTTTTATAAATATTGCCTCTTTCCTGGAATCGGAGGGATCCATGGTAATGATATTGCCGCCAACAAATCCAATCGTATTTCCTTTCATTGTTTCACTTCCTTTGCTATAAAGGCACAAAACAGATTTTAGCCTTATTATAAGTTTCAGCCTTATTGTAAATTTTGCTCAACTATAAATTTTTCATAATAACTGTTTATATTATACCGTATTTTCTGTTTTATTTCTTCATTTATTTTGCTTAATTCTTTATTAGTTTACTGTTTGCGAAACATTAGCAGAGAACGCTATAATAAACTATCAATAATAAATTAAACTATGATCATCTAAGGGAAGGGAGTAATTAAATTATATAGAAGGAACAGATTACTTTTTTTGAAGTCTTTCTGAAATAAAAAGCACAGTTTCTGCTAATTCCTGATGAATCAGCTCTCTTATCATGGATTCGCTGATCGGATAACTACTCTCTTTTTCATCGCAGCCAATCTCTTCTCCAATTTTGGAATCCATTTCTAAAAACGAATGTTCATTGACAAGATCTGTTTCATATTTTATCGTTCGATATAAACTGGCGATGGAACTGGAGTTTTCACAATTGATAAATCCGATGTAATGATCCACCAATTCATAATCTCCTTTACAGCTTCGTGCCACAGAAAAAGCGTGTCTTATGGCTCGTTCCGTTCTTGTCGAAGTGGATCCATTCATTTTGCCAATTGTATAATATAATGCAGTATATTTGGGATTA
>CAZKQV010000062.1:0-4815 GCA_964555015.1 uncultured Eubacterium sp. | reverse complement strand
ACTAAGTATAAAAAATTTGTTATTATAAAATGTAATGGAAAAATACTAAAATAAATTATAGTTCATAATCCATTAATTTTCAATGAAAACTGATTTTCGAATGCTTTTATTTTTGGTTGAAAAGATTGTGGAAAAACTTTTCATTCTCAGTTGATTTAAGGTGAATACGGTGCGATATTAAAATTAGTGGTTTACTTAAATTGGTGATAAAAGAAATAATTGTTTTTATTATCAACCGGATTTATCCACTTGTCCACTCTGAAAAAATGGCGAAAAAGCGGGTTTTTTTTCGATTTTTGTAAGGCTTATCCGAAAAATAAAACTATTTATCCACGAATTATCCACGAATTGTGGATTTGTTATGTTATCTACATTATCCACAAAAAAATTGTGGATAACTATTTTTCAAAAACTGGGAAATAATACTTGACGAAAGAAATGGATTTCAATATAATGAAAATCGGTATCCTCTGGTACCAGCTTGTCTTAAAAGTCACCTATTTCGATGAAAGGGAGGTGTATGACATATGAAGATGACATTTCAGCCTAAGAAGAGATCCAGATCCAAGGTTCACGGCTTCAGAAAGAGAATGAGTACTGCAAATGGCAGAAAGGTTCTGGCTGCAAGAAGAGCGAAGGGAAGAAAAGTATTATCCGCATAAGGTCGCAGTTTATGTGACCTTTTCTTCTTTATTAAGCAGTGTTCGGAATGGAGGATCATATGAGAAATATAGATTCTTTAAAGAAGAACAGCGAATTTCAGAATGTATATCGGAAAAAGGATTCCCGTGCGAACCGGCTTCTTATTATGTATAAGCTGAAGAATGATACGGACCGGCTTCGGATTGGGATATCCGTAAGTAAAAAAGTAGGAAACAGTATTGTAAGACATCGGATGACCAGAATTATTCGCGAGGTTTACCGGTTAAACAAAGGAAACTTTCAGACAGGCTATGATATCGTTATTGTTGCCAGACAGGCAGCCAGGGAAAAAGGTTACGGAGAAATGGAACAGGCATTCCTTCACCTGGGAGGTTTGCATCATATTGTGATTGGAGAATCGAAGTGATGATTCGCAAGGGAATAATTTGCTGTATTCGTTTTTATCAGAAATATTTGTCGCCTTTGAAGAAAAATCACTGTAAGTTTACGCCTACCTGCTCGCAGTATGCAATTGAGGCTCTGCAAAAGTATGGAATATGGAAGGGTTCTTTTCTCGCAGTTAAGAGAATTCTGCGATGTAATCCGTTTTCATATGGAGGCTATGACCCCGTACCCTGATTAAGGAGGAGAGCGCATTGTATTATTTATTGCTTACCAAAAGCACGACATTCCTGATAGGACCGATCGCGACTGTGCTTGGTTTTATCATGGATGCTATTTTTAATTTTTTGAATTTGATCGGGATTCCGAATATTGGAACCAGTATTATCCTGTTTACCGTATTGATCAATGTTCTGCTGCTTCCTCTGACGATCAAGCAACAGCGTTCGACAAAGCTGAATTCACTGATTATGCCGGAAGTTCAGGCTGTGCAGAATAAGTACAAGGATAAAAAAGATCAGGAATCCGCTGTTAAGATGAATGATGAGGTAAAGGCTGTTTATCAGAAATATGGTTCCAGCCCTACCGGCGGATGCCTGACATCTCTGATTCAGCTGCCCATCCTGTTTGCTCTGTATCAGGTTATCTATAAGCTGCCCGCTTATGTAGAGTCATTAAAGACGGTTTATATGAATGTAGTAGATGCACTGGCATCTGCTTATCCGAATTATGCTTCGGTAGAAGGACTTCAGACTCTGGCTTCAAATGCCAGAATTGCGACGGATTCTCTTGGAAACAGCGATAAGATGGTTGACTTGCTGTATTCGTTCAGCAACAGTACATGGCAGACTTTTACGGAACTGTTTCCGAATATTTCAGGTGCGATTGACAGCAGTCGTGTTATGATCGACCGCTATAACAATTTCCTTACTATTAATCTGGCGCAGAATCCGGGATTTTCGTTTCCGATTATTCTGATTCCGATTCTTGCCGGCGTTCTGCAGTGGCTCAGTGTTAAGATGACAACGGCCGCTACAAGTTCATCGAATGGTGATGATACAAATGCACAGACGATGAAAATGATGAATAATTTCATGCCTCTGATGTCTGTTGTATTTTGTTTTATGTTACCTGCCGGCGTTGGTTTGTACTGGGTGGCTTCCAGCGGTGTTCGTGTTATCATTCAGCTCTTTGTTAATGCTTACATGAAGAAGATCGATCTGGATGTACTGATTGAAAAGAATGTAAGTAAAGTAAACAGAAAGCGTGAGAGACAGGGATTGCCTCCGGTTAAGCCTTCTAAGATTTCAGAGGCGCAGCTTCATGCTTTGCAGGAAACAAAGGAAGAGAAAGAACAGCGTGAAGCAGCAGCAAAGGAAAAACAGAATCAGAAGCTGGATAAGATTAAACAGAATACGGAATATTATGCTTCCGGCGAACTTGATCCAAACAGTATTGCCGCGAAAGCAGCGATGGTTCAGAAGTATAATGAAAGATTAGAAAACAGCAAGGGGAATAACAAGAAGAATTAAATGGATTTCTCTTACTTTTCGGGAAGGAGTAAGAAGTGGCTGATTATATTGAAATATCCGCAAAGAATCTGGATGATGCTATCACAAAGGCTTTAATCGAACTTGGTATTACCAGTGATAAATTAGAGTATCAGGTAAAAGAGAAAGGCTCGAATGGTATATTAGGTATCGGCGCACGTCCGGCTGTCATTCTGGCAAAGAAGAAGATGGATGATCTGGATTACGGCGTAGAATTCCTGGAAAATATTTTAGCCGAGATGGGTGTTACCGCAGAAATTACCGCCAAGATCAATGAAGAAGAAAACTGCGTTGAGATGAATATGAGCGGTGATGATATGGGTATCCTGATCGGCAAGCGAGGACAGACGCTGGATTCTCTGCAGTATCTGGTTAGCCTGGTGATCAATAAGCATCGCGATGAGTATATTCGTGTAAAGCTGGATACGGAGAATTACAGAGAAAGAAGAAAGGAAACTCTGGAGATTCTGGCAAAGAATATTGCTTATAAGGTAAAAAGGACGAAGAGAAGCATATCTCTGGAGCCGATGAATCCGTATGAAAGAAGGATTATCCATTCCACACTTCAGGATGATAAATATGTATTTACCAAGAGTGAGGGCGAAGATCCTTACCGGCATGTTGTCGTAATGCTTCGCAGAGAAAGAAGATATTACGATAATAACCGCAGACCTTACAATAACAGACAGAGCGAGACGCGCGAATAAACGTGCAGAATTTGCACAGAACATTCGGCATACATACACAGGAGCTGTGCAGAATGCATAGCTCCTGTGTTTTTCAATTATAGTTGGAAATGAGGTAAGGATGGAGACAATTGCTGCGATTGCTACGGCGATGAGTCCGGCGGGAATCAGTATTATTCGTATCAGCGGCCCGGAAGCATTTTCTGTTATTGACCGTATTTTTTATTCGGCCGGAAAGAAGAAAAAATTAAGTATGGAAAAAAGCCATACGATTCATTATGGCTGTATAAAAGAGAATGGAAAGACAATCGATGAGGTACTTGTTTTGATTATGAGAGCGCCTCACAGCTATACGGCAGAGGATACGGTTGAGATCGATTGTCATGGCGGTATTCTGGTTACAAAAAAAATACTGGAAACGGTTTTGAAAAACGGAGCAAGACCTGCTGAGCCGGGTGAATTCAGCAAACGGGCATTTCTGAATGGAAGACTGGATTTAAGCCAGGCAGAAGCAGTGGCAGATCTGATACAGGCAAAAAATGAATTTGCATTGCGCTCTTCTGTCGGACAGCTTCAGGGTTCTGTTGCCAGAAAGGTGAAGGAATTTCGGGAAGAAATATTAGACAGCGTTGCATTTATAGAAGCAGCGTTAGATGACCCGGAACATATTTCTGTAGACGGATACGGAACGGAATTAAAGGAGAAGATTATTCCGATTATCCGGGAAATTGAGCTGCTGCTGCGCCGTTCCGAGAACGGAAAAATACTGACAGAGGGCATTCGTACAGTATTGCTGGGAAAGCCGAATGCGGGGAAATCTTCTATTTTGAATTTACTGAGCGGTACGGAACGGGCAATTGTGACAGAAATTGCCGGGACAACGCGGGATACAATCGAAGAACAGATTCGGATTGGAAGCTTCAGTTTTCAGATGATGGACACGGCGGGAATCCGCGGTACAAGCGATGTGGTAGAAAAAATCGGTGTGGAGAGGGCAAAAAAGCTGGCGGCAGAGGCAGATTTGATTTTGTTTGTCTGCGATACCAGTGTTCCGCTTGATGAAAATGATGCGGAGATTCTTCATCTTCTGACAGATAAAAAGGTTGTCTATTTGTTGAACAAATCGGATTTACCGGCTGTGACGGGCAGAGAGGATTTTCAGAAAAAAGGAATCGAAGGTCCGTTTATTGAACTTTCGGCTGTCTGCGGCAGCGGAAGGGAACAGCTGGAAGAAGTCTTAATCCAGATGTATGAAACAGGAGAAATCTCATGGAATGATGAAGTATTTCTGACAAATGAAAGGCAGAAAGCGTCCTTTTTGCAGGCAAAGGAAAGCCTTTCGATGGTATTGTCAAGCATCGAAAGCGGTATGACGGAAGATTTTTATACCATCGATCTGATGAATGCCTATACCTGCCTTGGTGAAGTGATTGGCGAAGCGGTCGAAGAAGATCTGGTAAACCGTATTTTCAGTAAGTTTTGTATGGGAAAATAGGTCATTTTCCAAAATGGAGATTAATATGGCTGTTGTGGAA
>CAZKQV010000061.1:0-5323 GCA_964555015.1 uncultured Eubacterium sp. | reverse complement strand
TATATGGAAGATGATAATCATGAAATGGCAAAAAAGCTGGTTGAAGTTTCGTCTTTTGCTGCGTCTGCATTTGAAATGGGCAAATATAATGAAGTTTGTTGCGGACTGGATGTTGCGGCATGGGAAAGGGATGTTGCATGGACGGCACAGCTTATGCAAGAAATATTGGATAGCGTTGGAATGATAGGTGATTTTACAAAATCTAAGCTTTATCAACATATGACGCTAAAACCTGTTGACCCTAATTTTTTAGTCGGCTTAAAGCAGGAGCTTTTGAAGTCTCTTGGAGATGAAACCTTTAATTATATGCAGGGAAATGAAGACTGGGGAAAACTGAAAAGCGGTGTTTATTAATAATCCCATGGAACCGAGATTATCATCTATTAGCAATACAATTTTATATTTAACTCTGGAAAGCACTTTAAAAAGCCCTTCCCCCCGGAAATGGGAGAAGGGCTACCACTGCCTCGATCTTGTGGCTGGTGCAGGCGTTCTTCACCAACCGGTTATAGGTCTGGCAAATATAATACACCTCGTCAATCGGATAGCCTTGCCTTTGTCCTAAAATTATATGTTATTTAGTATTTTCTACCAACCAGTCAAGCAAATGAACTACTTTTATACCTTCATAGTTGCCTGGCGTCATACGATCCAATGTGAGAATAACCTTTTCATAATTATCCTTAATTGACTGCAGTGGCCTAATTTCCCGATTGAAGGTATTCTCGTTTGTCATATCGGCAGTCACCTGATAATAATGCAGAACTCCCTGTTTCTGTGCAACAAAATCGACTTCAGCATCTCCATTCTTGCCGACATTCACTTTATAGCCTCTGCGAAGAAGCTCAAAAAATATGATATTCTCCAGAGAGAAGCCAAGATCATACCGTTTCTTGGGCAGGATGTGGTTACGAAGTCCCAAGTCAACGATATACCATTTGCGATTCACCTTCAGCAGCTGCTTTCCATTAATATCAAAGCGTTCTACGGGATAAAATATGAATGACTCCTGAAGAGCTTCCATATAATCATTCACTGTATTAGGTGAAACCTTTCGACCAGAAGAAACCAGATAGTCTGAAACACTTTTAACGGAAACCGGACTTCCAACCACACTGGCAAGATACCTTGCAATTGATTTCAACAGAGTAATATCCGTGATTTTTCGCTTGTTAGGATTACTATTTTTTCTTACCTGCCCCGGTAAGGATGCCGTCCGCCTCAAGCCCCTCCCGATCTGCAGAAAGCTTGTGCCCTCCAGGTATTCCCGGCTGGCTTTCTGCCATTTCCTTCCGTACCTGTGCTTTGCAGTTGACCGCATTTCTTCCGGTGCAGCGCTTTGTGTTTCTCACAGTATTTCTGCCCGTAAGGGACAAGAGCAGCACAGCCGGGATGTCTGCACGGTGTGTTCGGTCTGTATGGCATATGCTCCCTCCCATCTTAAAAATTTTTTTCAATCCGTTGCTCTTTCGGTGCTTTTCGAGTATAAAAATAGTGAGCCAAGTGCTCGCCGGTCATTACGGCAAGAATATCATGAACGTGTATGTTTAGCTTCCGCGTTTGCCTTACCTCCCAGACCTACCACACGCCCCAAAAACAGGCATGGCCTGCACTACATCAAAATGTTTCCCATCACCAAACAATATCTCAGACGCTATCGTACTAAGGGAAACCAATTGGTCACACTAATTCAAACCATCATTGATAAAGACACAAAAACAATCGTGGATGATTGTCAGGCATATCTTGACGTATATGCCAACGGATATCATCCACAATTTTCAACGGATATTGATTACCTGATCTCACAGCTTTTCCTTGACAATTGATTTCTATTTCACAGGCTCCCAACTGCGGGAACCTTTTTTATTCCTCCCACGGAAGTCCGGGACTGCCGAAGCATTCCACGTTGACGGACACCGCACCGCCGCCATTTGTTTTCATGTATTCGAATGATATAACTACATTGAAAGCGTACTCTATTGTAAATAATATTATCTCTTTAACCTGGCAGTTTGATTTTATCCCAAATCTTCTCCTGTAAAATAATTTCTAATTTTTTGTAATCCTGCTTTATCGACGGGATATTGGTCTATGATCGTACCATCCTGAAAGTGAATCACACTTGTGCAGCACTCCAAAATAAGTTCCAGGTCATGTGTTATTACATAAACCGTTTCCCCGTCGTGCCGAAGCTGACGCAAAATGTCCGCAACCTCTTTCATATGACGGAGGTCCAAACCGCTTGTGGGCTCGTCCAAAAATAGGATGGAACGCTTTGATGCTATGGCGGAAGCAATCGCCACGCGCTGCTTTTGCCCGCCTGAAAGTGACATGGGATGCCGTTCTTGAACTTCCAACAGGTCTAATCCCGATATGATTTTTTGAGTTTGCTCCGCATTTTCCTGAACCATGCTAATAGCTATTTCATCCTTTACACTTTCGGTAAAAAGCTGATGGTTCACTTCCTGCATAACCATATAACAATTTTTCAGCCGTTGTCTTGCTTTCCATTTTTTGCCGTTCCAAATGATTTCACCACATTGCCTTTCCAAGCCACAAAAGCAACGTGAAAATGTGGATTTTCCTGCGCCATTGTTCCCGATAATAGCAACAACCTCATTTGCCGGTATCTCACAGTCTGGAATATACAAAATTTCCGGTCCGTTTTTATATGAGAACCGAAAGTTTTTCAGAGAAATTGTCTGATGTGAAGATTGCAAGTGCGGCTTTGCTTTTAATCCATTCAATTCAAATGTCCTAAGCCCCATGCCGGCCCGCTTTTCTTCTCCAAGTTGTTCAAACTGTTCTGCTGTGAAGTCGTTTTGTATTGAACCATTATTTAGATATAGGAACCGGTCAGCCAATCCCCGTAAATAGTAAAGGCGGTGTTCCGATACAATAATCGTTTTTCCCTGTGATTTCCAAAAAGAAAGAATATCGCGCAATTCTCGGATTGAGGACGCGTCCAGATTAGACGACGGTTCATCCAACACGAAAATATCTGGCTGCATGATAGAAACACCAGCACAGGCTATTTTCTGTTTTTCACCCCCGGACAAATTGAAAATACTCCTGCCTAAGAGTTTTTGCAAATGGAACTCCTGTGTTACCCATTCCATTCGTGACATAATTTCTGTTTCTGAAACGCCAAGGTTTTCACAGCCAAAAGTGATTTCACTAGTAGTATCCACGTTAAAAAATTGAGAGCGCGGATTTTGGAAGACACTACCAATCATGCGAGCCGTATCATAAAGAGGCTGATCAGAGACATTTTTCCCGTTGACATATACCTTTCCATCAAGCTGTCCCTCATAGTAATGAGGAATAAGCCCATTGATAAGACGGGTTATTGTCGTTTTTCCACATCCGCTTTCCCCACAAAGGACAACAAATTGCCCATCCGGAATATCCAGCGTAATTTCCCGAACGCTTCCTACCGTCCCTGCTTCACCAGTATACGAAAACGATACATTGTTGATTTCGACCATTCTTTCACCCCCTGTTTCAGAAAAATCTTTGCAGCAGAAATGCGCCAAAGCAAAGCACACACAGTATGAGCAGTATGAAATCCTGAACATGGAATCCAATCCGGCAAACATTTGTCCGCTTCTCCGGTGCGCCAAGTCCCCGCGTTAAAGCTGCCGCGGAAAGTTCATCACCAATTTTAACCACAGAAACCATGAGTGGAATGAGACGATATTCTATCATAAGCGCCGGATGCTTCCCTCCAAAACGGATATCACGCATTTTCATGGCGTCTGAAATGGCATGGGATTCCTCTGCGATCGTTGGGAAAAAGCGGAAAATTACCGATAGAGGAATTACAATTTTTTCTGATATGTGCATCCGCTCCATTGCGGCAATAAATTCACTGACTGTTGTTGTAGACAACAAGAATGCTCCCGTCATAATTCCGGGAGCAAACTTGGTCATGATAGAACTAATTGCCAGCAAAAGGAACGACAGCATACCATTTGTCCAGTTGATTGCAACCATCTCTATTGCATAGCAAGCTATGTAAAGCACAAGATATTTCGCCGCTGTTTTAATATGTCGTTCTGAGAACAAAAGAATAAATGGAACAATACACAAAATAGGACGAATAAACTGCATAGCGCCGATGTTTCCTCCGCCGAGCATAAGTGTTGAGATTGTCACAACAAGTGCCAGCTTTGTCCGGGGATCAAGTATTATGTATCGCTTTTCTTTTCCTGCGGTAAAAAATTGCGTCTCCATTATACAATTCCTGCTTTAGCAAAGTGCTTCTTCAGCAGCTTCTTTCCTAAGAACGCACCAAAGAAAGAGAACAGGAAAATACTTGCCACAACAAGAACAAAACTCCACGTCGGCATGACAGACATTACTTTTTCTGCGTACTCCTCACTGAACTGGCTGGCAAAGTCAGCTTTTGATTGTTCCACCGTGAAGTACATCGGAATATAAGTACCAATCATCCAAAGACTGAAAACGGCATATCCAATGCTGCTTTTCTTCATACTCTTATATTCTCCAGACTTCATTAGGAGATCGCCCAAAACGCCAAAGACAACGCCAGTAAGGACACCCCAAAATCCCATGCCGGTAAGTCCCATCAGCAATCCGCTCAAAATGCCCATGATCGTAATCATGCCAAACTTTTTTACTTTTGTTAGGAAGAGCATAAAGGGGATTCCGGTAATGATAACCCAAAGTGCTCCCAGTATGGGAAGAAAAATTGGAATCATACCGATTGGAATTGCAACACAACAGCCGATTACAAAATAAAGGACTGTAAATAAACCGATATTGATTAAATCTTTTGCTTGTAGTTTGTTGTTCATATAAATAGCCTCCTTGTGTTGGTTAGCTTGTTCTAACGCTTTAACCATTTTAACAAAATACACGGGCTTATTCTATGACCAATCAACTTTTTAGCTCCAAACAGCACCGAGCTTTTCTGTTGACTGATTTCCACCGCAATCCTATAATGTAATTAAAATCAAAGGTCAGATACCTGAGTGACAGGAGCAAGAAATGAATATTGATGATATTATAAGAAAATCTATTGAAGTCCCCGGAATTTCAATAAAACGCAGCACTTTTAGCGTGGAACTGCTTTTGAAGGAGAAAGAAGGAAAAGGCTCAATGACTTTTTTCCCACTCTTTCCTGGGCTTACTATTGCTTATATTTTTGTAAATTCTCCCACTTGGACAGCCCCGGATTTTCGTGGGGATAACTCCATTGAAAAAGGCCCTTTGCTTTTCAATTATTGTGTAACCGGACGTTGCGAAATGATCCTGAATAACGAAAACTTTGTATATGTGAAGGATGGAGAAATCT
>CAZKQV010000060.1:0-6154 GCA_964555015.1 uncultured Eubacterium sp. | reverse complement strand
AAGCTCCCAAAACCGAAGACCCATGTTACACCTTTTTCTTTTAAAATATGCGATTGTACAAAAAGGGTTCAGGATGCAAAATGATATGTGAAAACCACGGATTGCTATATGCCTGCTTAACGCCCGGCACTCTTGCAATCCTACAGGCTTTCACTAAAAGGAGAAAATGAAAAAGCAATATTAACTAATACAAAATTGAGAGATTTTTTATGGATTCTGAAAACACTTCTTCTTCTTTTAACGGCTGTTTTTCTTCTATAATATAAGAAAGCGTCGTGGTATTTAGTAAGTCTCTCCAGGTTATATTCTGACTGCTGCTGTTGCCTCCCCATGTGCCGCACCCCAACGTATTGGTAGACGGCATTCCGTTAAACCAGGCGCCTCCATTTCCCATGGAGTGAGGCTGATTGACCAATACGCGGGCCACCTTCATGCGGGCCGCCATCTCTGTGATCTGTTTTTCGTTTTTTGTATAGATTCCACAGCTATGTCCGTTGCCCTGGTAAGAAAGTATGCGCTCCGTAAGCTCTAAAGCTGTTTCATAATCTTTTACGCGAAACGCCGCAAGTACCGGGCAAAGTTTCTCTCCCGCTGTCACCGGAAGGGAAGGCTGTTTCATGATTTTTACCGCATCTCCTTCTTCCACGAGATAATATGCGGTGGAAGGCGGCGCTGTAAATCCCGCCAATAAAGCCAGCTTTTCTGCGCTCTGCGCAGGCGTTTGGCGGCTCATGCGATTGTTTTTTGGCCATTCAGGCCAGATGGTTTTTATCAGTTTTTGTTTTTCTTCCTGATCCGCCCGCAGCACAAAGGCTCCCCTTTGCCGGCAGGCTGTTAAAACGTCCTCATAAACCTCTTCATGGATTATTAAGTTGCTCTCGGAAGAACAACTGGAGGAATTATCAAAAGTTTGAGAAAGGTTTAAATTTTGAGCCAGCAGAGAAATATCTGCTGTTTTGTCTACGTATACCGTACAATTCCCGGCTCCCACGCCGATGGCGGGGGTTCCCGAGGAATAGGCCGCATGGACTAAGGCTTTCCCTCCCGTCGCCACGACAAAATCACTTTGTTCCATCAGCTCTCTTACAGTGTCGCGGCCGCTATGTTCTTCGTCAATATATTGTACCATATCTTCGGGAGCATCCAATTCTTTTAGAATGCTTCTGATATATGCGACAATATAATCCATGGTTTTTCTCCCCCTGTGGTGAGGAGAAAGGATGATGGCATTGCGTGTTTTTAGCGCCCACAAGATCTTTATAACAGGAGTGGTCTCTCCGTTGGTCACCGGGATGATGGCGCAAACTACGCCGATGGGCTTGCCATAGATGACTAATTTCCTTTTTTCATCTCTTCCGATGATTCCCACGGATGCTTGTCCCTTCATTTCGTGGTATACGGATATGATTTTATTATAAAGTTTTTGTTCTTTGTCTGTTTTATTTCCCATTTTGGATTCTTCCACCAAAAGTCCGGCGGCTTTTTCCCGAAATGGTTGTCTGGTACAGGCATAAGATACTGCTTCGCAAAGGAGATCCGCCTTTTTCTGGGAAAAGGATTCTGCTATTTTTTGCGCGTCTCTCGCTTTCCTTATCAGATTGCTGACATACTCTTTCCCGTCCGACATTATATGCCCTCCTTATTTTGCTGGACTGCTTTTCCAGTTTTTTGTAAGATTTTCTATCGGATTAAACAGGCACTCATCCATGATGATCATCATGACGCCAAGACACAGGATCGTCACGATGGTGACGTCTGTCTGTCCCGTGGAACGGCCAACGCTTAAGACATATCCCAAACCGTCGGGAACGCCGACCATCTCGGCGGCGATCAAGACGCGCCATGCAAATCCCAGTCCCAAACGAAAGCCGGTGACTATATAGGCAAGAATACTTGGTATGACACATTTTCGAATGATCTGCCCTTTACTGGCTCCCATAGTTTCCAATGCCTGTAACAAAATCGGATCGACGTCCTGAACTCCCTGTAAGGTGTTGGCGATAATCGGCGACAGGGAACCCATGGTAATGATGAACAAAGCTGCCTTATCTCCCAGGCCAAACCACAAGATGGCAAGCGGGACCCAGGCTACTCCCGGAATCGGAGAAATCAAACGATATAACGGATTGATAAAGTTAAAAAAGTTTTTGCTCATTCCCATAAGGATTCCGATGGGAATCCCGATGACCACGGAAAGCACAAATCCCTTGACCACTCGTAAAAGGCTCACCCAAATGTTGCTTAAGAGATATCCGGATAGGATCATTTCATAGATTGAGTGAAATACTTTAGCCGGCTCCGGGAGAAGCAATTGACTCGCCCTTACCGTCACCCGGCCGAAAATTCCTGTTTTAGAGGCGGCATACCATAAGATTAACAATAAAAGAATCCCGGAGATTCCTTCTGCCCACGGTATTATTTTCTTTTTCATCTGAGGCTCTCTTTCTTTTCTCCCGAAAGCTTGCCGCTCTTTCGGGAGAAATTTATTTATTAATTGGTGAAACTGCTATTATAAAATTCTGCATCATCCGGAATCTCATCCAGATAACCGCAGTCTAATGCCCACAAGAGTGTGGTATCAAGACCTTCTGCATCGATCTCGTAATTAAAGTCAACCCTCACCCTCGAATCAGCGACGGTCTGTTCCTCCTGCTCTAAGATCTCCGCTATGAGAGCATTGGCTCCCTCATCAGTATTAATGTAATCTACGGTCTGTTTATAAACATCCAAAAATTTTTGTAAGGTTTCTGTGTGATTGTTGATCAGATCACCGGAGGCAGATACTACGTTGACCGGATAGAAAGAATCGCTTCCTGTTTCCTTTTGAATTTCTGCGGCGGAATCATAGAGGATCTTTACTTCGTCTCCGTATTGCTGCTGTGCCTGGGTCACAAACGGTTCCCAGGAAATGATCGCGTCCACCTCGTTGGTCGCATAGAGGGAAACTGCCATATCCGCCGGTTTCATGCCAGGCTGGAAGGTTACGTCACTCTCGGCGTCTAATCCCGCATCTTTTAAAATATGGTCCCGAAGTAAGGTGTCTGTCACGGTTCCAAGTCCCGGTTCTGCGATCACTTTTCCTTTCAGATCTGCCACAGAATCAATGCCGGATCCCTCTTTTACAAGAACGACATGGCCTCCGCCATTTGCTCCGGCAACTACCTGCAGATCCAGTCCCTTGGAAAACCAAGTGGCGGTTGGAGCAATTCCCATAATTCCCACATCCAATTCACCAGCTGCAAAAGCTTCCGCCAAAGCAGTGCCGTCTGAGAAGTCTGAGATTTCAACATTTAAACCTGCTTCCTCGAAGTATCCAAGTTCTTCCGAAACATAAGGGGTTACAGTTCCTAAAGCTTTGATCGATCCGACGCGAATGGTCGTAAGTTCATCTCCCGATGCCTCCTTGGAAACACCGGTGGAACCCTCGGAACTTGCGGCGTCCTTTGCGCCGCCGCATCCTATGAGGGACACTCCAAGTAACGCTGCCATTATTCCTGCAAATACTCTTTTTTTCATTCTTTTCTGCCTCCTTTTTCCTGATTGTGATTTTCTAAATATCTTTCTATAAATTTTAGACGCTGGATTTTTCCGCTTGGCCCCTTGGGAAAATCATTCGTAAAAAAGATTTCCTTGGGCATCTTAAAATCTGCCAGTTTCTCTTTACAGTGCCGCTTTACCTCTTCTTCTGTCAGGCTTTGACCGTCCCGAAGTTTCAGGTAGGCGACCACTTCCTCGTTGTATAACGGGTTTGGCACTCCCACAGCCGCCGCCAATTCTACCTGGGGAAGCTGATACAGCACTTCGTCAATCTCCTTTGGAGAAAATTTTTCTCCCGCCCGGTTGATGAGTTCTTTTTTCCTTCCATTGATATACAGATATCCTTCCTCGTCCAGATATCCCATATCCCCGGTGTGAAACCAGCCGTCCCAAAAGGCTTCTTTTGTTTCTTTTTCTTTGTTTAAATATCCCTTGGCAATATTGTCTCCCCGGACAACAATTTCCCCGGTTTCACGGGCAGGAAGGACTTGATCTTTCTCATCAAAGATGGCCACTTCGTTTCCGTAGGCCAGACCAACCGACCCCGGCTTTCGCTTTTGCGGCGGCAATGGATTTGAGGTGATCTGGCTGCCGCCTTCCGAAATCCCAAAGGATTCGATCATTGGTATCTGATAGCGGTTTTCAAACTCTTTAAGGACTGCCAGGGGAAGTGAGGAAGAGGCGGATCTGGCAAACCGCAGCGATGAGGTATCTAAGGTTTTATCCACATCGTGGGTTAACAGGATCGAATAAATCGTCGGCACCGCATTAAGCCAGGTTACTTTGTAACGATCCACCCATTTCCAGAAATTCGACGCGCTGAATTTCGGCGGCATGATGATCTCCATTCCGGTAACAAGGGGTGTGATCAAGGTGATCACCAGCCCATTAATATGAAATAGAGGCAGCACGCTAAGGACAATATCTTCTTCTTTCAGATTGTGCGCCGCCTTAACATTCTGCGCTTCCGCCAACAGATTTTTATGGGTTAACATCACCCCTTTTGGATTTCCCGTGGTTCCGGAAGTGTACAAGATCAAAGCCAGGTCTTCTCCCTGCAAATCATCCGTTTCCTCTTGATATCTCTTGCCCGTTTCTTCCGTCCCATCGACCTTTGCATCCAAAATCAAAAGCACCAATTCTCTGCTTCCCAGATCTTCTGCCTGATAGGAGCAGATTTCCCGGAATATGGCTTCTTTCTCTTTTAGAATCTGCCTGGTCGTCAAAATATATTTCACCTTTGCGTCCTCGAGCACATAACGAAATTCTTTTGCTTTATATGAAAAATTTACCGGAACCGCCGTCTGCCCTCCAAAGGTGACTCCGAAAAAGGCGGTGGCATATCCAATTCCATTTTCCATAAAAATAGCGGTGCAATCTCCCTTTTTCGCTCCATGTCGAGCGATGACCCTGCTGATTTGCTTTGCTTCCACATAAAAATCATAAAAACTGATTTTTTCCTTCGAAACAGGATTTATTATAAATGTTTTTTTCCGTTGTGATTGCTTTATCAATAGTTGTGACAAGGTTTCTCCCATTGATACGCCCTCCTTTCCAGGCCGCCGTCAAATACTGTACTCTATGGTGCGGTTATCGACATAACCATATTGTTCTAACACATAATTTCGAATGTAGGTAAATTCATCGCTGGTACGAATACGTGGTCTTGACATTTCCACATCCACCACCGTCTTAATTCTCCCCGGCGAATTGGTCATTACCACGATCCGGTCAGACAGATAAATGGCTTCTTCCACGTCATGGGTAACAAATACCGTTGTAAATTTATGTTTCTGCCATAATTCTATCAGGTCGTCCTGCAAATTCATTCTGGTGAAAGCGTCCAAGGCCCCGAAAGGTTCGTCCATTAAAAGGATTTTGGAATCCATCACCAACACCCGGGCGATGGCTACCCGCTGCTTCATTCCCCCGGAGAGTTGATGGGGATAGTTTTTTTCAAAACCATTTAAGCCCACCAGATTCACTGCCCATTTCACTTTTTCCGAAACTTCTTTTTTGTTATGGGAGACTAATTCCAACCCGACAGATATATTTTTCTCCACGGTCATCCATGGAAAGAGCGCATATTCCTGAAAAACCATTCCCCGATCCCTGCCTGGCTGCGTCACTTCTTTGCCGTCGATTAAAATACTTCCGGAATCCGGTTTTAATAATCCGCTGATGATTTTTAACAAGGTGGACTTTCCACACCCCGAAGGTCCAAGCAGGCTGACAAACTCCTGATCTTCCATTTCGAAGGAAACATGGCTCAGTGATAAAAAACTTTCGGATGATTGGTTTGATTTGAAACTTTTTGAAATGTCTCGAATTGACAGTGACATATGCGGATCTCCTTCCAAGATTTTAGTACAGCAAAATTTTTTATTAATAAAAAAGAGGCTTTAGGCAATATACTAGCATTGCCTAAAACCTCCAGTTGTCTGGTCAGCTTTAATCCCTACTTAATAGATAGGTTAAATATGTTTTATGATGGAATTATACTCCTCTTATCATACTTTGTCAAGACCTAATAAAGATGATTTGCAAAATTTGTCAAATAGAATTTTAAGAAAAGCAGAAAAAAATTTAGCGGGAAAAACCACAAGTTTTCGTGATT
>CAZKQV010000059.1:0-6473 GCA_964555015.1 uncultured Eubacterium sp. | reverse complement strand
ATGTCATAGATATATTATAATATATCATGATGCCATAATAGGAAGATTTATGGAATATGAAGTACCGTGCAATTAAGAAAGGAGAAGCTGCCCCATAAAATATGGCAGCAAAGCAACCGTGGAAAACATAACTATAAAAGATATCATAGAGATCACAGGAGGAACGCTCCTTTGCGGAGATGAAACAAAAGAAATCAAAGAATTTTCCATTGATTCCAGGGAAGGAAACGAAGACAGCATTTTTGTGCCGATCATCGGAGAGAAGGTGGACGCTCATCGCTTTATTGAGAGTGCGTTAAAGATCAACGGAGCTTCCTTTACCCAGGAACATGATGAGATGGAAGATGATAAACCGTGGATCAGAGTGGAAGATACCCTAAAAGCAATGCAGCAGGTGGGGACTTATTACCGCCGCCAGATGAATCTTCCGGTGGTGGCGGTCACCGGAAGCGTGGGAAAGACGACCACCAGGGAAATGATCGCTGAGGCGCTTTCCTCCGGGCTTAAAGTCTATCAGACCAAAGGAAATCAAAACAGTCAGGTGGGAGTTCCCCTCACCCTGTCCCATATGGATAAAACAGACGAGGCGGCAGTTTTGGAAATTGGCATGAGCGAGAGGGGGCAGATTGAAACTTTGACAAAGATGATCTGTCCGGATATCGCCGTGGTTACGGTCATCGGCGTAAGTCACATCGCCCAGTTAAAAACGCAGGAAAATATCTGCCTGGAAAAAATGGATATCATAAAAGGGCTTCCAAAAGACGGCAAGGTTTTTTTAAACGGAGACGATCCGTTTTTGCAAAAATATAAAGATTCTCTGGATTTTCCTCTGTATTATTATGGTCTGGGGGAACATTGCGATTACCGGGCAAAGAATATCCGTACCAGGGACCAAAAGACCTGTTTTACCTTCTGTTATGAGGGAGGAACGATGGAAGTGACCCTTGGAGTAATGGGAGAACATAATGTGAGAAATGCGCTGGCCGCTCTGGGAATCGCCCATCAGATGAATCTGGATCTTGATAAAGCGGCGCAGGCTCTGTCTCATTTTTCTGGACAAAGACAGCAGATGATCGTCTCAAAACAATGCCGCATCATTGACGATACTTATAATGCCAGCCCGGATTCCATGCGCGCGGCGGTGAAGGTACTTTGTTCCATGGAAGATGTCCGGGGAAGAAAAGTGGCTGCTCTCGCAGATATGCTGGAACTTGGAGAAAAGGAAAAAGAATATCATTTCGAAGTGGGACAGTTTATCGGCACACAGAACATAGATGAAGTTGCGGTGTACGGAGAACTGAGCCGGGAGATCATCCGGGGAGTCAACCAGCAGAACGCTTCCATTAAGACCAGTTATTTTGAGACCAGAGAGGAATTAGGGGAATATTTACGACAGACTTTGAACCCGGAAGATGTGGTATTATTAAAAGGCTCCAATGGAATGAAATTAAAAGAAATTACGCAGATGTTGATGAAATCGTGAGTGCGTGGGATAAAAAGTTTCCGGGGCAGGGAGCAATTGGAAGAATAAAAAGGATAAAGAGATGAGAATATATTTTGCGAGACATGGACAGACCTTATGGAATAAACGAAGAAAGCTCCAGGGACAAAAAGACATTATGCTCACGGACAGAGGCAGGGAACAGGCCAGGGAGAGCGCAGAGGGAATGAAAGAGATTCCTTTTGACTGTGTATATACCAGCCCTTTAAAGCGGGCGGTGGAGACCGCGCAGATTTTAAGGGGAGATAGGCAGATCCCTCTGGTCCGGGATGAGCGCTTAAAAGAGCTGAGTTTTGGAGTGATCGAGGGAAGAAATCTGGATAAAATACTGGACAACCCTGAGAAAAAACGCCTGAAACGTCTGTTTACGGAATCGGATAAGTACCGGGCGCCCAAACATGGAGAGAGCGTTTTAGATCTGGTTGACAGGACCAGAAGTTTTTATGAAGAATGTATCATTCCCCTGGAAGGATCATACGAACATATTCTGGTGGTGGCCCATGGATGTACCATCCGAAGCTTTATTATGCTGCTCAATGACAGGCCGGTCAGTGAATTTTGGAAAAGCAGCTTTGGAGCAAACTGTTCTACGGCAATTTTTGAATGTAAGAATGGAGTCACAACGATGCTCAGCGAAAACAAAATTTTTTATCAAGAACGTAGGGGTGAACAATGGAACAATCGTACAATGCAAATAGTATAGCGGTACTGGAAGGATTGGAAGCGGTACGAAAACGTCCGGGAATGTATATTGGAAGCGTTTCTGTAAAGGGACTGAACCATCTGATCTATGAGATTGTGGATAATTCTGTCGATGAACACCTGGCAGGTTACTGTGATCGTATAGAAGTCATCCTCGAGGAAGACGGCACGGCGACGATCCGGGATAACGGCCGTGGAATCCCGGTGGGCATTCATGAAAAAACCGGGCTTCCTGCTGTGGAAGTGGTGTTTACCATGCTCCATGCCGGAGGCAAGTTTGGAGACGGCGGGTATAAAATATCCGGAGGTCTTCACGGCGTCGGCGCTTCCGTAGTCAACGCCTTGTCGGTGTGGCTGGAAGTAAAAATCCAGTCCGAAGGAAAGATATACCAGCAAATGTATGAAAAAGGGAAGGCGGTAGCGCCTTTGGAGGTGATCGGAAAGTGCAAAAAGCGAGAGACGGGAACCACCGTAACCTTTCTGCCCGACGGGGAGATTTTCGATAAAACGTATTTTAAAGCCGACGCCATAAAAAGCAGGCTCCATGAAACCGCATACTTAAATCCTGATCTTACGATAGAATTTATCAACCGAAGACCCGGGGAGGAAGAAACCATATGTTTCCACGAACCGGAGGGACTGGTGGCCTATGTAAAAGACCTGAATAAAAAGAAAGAAAAGGTCAGCGAAACCATGTATTTTAAGCGCAGCATCGACGAGATCGAGGTGGAAGTCGCCTACCAGTATGTGGATGAGTTTCAAGAGCTGATCCTGGGATTTTGCAATAATATCTGTACGATAGAAGGCGGCACCCACATCACCGGATTTAAAACCAAATTTACTTCGGTGATGAATCAGTATGCAAGAGAAATCGGAGTGCTGAAGGAAAAGGACAGCAATTTTACCGGCGCAGATGTGAGAAACGGCATGACGGCGGTAATTTCCATAAAACATAAGGATCCGAGGTTTGAGGGGCAGACGAAAACCAAATTGGATAATCCGGATGCAGGAAAAGCGGTGGGAGAAGCGCTGGGAGAGGAGATGGTCTTATATTACGACCGCAACCTTGACGAGCTAAAGAAAGTGCTTTCCTGCGCCGAAAAATCAGCAAAAATCCGAAAGGCAGAAGAAAAAGCGAGAACCAACCTGATTTCCAAATCTAAGTTTTCCATCGATACCAATGGCAAACTGGCAAACTGCGAGAGCAGAAAACCAGAAGAGTGCGAGGTGTTTATCGTCGAGGGAGATTCTGCCGGAGGTTCCGCAAAAACTGCCAGAAATCGAAAAACGCAGGCGATTTTGCCAATTCGGGGAAAGATCTTAAATGTGGAAAAGGCGTCCATGGATAAGGTGCTTGCCAATGCGGAAATCAAAACGATGATCCACGCCTTTGGCTGCGGATTTTCGGAAGGATACGGCAACGACTTTGATATTAGCAAGCTGCGCTACCACAAAATTGTGATCATGACCGATGCCGACGTGGACGGAGCCCATATTGCCACGTTGCTCCTTACCTTCTTCTATCGTTTTATGCCGGATCTGATCAGTCACGGACATATATATCTGGCGACGCCGCCCCTTTATAAGGCGATTCCCAAAAAGGGAAAGGAAGAATATCTTTTTGACGATAAAGCCTTGGAAAAGTATCGAAAAACCCATAAAACACCATTTACCCTCCAACGATTTAAGGGACTTGGCGAGATGGACGCAGAACAGCTCTGGGAGACAACGCTTTGCCCGGAGACAAGAGTTTTAAAACAGGTAGAGATTGAAGACGGCCGTCTGGCCTCCGAAGTCACCTCCATGCTCATGGGAAGTGAAGTGCTGCCGAGAAGAGAGTTTATCCATGCCCATGCCAAAGATGCGGATTTGGATATTTAAAGTGAACAATAAATATTGTGAACAAAAGACAGAAAATGTAAAAAATGAAGAAAACGAAGGTTCGTGTTTAGATAAGGGAGTAATAAAATGTCAGAACAGATCATCAAATCAGAGTTTTCGGATATTATGCAGAAATCTTATATTGATTATGCCATGAGTGTCATTTGCCAGAGAGCCTTGCCGGACGTTAGAGACGGGTTAAAACCTGTCCAGAGAAGAGTGCTTTATGCGATGTCCGAGCTGGGACTTCGTGCAGATCGTCCTCATCGTAAATCAGCCCGTATCGTTGGAGATACCATGGGTAAATATCATCCCCACGGAGACAGCTCCATTTACGAAGCTCTTGTAGTGATGGAACAGGAATTTAAAAAAGGTATGCCCCTGGTGGACGGGCACGGAAATTTTGGTTCTATAGAAGGAGACGGCGCGGCGGCAATGCGTTACACCGAAGCGAAGCTGCAAAAATTTACCCAGGACGTATATCTGGCGGACCTGGATAAAAATGTGGTGGATTTTCAGCCGAATTTTGACGAGACAGAAAAAGAGCCGGTGGTGCTTCCCGTAAGGATCCCCAATCTTCTCGTCAATGGAGCCGAGGGAATTGCGGTTGGGATGACGACAAACATCCCGCCCCACAATTTAAATGAAGTGATTGACGGAATGGAAGCCTACATGGATAATCCCGATCTTACCGTCCCTGAATTAATGGAATATATCAAAGGGCCGGACTTTCCAACGGGAGGGCTGGTGGTGAACCAAAAAGATCTCCGGGAGATTTACGAGACCGGCGCCGGAAAAATTAAGCTTCGGGGCAAGGTGGAGCTGGAGCCGGCAGCCAGAAAAAGCGGAAGAGATAAGCTGGTCATCACAGAAATTCCTTATACGATGATCGGCGCCAATATCGGAAAGTTCATCGCCGATGTCGTGGGGCTGATCGAGCAAAAACAGACCACCGATATCGTAGATATCGCCAACGAATCTTCCAAAGAAGGCATAAGGATTGTACTGGAATTAAAAAAGAATGCGGATGTGGAGCGACTTAAAAATCTTCTATACAAAAAAACGAGGCTGGAAGATACCTTTGGCGTATATATGCTCGCCATTGCAAAGGGAAGACCGGAACAGCTTAGTCTGACACAGATCCTTGGGCATCATATAGAATTTCTTTATGAGATCACAGGAAGGAAATACCGCACTTTATTAAGTAAAATGCAGGAGCAAAAAGAGATCAAAGAAGGTCTGATCGCCGCCTGCAACATGATCGATCTGATCATAGAGATCCTCCGGGGAAGCCACAGTTTAAAAGAGGCGAAAGACTGTCTTACGGAAGGAAATACCGGACAGATCTCCTTCAAGACCCAGAAATCCAAAAAAGCAGCGGCAAAACTCCATTTTACAGAAAAACAGGCAACGGCGATCCTGGAAATGCGCCTGTATCGTCTGATCGGCCTGGAAATTCTCGCCCTTCAGGAAGAATATGAAGAAATCTTAAAGAAAATCGCAGAATACGAAGATATCTTAAATCACCCTGACAGCATGAAAAAAGTCATAAAAAAAGACTTAAACGCCATAAAAAAAGAATATGGCTTTACCAGGAAAACCGAGCTGACCAATGCCAAGGCAGCAGTGATCACACCGGTTGCCGTGGAAGAGCGGGAAGTGATATTTGTGATGGACCGCTTTGGATACGGGAAAATCATGGAAAAAAATATCTGCGACCGAAACAAGGAGGCCGTGGAAAAAGAATACAAATATATTGTGCCTTGCATGAACACCGAAAAACTTTGTGTGTTTACAGACATCGGGCAGATGCACCGGATCAAAGTACAGGATGTCCCTGCGGGGAGGCTTAGGGAAAAAGGGGTTCCTTTGGACAACCTAAGCAACTACGACAGCAAAACAGAACAAATCCTGGCGATCATCCCGGAAGGAAGCTTGGCAGAAGGAAGCCTTTTGTTCGTGACCGCTTCCTCCATGGTGAAGCTTGTAGATGGAACAGAATTTATCGTCTCCAAAAAAACAGTGGCAGCCACCAAATTAGGGGAGAACGACAAGGTGATCTATGTAAAAATACTGAACAAAGAGAACCTGGAAGGAAACCAAAGCATCGTACTCCAAAGCGACGACGGCTATTTCCTGCGCTTCTCCTTGAAAGAGATCACTAAAAAGAAAAAGGCAGCCATTGGCATAAGGGGCATGAAACTAAAAGATCAGGATAAAGTAAAAAAAGTCTTCCTGCCAGGAATTTATGACAGCGACAGCGTAATATATAAAGAAAAAGAACTGCAATTTTCCAAGATTAAACAGATGGCAAGAGACGGCAGAGGCGTGAAAGTGAGGCGGTAATCAGCCTGTGGTTTAAGCCGCCATGACAAAAATGGAATAGAAA
>CAZKQV010000058.1:4858-6556 GCA_964555015.1 uncultured Eubacterium sp. | reverse complement strand
ATGGGGGAGTCTCCTTGTTCGTTGTAGCGTTTGTTATTTTACCGGTTGCGATTGAACTTTTTCGGGAAGCAGACGTGCCAAAAAGGCTGATTCCGGGATGCATTGCCCTTGGGGCATTTACCTTTACAATGACAGCTCTTCCGGGCAGTCCCCAGGTGCAAAATACGATTCCAATGCAATATTTCGGAACGGATTCTTTTGCGGCTCCGGGCATGGGATTGATTGCTTCTGTGATCATGTTTGCCCTTGGAATGTTATGGCTGGCTAAACGTGAGAAAAAGGCGAGGGAAACAGGAGAAGGATACGGAGCAGCAGAGGAGAAAAAAGAAACGACAGAGGGAGAAATCCCTGGCATTGTAATGGCTGTTATACCGATCCTGATCATTCTTGTGGTCAATCTGCTCCTTTCAAAAAAAGTATATCCGTCTCTGGATGGATCTTACATGGGTGAATATGGAACCACCTTATCTGCATACAGCGGTACGTGGAGTGTCCTGATTGGTATGCTGGTATCCATTTTATTTATTGTGATTTGCAATTTTAAGAAAATCGGAAACAAGATAAAAGAAGGGTTGAAAACTTCGGCGATTGATTCATTGACACCGTTGGTAAACAGTTGTGCGGTTGTAGGATTTGGTTCCGTAGTTAAGGTTTTGCCGATTTTTGCCGTAGTATCAAGTGCGGTTCTCGGACTTTCCGCATTACCGCTTCTTAGCGAAGTAGTTTCCGTCAATCTGCTCTGTGCTATGACAGCTTCTGCATCCGGAGGTTTAAGCGCAGCCTTAGAGGTTATGGGAGATACCTTTTTGCAATCAGGGATTGATCCGCAGGTGCTTCACAGACTTGCCTCCATTTGTTCCGGAGGGCTTGATAACCTTCCATATAATGGCGCTACTGTCACGGTACTTGCACTATGTGGAATGACCCATAAAGATTCTTATTTGGATATGTTTATGGTAGCTACGGTGATTCCGATTATTGCATCTATTGCGATCATGGCTATGGGTTCTGTCGGACTTTGTTTTTAATTTTACATATATGGAGGCAGATAGGAAACACATCCGCGATCAATATATGAACATTTACGAGCGTTTAAAAACAAAAAATGCATAAAATAATCATATAATTAATGAATAATTCATATAATAATTTGATTAACGAAAAAACAAATCGTATAATCAAGGAGAAAACAAACAAAACACTCATAAAAAGAAAGAAGGAGGTATTTGTTATGAGTAAAGTAAGTGAAATGACCCGTGAAAGCTGGATCATGAGTACCTTCCCTGAATGGGGAACCTGGTTGGTGGAAGACATCGAAAACGAAGTTGTCGCTCCGGGGAATGTAGCAATGTGGTGGCTTGGATGCACAGGAGTATGGTTCAAGACGCCGGGAGGCGCAAACATCACCATTGACTTGTGGTGCGGAAATGGAAAACGGACCCATGGGGATGGAAAAATGAAAGTGGGACATCAGATGG
Organism: uncultured Eubacterium sp.; assembly: GCA_964555015.1. GTDB lineage: Bacteria > Bacillota > Clostridia > Lachnospirales > Lachnospiraceae > Anaerobutyricum. Next base: position 5,078 of record CAZKQV010000058.1, on the reverse strand, counting down.
CAAATATGTGCGGAGCGCGTGCAATGCAGCCAAATTTAAGAAATGTTCCGTTTGTGATTGATCCGTTCGCATTTAAACAAGTGGATGCAGTTCTTGCAACACATTATCATCAGGATCATATGTCTGCAGAATGGGCGGCACACGTACTTCAAAGTGGCATGACCACGACAGACGACAAAGGTAATGTGATCCCGGTTCCGTTTATCGGTCCGAAAAAATC
>CAZKQV010000058.1:0-4848 GCA_964555015.1 uncultured Eubacterium sp. | reverse complement strand
ACTTGGGTAAAATGGGGAGTTCCAGAAGATCGCTGTGTGACAGTAAAACATGGCGATACTATCAAAATTAAAGATATTGAAATTGTATGTCTGGACAGCTTTGATCGTACCTGTATTGTCACAACAGATTCCACGGGCCCTGACAGGGAAGAACTCACCGGGGTATGCCCGACAGATATGGATGATAAAGCGGTGAATTACCTTGTGAAAACTCCTGGCGGAAACATTTATCACTCCGGAGATTCTCATTTCTCCATCTATTTTGCAAAACATGGCAAAGACTATGACATTGATGTTGCCTTTGGTTCCTTTGGAGAAAATCCGATCGGTATGCAGGATAAGATGACGTCCATTGACGTTTTACGTATGGCAGAAAATCTTCAGTGCAAAGTGGTTATTCCGATCCATTGGGACGTATGGACCAACTTCCAGGCAGACTGTGAAGAAATTAAACTTCTTTATGATTTTAAGAAAGACAGAAATGAATATAAGTTCCATCCATTCTTTTGGCAGGTAGGCGGAAAATATACGTATCCGCAGGATAAAGACAAGATTTATTACCATCACAGAAGAGGATTTGAAGACTGCTTTGAGGCGCCTCAGAACATTCCGTTCCGTTCCTGCCTGTAAATTTTGAAAAGAGAGGAAAGAAATTATGGCTTCCGTATTACAAACAATTGTAGAAAAAAAACATTATCGTTTTATTAAGGAAGAAGTAACTTGGCAGGAGGCGGTTCGCCTCAGCACAGAATCTCTTGTAGAAGATGGAAGTGTAGAGCCGGATTACTACAAACAGATCGTATCCTGTATTGAGCAGTATGGCCCATATGTTGTATTTGAGCATATGGTTGCCATGCCGCATTCCCAGATGGATGCAAAAGAGGTGCATAAAACAGGGATTGGTTTTATGGTTTCCAAAAAGACCGTTGATTTTGGCGTGGATGAAGACGGAGAGAAAAAAGAAGCAAAGCTCTTTTTTACGATTGCCGCCTGTAATCCGGAAGAACATTTGGAAAACATCGGACAGTTAATGGGAATCTTTGCAAATGAACCGCTTCTTGACGCTCTTATGGAAGCAGAAACTCCGGAGGATATTCTTGAAGCAGAGAAAAAATTTCCTCCGTCTGAGGATTTCTAAAAAAAGCAAAAGGAGAAAAGGATATGGCAGTTATAAATGTTTTAATAGCAATCTGGGATTTTTTTGCAACATATATTTTGCAGAAGGCTCCTTATATGGTAGGTTTCTTAACATTGTTAGGTTACTGCTTGATGGGAAAGAAGTGGTATGACACATTATCCGGCACATTAAAGGCAATTATCGGTATGTTGATCTTAAATGCAGGTTCTTCGGGATTAACCAGCACGTTCCGTCCGATTTTGGCAGGATTAAAGGATCGTTTTAATCTGACAGCCTGTGTGATCGACCCATATTATGGACAAAATGCAGTGACGGCCGGCGTTGAGGAAGTGTTCGGCAAAGGCTTTTCTCAGGCGATGACATTACTGTTAATTGCATTTATTGTAAATATTTTGCTGGTTCGCTTTAACAAGATCACAAAATGCCGGACTTTGTTCACAACGGGTCATGTGCAGGTTCAGCAGGCGGCGACGGCATATTGGCTCATTATGTTCGCAATGCCAGCTCTTTTGAAAAACAATATTGCTCTGATGGCAGTGATGGCAGTCATTCTCGGTGCATATTGGGCGGTTGGTTCCAATCTCACGGTCAAGCCGATGCAGGAGCTCAGTGAAGGCGCCGGATTTGCTATTGCACATCAGCAGATGTTTGGTATCCGTCTTGGATATTTCCTTGCGGATAAACTGTTTGGAAAAAAGAAAGAAGGCGACGAGATCAGAAAGGTTGGAGATCTCGAAATGCCCGGATTCTTTTCCATCTTCAATGAGAACATGGTTTGTACTGCGATTCTTATGACAATCTTTTTTGGCACAATTATGGCGATCATCGGAAAATCATATTTTGTGACCAATGAATACATAACGGAAACAACAAACTTTGTATGGTACTGTTTTGATACCTCATTAAACTTTGCGGTATATCTTGCTATCTTACAGCTTGGCGTAAGAACTTTTGTGACAGAGCTGACCGCTTCCTTCCAGGGAATCGCAGATAAGCTGCTTCCGTCTTCCATTCCTGGCGTTGACTGTGCAGTATGTTTTGGTTTTGGCGATTCCAATGCGGTAACCTTTGGTTTCCTTGCCGGTTTGGTCGGACAGATTATCGCGATCCTTATTCTGATTGTGATGGGATCTCCAACGATCATTATCTGCGGGTTCGTTCCTGTATTCTTTGATAATGCTACGATCGGTCTGGTTGCCAATGAAAAAGGCGGTATTAAAGCTTGTCTGATCATCCCGTTTATTTCCGGTTTGATCCAGGTATTTGGCGCGGCGCTGATTTCCGGATGGGTTGGTCTTGCAGCTTACGGCGGATATCTTGGAATGTTTGACTGGGATACCGTATGGCCAATCTTTACGGTTCTGATGAAGTATGCCGGATATATCGGTGTGGCAATCGTGGTGATCGCGCTGCTGGCAATTCCGCAAATTGAGTATCGTATGGATCCGGAAGGTTACTTCCTGATCACAGAAGATTATGACGCATATGTGGAACATCTTGAAGCAAAGAAAGCTTCCAAATAATAAAAAAGGAGATTAAAAAATGACAGATTTAAATGGAAAGAAAATTCTCGCTTGTTGTGCAAATGGAGCAGGTTCCTCCCTCATGATGGAAAAGGCAATTGAAAAGGTTTTTAAAAAGTATGGTGTAAAACCTGCCGAACTTCGTCATTGTCCGGTATCCGAAGGAAAAACCGCAGCTCGTAATTATGATATCGTATTTTGTGCAAAAACATTTATTAAGACATTTGAAGACGCCCAGAAGAAAGGCACTCTGGTGATTCCGTTGAAAAATGTTATGAGCGCGCTGGAAATTGAAAAAGCATTGAAAGATAACGGATATCTGGAATAAAAGATATTTCGCCCGGTTTTCCAGACTGCCAGAGGACGGTCGGGAAAGGGAAAAATGCTTTGCTGTTTGATAAAAAATAAAGTCTGATTTGGGGCAAAACCGATCGGGAGGATTGTGTATGTTCGAGATGTTAAATTTAGAAAAACTATTTTTATATATTCCAGGTATATTGATTTTCCTGGTCGGTTCAAGTCAGACCAGAATTTTCTTGAGAAAAAAGAGAGCCGGAAAAAGTATAAATGGGACGGTTGCAGATTGCAAAAACATTGTAAAGAAAGATCATAAGGGACGGAATATTTATGATTACTATTTGATTACCGTGGAATTTGTACAACCTTTAACAAAGAAAACAGAAAAAATATCTGTGAAATCTCCTACAAAATATGTAAAAGGGCAGCCGGTGACACTTTTTAAAAATTCTGATCATAAGCTTTTGTCAAAGCAGGAGATAACCATTTGTGATTCCGAAGATATTTCTCTGTTTCAGCCATGGGAAATGATGATCGGAGGAGCTTTATTGATCCTGCTGGCTTATTATCAAAATGAGGAGGATCCGATGAAAGTAATGTTTTGTTTGGCGCTGCTTTTGATCGGCGCCGGGCTTTCCCTTACGGTGAATTATATTCTCGATCAAAGGAAGAAGATTCAAAAACTTGACGCAGAGATTATTGAGATTTATGGCAGACAGTTAACAACGGACAGCAAACTAATAAAATCCGGGCGAAATACTTTTTATCCTGTTGTTCAATATGAGCTAAACGGTAAAGTGCATATACGCAGATGCCATGTCAATTCCAACGATGAAAAAACATTTCAAGTTGGAGCTCATATGACGCTTTACCAGGATGCAGATACCATGCTGATTACAGAGAAACGCAGAAAAATAGGGACCCTTGTGGCAGGAATTGTACTTTTGCTGATTGGGATTCTTGCAGGAGGCGGTCTTTGGGTGAAATAATCAGTGAAACCTATGCATAAAACAGGGGGAATAAAAATGAAAGCTTATGCGCTTGGTCTTTATGAAAAAGCAATGCCTAAGGAACTTTCCTGGAAAGAAAAGTTGGAGACGGCGAAAGAAGCCGGGTATGATTTCGTGGAGATCAGTATTGATGAAACAGACGAGAAGCTAAAAAGGCTTGATATGTCAAAAGAAGAGCGGAACTTTATGATAAAAACTATGAATGAAGTTGGGGTTCCAATTCGTTCCATGTGTCTTAGCGGACACCGGAAGTATCCTCTGGGAAGCAATGATGAGAAAGTCTGCAAGCGTTCCATGGAAATTATGGAAAAAGCGATTATTTTGGCGGAAGATCTGGGGATCCGTATCATTCAGCTTGCCGGATATGATGTATACTATGAGGAATCTTCGGATGAAACAGTCGCCCGTTTTGCAGCAAACTTAAAGAAAGCAACAGATATGGCGGCCAGAGCCGGAGTGATTTTGGGATTTGAAACCATGGAGACGGAATTTATGAATACCGTGGGCAAATCCATGAAATATGTCAATCAGATCAATTCAGCTTATTTAGGCGTTTATCCGGATTCCGGCAACCTTACCAACGCGGCAAAAACTTACGGTACGGATGTTTTAGAAGACCTTCAAAGCGGAGCCGGACATCTTGTGGCGCTGCATTTCAAGGAGACGGTTCCCGGAAAGTTCCGCGAGATTACGTTTGGAACCGGTCATGTGGATTTCCCTTCCGTGATCGATCAAGCCTGGGACTTAGGGATTCGGAGATATGTAACGGAAATGTGGTATACCGGTAATTCTTCATGGAGAGAAGATATCAATCAGGCCAGAAAGATGATGGGAGATCTGCTGGATCAAAAAGGATAAGGGGAGAACAATGAAAGTAGAG
>CAZKQV010000057.1:0-6966 GCA_964555015.1 uncultured Eubacterium sp. | reverse complement strand
AATCAGTCGATGGAAATAAACGTATCTCAATATCGTCCATATTCAGAGGACTCTAATTATACGGAACTGCTGGAATGGACATATTCCGCTTTGTGCCTTCTTGGGAAGGCTGATGATGAGAGCACAACTGGACATACGGATCCAGAAATGCATACCGAGCCTGCGTTTATCAGTGCATGCGTAAAACCTGTGGAATTCTCAAAGTCAGAGTTTGCGGAACTCATGGCGGAAATGAAAGAAAAAATGTCCTTCGCATTAAAGAATCAAAATTCTGAGGACAATGTTTCAACGGCCGAAGAATTTGAGATAGAAACTGAAAACAACAAAACGATTGGAGGTAATCAGGTGACGAAAAAAGAAGAGATTGCCAAAAAGTTTGGAAAGGATATTTCAGAATTGGATTTCTCCGTAGAGGACATGACGGATGAAGAATTTGAAAATAAAATGGAAGAACTCTTTGGTGAAAAAAAAGAAGAACCTTTGGCGTTTTCTGCAACTTACAATCAGCGCAGGGATGCATTGAGGAACGCTTTAGACCCTATCATTATTAAGGATGAAGAAGGAATTACTGTAGAAGAGACATATTATTATGTTCAGGACTTTGATGATGATTATGTCTATGTGTTAGCAGATCACTGGACTCAAGACGGTGAGTATGATTGTAAACATGGCAGATTCGCCTATGTGTTTGATGACGAGAAGATTGAGGCGGCAATCTCTGGCGAATTTGAAGAAATGGTGTATGTATGGCTGACATTGGATGAGAAGGCCAAGCTTGACAAGGAACGCTCGGAGTATGAGGCAAAGTATTCTGCTCTGGAAAAAGAGTTTTCGGAATATAAGGACTCTTATTCCGTTCCTGACACAGAAGTTGCGGAACTAAAGGAATACAAACTGAATAAGGAATCCGAGGAACGCAAAGCCGCAGAAGATGCAGTGTTTGCGAAGTATGCTGAAGCCATTGGCGAAACCGAGGAATTCGGCTTACTGAAGGAAAAGGCTGCTGACTATTCTGCCGAAGATCTTGAAAAAGAATGCCTGTGCATCATTGGCAAATATGCCATTGCAAGGAAACGGGAATCTAAAGAAACAGAACCTTTTAAGTTCTCGCTTGGCGGTGAAAAGGCAATTGGAGTTGAAACAGATCCCTATGGTGGATTAATGACAAAGTATAACAAAAACAAAAAGGAGGATAAGTAATTATGGCAAAAGGATATATGGTTGTAAGGATTGACAATATGGCCGCTGATACGACTGGCTCCCTTATCAAGAGTGTGAAGTATTATGACTCTTCTGATGCTCCTGCGGAGGTTCAGAATGGTGTTTTCGTAAATGTCGGAGACCTGCTCGATGGTGAGCGTGAAGTGCATAAGGCTGTTGATGCCACATCTACGGATGAGAACGTGGGCATCATCTGCAATCCGGAAGTGATTTATGACCAGAACGGTCTTGGGGATTCTGACCTTGGCAATTATATCAATGAGGCGGATGAGCCTATCCGTGTGAAATTGATTCATGAGGGTGACATTTTCTCTATCGCTAATGAAACTGATGGCGGCGCAGATAAAGTATATGGTTCTCTTACTGCTGAGTTTCAGGGGACTGAAAAGTCCGGCAGATATACTTATAACGTTTATGAGGTTAAGAAAACCGCCTAAATGAGTCTTATAACTGAATACTGAATGATGTTGGGACGGCATAATCGCCGTTCCTTTTTGTTTGCAAATTAACATGATTTTATGAAGAAAGTGAGGAAAAATAATGGATAACAACAATATTGTTAAGCTTGCCTGCGATGCGTATTCTGGACATATCGCGGGAAATTATTCCAAAGAAGACAGCATGGAAGTTCTCCGTCAGGCTTTGGTTGATGCCAACGGCGGTTCCACGAAGCTGGATTACAGGGCAATCCGTGACGGGAAATGCAAAGGTCTCTTTTCTATCGCAGAAGAGATTGTCAACAAGACTGTAATCGAAGGTCTTCCCGACAGTTCTCCTATCATGGACTATGTTGACATGAGGAATTTAAAAGAGGGTGACTCTAATGTGTTTGAGCTTCGCGACAATGGCGTGTTCATTGTAAGTGATATTGCACAGGGTACGCAGGGCTTGCGCCGTCAGAGGCTGACTGGCGGTGAGGAAATCACCGTTAAAACACAGCTTAAGGGCATCAAGATTTATGAGGAAATGCGTCGTGTTCTTGCTGGCCGTATTGATTTTAACGAATTGATTGACAAAGTTTCCGATGCTTTTGAGAAAAAGATGCGTGAAGATATGTACAATGCCGTGGTCACGGCATTTGATGGTCTCGTGGCTCCTTATACCAACGGCACTGCTGGCTCTTTCTCCGAGGAAGCACTTGTTGAGATTATCGACCACGTGGAAGCCGCGACTGGCCTGAAGGCTGTTGTTCTTGGCTCCAAACAGGCTGTAAGGAAGATTACTGGTGTCAGGGGTGAGGATGCCACTTCCGCAAAAGAAGATCTTTATAATCTTGGCTATTTTGGGAAGTTCTATACGACTCCTATTCTGGTCTTAGAAAACGGGCATAAGACTGGCACGACTGACTTCATCCTGAATAATGATCTTTATGTTATTGCCAGCGATGATCGATTCATTAAATTCGTCAATGAAGGCGATACTTTGTTAATCAACACCGATTCTGCGAGCAACGCAGACCTTAGTCAGACGTTCCTGATGACAATGAGCTGGGGCTGCCGTGCCGTATTATCTGCGGAGATGGGTATCTATAAGCTGTCTTAATTGAGACAGAAATACTTAAAGGGGTGGCTGTAAGCCATCCCTTTGTTTGGATAAAAGGAGGATATAAAAATGGCTAATCTTACACGTGAGCAGCGTAAAAAGCAGGAGGCTGAGAAAGAAGCCCAAATAAGGGAAGAAATTGAGGCAAAAATTCGTAAAGAGTATGAAGACAAGCTGAATGCCCAGATAGAAAAAACAAAGGAAGAGATAAAAAGCGAAATTAATGAGCAAAAGAAGGAAACCGCGAAGAGAATCCAGAAATCAAACAGGATTCCGCTTGACACCATTGTTCCAGTAGTATGCACGAACGCCGGAGGCTGCATCTATGTTTCCAAGAAGACGATGGGTTATACGGTCAAGTGGGAGGATATCGGTGAAATCGAGTACATGGAGCTTGGGGAACTTGCATCCATGAAAAACACCGACAAGAGATTCTTTGAGGACAACTGGGTTGTCATAGAGGATTCTGATGAGTATACGGCGATGCAGATTTACGACTTCCTGAAGCTTTCCAAATACTATCCTACTGCTTTCAGTCCAGAAAGGATTGATGAGGTGCTCACATATAGCAAGGATAAATTTACGAAGACATGCAGCGGGTTGTCCAAAGGTCTGAAAGAAACTATTGCTGTCAGGGCAAAAAAGAAACTTGATGAGGGAACTCTGGACAAAAACATTTTGGATACCATCGAAGATGTCCTTGGCGTTCAGCTGACAATTTAACGGAGGTGGATTATGGGAACGGGATATGATGAAATCTTTTCCGCTTTCAAGGACAGGATTACAGATCCGGATTTGATTTTATTCTCTGATGAACTGCAGACGGAAATTCTTGTCGCCCTCATGAACAACGCCATTTCCCGCTGCCAGAGGATATGCAACGAGGTCGATTTGTCCAACAGGGATGATGAGACGCTCACGTTCAACGTCACGGTTCCTTATGACATAAAGGAAATCATCAGCGAGTGGATGGTGGTTTTCTGGCTTAAACCATACCTGAACAATCAGGAGAATCTTCAGAATGCTTTGAGTACGAAGGATTTTTCCTTCTTTTCTCCTGCGAATCTCTTAGAAAAAATCGGCAATGCATATAAAGATGCTTTTCGGTCGGTAAGAAGCCTGACAAATGAGTATTCTTATGTCCATGCTGATTTTTCGGGGCTGTCGTCATGATTGAGGTGAAGTATGGACTGATTCCGGAAGAGAGTTTCTGTAACTATTTTAAGTTCTTAATTAATAAAACTTATAAAATCCTACCACTCAAAGAGAAAAATTCAGAAACGCTTAAATCTTATCTGGAAAGTTTTTTAAGGGAACTGATTGGAAATAAAGACTTAGTGCCTTTTTTGGTTAATGAACCCAAGTTTATTACCGTGCTGAACACTATGCAGTATTTGGCATCTGAGGAATATACTGTCAAAGAATGCCGTAGCGAAGTCTTTAAGTGCATCAATATTCTGAAAGATATTAATGAGAAATATTTTGGGAAGGGCGGTGGGGAAAATGGATAGATACGCCGCCAGAATAAATGCAAATGGACTTACTCAGCGGGACAGATACGTAAATAGGACTATCGTCTACATTAATCGCAAAGCAGCAGCGAACCCATCATATAAACTGAATACTAAATTGAATGGGAAGGATACCAATTTAGTTATTGATGATGGTACTTCAGATTCCAATAAGAAAGTCACTGCCCTGCCGGGACAGGTTATGAGGCTTGGTGATTATGTTGACTGGGATGGCAAGATATATTTAGTTACCTCCCTCGATCCTGATAATGAATTATACTTCACAGGCACAATGACCCTTTGCAACTATCGCATCCATTGGCGGAAGTCAAACGGTGAGATTATCAGCAGATGGACTGTCGTCGCTGACTATACCAAGTATGACACAGGCACTACCTCAAACGGTATGCTTGAGATGGCAAGCAACCAATATGGCCTTACTCTTCCATTGGATGACGAGACAAAAATACTGTCACGAAACCATAGGTTCGTGCTTGATATTCTGACTGATAAAGATTATGAGAACGGCGTGGTTCCTGATGTTTACAGGCTTACAAACAGGAAGATGCTGCTTAACAACAATACCTATTTTGATCAAGGCGGAATCGTCACTCTTACTATGGCAATGAATGTTTTTAACGCCGAAACAGACCACTACATCGACCTCGGAAACGGCGAGTACGGCTGGGTTTGCGGAATGGCGAAAGATGCGGATATCAACAAGCCAGACCCAGAGACGGAAATCCTTTATTCCATATCAGGAGACGAATTCGCTTATGCCGGATTCGAATATACGTGGACTGCAATGTTTGAGAACAAGGACAAAACTCCTGCCAGCGTGATTGGCTGGGAATGGAATGTCGTTGCAGATTTCGACGCTCCATATGACGTGCAGGGGAACGACATAATTATGACAGTTGGAAAGGAACATGTAGGCGAAACCGTGACGCTGCAGGTGCTTTACAACGGCGATGTCATGGTCGAGAAGAAGATACCCATTAAGGGCTTATGTTAGGGGGTGTGATGTTTTATGGGAAGATGCAGAAGCCATGAATCCATGGAATACAGGGAAGCTATCATGAACGCCCTGTGCGAGAATGAGCGCATCGTGAGGCTCATGAACCCACAGAAATGCCGCGACAAAGGTGAACTCGTCAGGCCGCAGGAACTGCCCTATAAATACATCATGCCGTATGAGCTGATACCTGGGACGCTGACGGAGACGGGAAGATATTTATCTTTCGACCTGAGCATATATCCTAATGGGTACAACACGACGTACAAGAACCTGCAGGTGGATTTCTTCCTGCTTGCGCATGACAGCATACTGACATGCCCGGATTTGGACATGCCGGGACGGGAGCGGTTCTGGGCTGACCTCGTGATATGTGAGCTTGATGAGATGTTCTGCGGAGACAACCCGGTGAACATCGGAGTGGGGAAATTCGAGTTTGTCAGCAACGTGCCGAAGGTCATCAATTATGCGAGGGAACTGCCCTTTCTGGAAAGGGTGTTCAGCATAATCGTCTATGATTTCATGGACGGAAAAAAATACGGAAAGTGAGGACAAGTAATTGTTTCAGGTAGATGGATATGCAATCACATCATTTGACAGGCTTACCGGATACGATGACGACGGAAATCTTGAAGTTTTGATGGAGAATTTAGAGGATTTTTCCATCGACCAAGAGGATGAAAAGGAAGTGATTCCTGCGACATATACCACGAAGACCCTAAAGAAAACCCAGTCCGTCACCGGTAGCGGAAGAAACGAATTGCTCACTGTCGGCGCGTTTGAGACGCTGCTTGGCGAGCGGTTCAAGGAGGACAGTTATCTCATCAGGTACGGCGATCCAGTGACCGTCACTGAGAATAAAGCCGTCTTAAATAAAGTGCCGGTAGGCGCTTCTGGCAAGGAAATAAGATCCGTCTGTATCGGGATTAATAAGAAGCAATATCCGCTGCGGCTTGTGCAGGTGGCAGAAGACAAGATTGACGAGACATCGTTCGCATATGTCGCGGAAGACAATGCGCTGTTATTCAGCGACGGGAAATTTGAGGACGGCACGGAACTTGTCATCTATTATGATGTTTACACGGCAGGCTCCAGAATCATTAATCATGTGTACCGTTATCATAAAGTTCTGGAACTCTACATAGACGTTTCCTGTCAGGATACGGATGATAAGCGGTTCTCTGGCCAGTTCCATTTCTTTCAGGTGGACTTCAGCAGCGAATTCTCCATATCCGGCGAAACGCACGACTCCGTGCAGACCTTCGAGTTCAAGAGCCTCGCGGATAGGCGTGGGGAGCATAAGCTATGGCACTGGGACTTCACCGTTTTCGGAGGTGATGGTTAATTGAACAGCAACGCTTTTGACAGCCTGCAGAAAAAGGCCATGGACAGGGCAAAGGCGGAATCGGAGAAGAAGCCTGCAAACAAATATAATTTTGACAAACTTCGGATGTATTACGGCAGGGATTTTGAGGTTAAGCTGTCGCATGGTGACGGTAAGGCGATAACGATATCGCAGCCGACAATCGGAGACATAATAGACATTGGTGAGAGGGAGTTCTATAGTGCCCTCTCACCTTTTTTATATAACTCCACGACCATAAGGGTTGATTTGTGGAAGGTCGGGATAGACTGGAACAAGGTTAAGGATATTGAGGTTTTCATCATATACATAAA
>CAZKQV010000056.1:0-7615 GCA_964555015.1 uncultured Eubacterium sp. | reverse complement strand
AAAGAAAAAAGCCTGATTTTATGCGGGCTGCGGCGTTTCGCAAACGCCTAATAACATTTATGAATTGTGAGGTAGGCGGATATGAAACAAACCGACATTGAACGCATGGCGTATGACATTCTCAATCGGCAGGCAGTTGAGAGTGACCAAATAGAATATAAAAAGTCTGCTGAAATAAAAGACAGTATCCTAAAAACTGCCTGTGCCTTTGCCAACAATTACATGAACCGAGAAATCGGTCTGATCTTTGTGGGTGTTGAGGAAGTGGATGACAAGGAAACAGGAGAAAAGGCAATACCATTGCGTCCGATTTCCGGCATCAAAGATTCTTTAATTGAGAAAACGGAAAACGAGTTGAAGTCTCTTTTGGCAAATGTACATCCGAAGCTCACATATCAATTGTTACAGGGGAATATTGATGACAAAAATTATATTGTCATTGCAGTAGAACCGGGAGCAGATGGACCATATGAGACAAGCCAAAAGGCAGAGAAAGATAAAAAGATTCGTCTGAAAGCAGGAAGATATATCCGGGTAAAAAGGGATACCAGATTTCCGAATAAAAGAGAAGAATTTGAACTGCTGAAAAAGTTTGCTGATTTTCATTTTTCTTCAGAACTGAATGAAACGGCAACATTAGATGATTTGAATTATGAATATATGAAAGAGTACCTGATTGCGACAAATGCAAAGCCGGATATCAGGGCTATGTCAAAACTGGAAATGGCACAGGCTATGAATTTGATTAGCGAGAGTGAGTATGGGGGTTATCGGGCAAGGAATTTTGCTGTATTGATGTTTGCAGATAAACCGCAGGATTATATTCCGTATGCGAGAGTGGAAGTGATACGAGAGGCCGTCGGAACGGATAAGATGGTGTCTCAGGTGTTTGATGGTCCTGTCTGGATTCAGGCAAAACGAGTGATTGATTATTTTGAGGAAACAATCATGTCTGCGTATACTGTTCGTGAAGAGGGACTAACTGGGCATCGTATGGTATATAACTGGCCGATGGATATGTTTGCAGAGCTGGCAACGAACTGTATTCTGCATAAGGAGTATGACAAAAAGCAGTATATAGGGATATATGTGTATGCAGACCATATTTCTTTCATCAATCATAACAGACCGGTTCCGCCTGTTACGATAGAAGCGATGAATACAGATAAAGAGTTCAGGGAGAGGAATTATCTGAATCCTGAGTTGAAAGAGCTGTTTTTCGCTTTGGATTTGATTGAATCATATGGTTCGGGGATAAGGAGGGCAAAAAATGCGATGGAGGCTAATCATTCGCCGGCACTTCTGTTTGAGCCAAGTAACGAAACAGATGATTATACGATGGTAACGGCTTATATCAATGAGGAATTTGCCAGGATACATGAGGAGGAGAAAGGAAAGGATGGTGATAAAAAATTAGACACTACCCAGAAAACTACCCAGAAAACTACCCAGAAAACTACCCAGAAAAAATCATTTAATACGAGAACCCGGATTGTTGAGATTATGAGGAATAATCCAGAGGTTACGCAGGCGGAAATAGCTTCTTTGTTAGATATTACGATTGATGGGGTGAAATACCAGATTAAGAAATTGAAAAAAGAAGGATTAATAAACCGAGTTGGCGGTGACCGGGGTGGTCATTGGAAGGTAAAGTGATGGAAGAAATAAATGAACTTAGAAAACAGATTACCGATCTGCGGGAAGAAAATCGAATATTAAAAGAACTGTTAAAACGCAATCACATTCCTTTGAAGGAGTATGTTTCTGAAAATTCTTACCAGGAATCAGAGGCGTTTGACTCAAATCAGGGTGCGAGAATCATTCATCCACCCGTCATTACAGAGAAGATGGCAAATCATTTTTATGCACGCTTTTGGGGACGACAAGATGTTTTTGCTTTACGATATGAAAGCAAAAATACCGGGAAGTCAGGATATGCTTTGCAGTGCCATAACAGATGGGAAGATATATGCCCGAAAAAGCAGGGAAAGAGATTGAAATGTCAGGAATGTATCCACAAAGATTTTATCCGTTTGGAAATCGGCCACATTTTAGCGCATCTGCGAGGAATAAAATATAATACTTCAGATGTGGTCGGTGTCTATCCTTTGCTGCAGAATAATATGTGCCGGTTTCTTGTCTTTGATTTTGATAATCACTCTATGGAGGCATCCACAAGGGATTTTGCTAATGAGGATGACGAGTGGAGAGAAGAAGTGGACGCGATGCGTCAGATCTGCGAGAACAACGGTATTGCTCCCTTAGTGGAACGGTCAAGATCTGGGAGAGGTGCACATCTTTGGATTTTCTTTCAGGAGCCTGTTCCGGCATCCTTGGCACGCAGGTTTGGTTTTGCTCTGCTTGAAAAGGGAGCGGAGGAAGTCAATCTCAAATCATTTAAGTATTATGACCGGATGCTTCCGGCACAGGATCATGTGCCAGAGGGTGGTGTGGGGAATCTAATTGCATTACCGTTACAGGGAAAAGCATTAAAAGATGGAAACAGTGCCTTTATTGATGAGAACTGGAATGCCTATCCGGATCAGTGGCAGCATTTGTTCAGTATACCGACATTATCAAAAAAAGAGATTGATGAAAAGATTAGTGAATGGAGTATCGTTGTAGGAGTGGCGCCATTGGATGAGATGCTATTTGACGAAAATGGAGAGCGCTTAGAACCGTGGAAGGCAGGGAGAAAATATAGAAAATCCGACGTTTCAGGCAAATTATTCCTCACGATTTCGGAATGTATTTATGTGGATACAATCAATCTAAGGATAAGATTGCAGAATCAGATCAGGAAACTGGCGGTTGTATCGAATCCGCAGTATTATAAAAACAGAAATATGGGAAGGGAAAATTTTGATACACAGAGCAGGATTTATTTGGGAGAAGATGAAGACGGGTATATCAAGCTGCCCAGAGGTCTGTTAGAGACACTAACAGAAAAGTGTAGGGAAGCCGGAATCGATTATGAGATATCGGATCAAAGGCAAACAGGGACAGATCTTCATGTGGAATTTCAAGGGGAACTGCGGGAAGAACAGAAAAAGGCGGTAGAAGCATTATCCGGATATGATAATGGAATCCTGCATGCTGCCACAGCTTTTGGCAAAACAGTTGTATGCTGTGCTTTGATTGCAAAGAAGAAAGTAAATACGCTTATATTATTGGAGTCCTCTGCGCTGATTGACCAGTGGATGGAGGCGTTGAACAGGTTTTTGGTAATCGACGAGGAAATGCCAACTTACCAGACAAAGACCGGCCGCATGCGGATAAGGAAAAGCCTGGTCGGAAAGATTCATGGGGCACATGATTCATCAACGGGGATTATCGACATTGCGATGGTTGGTTCCCTGTGCAAAAAAGGGGAATTTCATGATAGGCTGGCAGAATATGGCTGTTGTATTTTGGATGAATGTCATCATGCCGCTTCTGACACCATTATAAAGGTGCTCGGTGAAGTCCGAGCAAAATATGTGTATGGGGTGACGGCAACACCAAAGCGGGGAGATGGACTGGAAAAGATGAATCAGATGCTTTTAGGCCCTATCCGGTTTCGTTATACATCTAAGGAAAGGACTGCAGCGCAGGGAATCAGGCATCTGGTCTATCCGAGGTTTACCAGAGCAGTCGCATCACGAGGGGCGGGGGAACGAAAACATATCAATGAGGCTTATGAAATTATCAGGAATAATTCTGTCAGGGAAGAATTGATTATTTCAGATGTGGAAAAGGCTGTAAAAATGAAGAGGACACCAGTCATATTATCCAGATATAAGGATTTATCGGAAAGGCTCCATGAAAGACTCAAAGGATATGCAGATTATGTTTTTATCATGACGGGAAATAATAAAAAAGAACATAAGATCATACGAAAAAATCTTTTGGAAATTCCGGCAGATGAGAGCATCATTCTTATTGCAACAGGCCAGTTGATTGGAGAAGGGTTTGACATGCCCCGTCTGGATACATTGTTCTTAGCAACGCCAATAGCCGGAGAGCAGATTGTAGACCAATATGCGGGGCGTCTGCACAGGGATTATGTAGGAAAAGAAAATGTCATCATTTATGATTATGTGGACCGGCATATTCGTGAGTTTGATGCCATGTATGCCAAAAGACTGAAAGCGTATAAAAAGATTGGTTACGAGCTTATAACGAGTGCCGAGGATTTTAATTTTGCAGGGGAGGGGACTGAATCAGAATCTTCAGAGGAGAATGAGCAGATTAATGCGATTTATGACTATGTGAGTTATCGTGCTGTCTTTGAGAAAGATTTGTTTTGTGCAAATAGAAGCATTTTGATTTCCAGTCCGGTTATCAGCAGGGATAAGATTCGGAGGATGACCAGTTTGTTGAAAGACAGGCAGACGGTGGGGCTGGGTGTAACAATCGTGACATGGAGTCCAGATGCGTATGGATTTGGAGATTCTGCCGTATGGCATGCTTTGCAGGAGGAAATGAGACAGGCTGGTTTTATTATTCAGCAGGCAGAAGAATTTTGCGAGAGATATGCAGTGATTGATGAGGAAATCGTCTGGTATGGGAGCATGAACTTTTTAGGTCGGGAAGATGTGGAGGATAATCTGATGCGGGTGCGCAGTAAGGAAATTGCGGCAGAACTGATGGAAATGACATTTGGGGGAGAAAGTTTCTTGATGGAATTAGAATAGAGTTCTATAGAAGTATTGTTAAACAGAAGGCAGGTGATTATATCATGCGGACAACAGAATATCTGCGAAGTCTTGTCAGGGAATTATCAAAACTGTCAGAAGAAGTAGAATGGGTAGAGTTTAAATGTAATAATAGAGATCCAGAAAGAATTGCGAAGTATATTTCCGGATTAAGTAATGCTGCTACGCTTTGGGAACGGCCAAAGGCATATTTGATTTGGGGAATCAATGATGCGACACATGAGATTGTTGGCACTAAGTTTGAATATAGAAAATCAAAAAAGGGGAATGAGGAGTTAGAGGCATGGCTGGCAAGAATGGTAAATCCGAAAATCAATTTCAAGTTTTACGAAGTTGAAATGGAAAAGGATGTCAGGGTTGTTTTGATGGAGATACCTTGTGCAGAAACTGAGCCAACAAAATATTCCTCTACTGCCTATATTCGTGTTGGCAGCAATTTGAAACTTTTAGTGGATTATAAAGATAAAGAGGCTGAGCTATGGAGACTTTTTGATTCTACTTTATATGAGTTGAGGATAGCGGCATCTGATTTGCAGGAAGATGATGTAGTTATGATGCTTGAGTATTCAAAGTATTATGGAAAGCTGGAATTACCGATTCCGAGAAATAGGGATAAAGTCCTTGAAGATTTGACAAATGAGAAATTTATAAAGAAAAATGATGCGGGAAATTGGAATATTACAAATCTCGGAGCATTGATGGTTGCAAAAGATTTAAGGGAATTTGATTTGCTTACCAAAAGAACAATCAGGGTCATATGGTACAAAAATGATTCCAGGTTAGATGCTGTCAGGGAAAAGAGTTTTGTGCGGGATATGTGTTGTCTTATGAAGATATTATAGATTATATTATGACGGTGATTCCGCAGGAGGAAGAAATCATAGATGGTGTAAGGAAAAATAAATTTAGTTTTCCGGAGATTGCAATCCGGGAGCTGCTTGCCAATATTATGATTCATCAGGCATTAGAGCAGAGGGGAACGAATCCGATGGTGGAAATATTTTCTGACAGAATAGAGTTTTCCAATGCAGGAGCACCACTGATTGACATTGAGCGTATTGTAGATACTGTTCCGGTATCAAGAAATGAGAATATTGCCGGATTTATGCATAAGTGTGGAATATGTGAAGAAAGAGGAAGTGGCTATGATAAAATCATAGCGGCTACGAGCAAGAGAACAATGCTTGCTCCGAAGATTGAGAATCAAAGCAATCAATTTACAAAAGTTATTCTCTTTGCAAAGGTTCCTTTTGAACTGACATCAAAGGAGGATCGGATTCGTACCTGTTATATGCAGGCATGCTTTGCATATGTGAATTTTGATACAATAACGAATGCAGATGTCAGGGAGATTTTTGGGTTGGGAGAAAATGAAAAGGTAAAAAGTTCAAGGATTATAAAGGATACAGTAGAAGCGGGATTGATTAAGCCAGTCGATCCGGAAACAGCTCCAAGATATATGAAGTATATTCCACATTGGGCATGATTTAAGTTTCGCTAAGTTTTATGAAAAGCGATTTTGAAGAGAAAATGTATCAAAAATGGCGGTTTTTGGGGTGGCTTCTTGAAAATTTAAGTTTCATTAAGTCTCATCAGACACTTGTTTTTATAGAAAAATGGTCGTATAATATTTTTCAGGTGGGAAATTTTGAGAGGTGATATTACTCGTAAGCCATCCGGACACCTACAATGAACAAATCCCCCTCTGGTACTACTTTGGTACTAAAAGTTCCTCGAAAAGAAAATAATGGGTGAAAAAGTAAAAAAAATTTAACAAAATCCTTAAATTTTTACCATAAAAACGATATATAAAGACATTGGACTTTGCGAGTTCGAGTGATGAAATGGGATTGAAAAAGCCAGTATTTATACGGATTTCAAACAAATTTGTTTAAGTGCTGGCAACGATTTGGCAACATTATTGTATTATTCATCAAATAAAATACTTCAATAACATAAGAAAACCTTACTGATTTTCAAGCATTTTGAAGCTGAAAGTCGGTAAGGTTTTTTGATTAATTTAAAGTAATTCTGCAAAAAAGTTTTCCGAGATTATTGACTTGAATATAACGCTGAGTTTGGCTACCACTTACACTTCCGATATTCATGGATTTCATTGCAGAATCTAATAATCCCAAAGCGATTAATCTATCGGCCTTGTATACAGGACATTGTGATGTATCGGATATATTTCCATAGTAAATTTCATACAAAAGTTGCAAATCAGAAATGAATAGTCGGGAAGTAATGTCTGAAAATTCACAAAAAGTTGACCAGTCAATTTCGTCGTTAATATAAGAACGATAAAACTTTGCAAGAAGTTCAGATTTTTTAATTTCTACATTAGAATTCAGAAGAATAATAACTCGTCCTAGTTCTTCTTCGGCGAATTGAGGCTTATCCTTTATTTTCTTACGATACTTTTCGATTTTAGCAGGGGAGATAGTTTTTTCATTAAATGTATTTATAAATTTTATAGTTTGCTTAAGCAGATTGCGATCATGTATATTTTGTGCTGTTTTTCCGACACCAACTAACAGGCTTACAACAGGGATACTTTTAAAAATACCTTCATCAAGCAAGGAATCAATTCCCATTTCTGCCATATCTGCACAAGCATCACTTAAAGTAGGATCAAATAGCGTGGTTTCAAATGCAGGAACAATTTTGTCCATATAATTTCCTCCGTGTACGGGTTATTTGAATCAATATTTACTGTTTAAGTTCACCTGAAATTAAGTAGCTCAACTCTTGTGAGGATTCATTTTTCTTCCGGTGATTTGGGGTATCTAATTCGGGATATTTATACCGCCATTGGTCGTATTCCTCTTTGGTTATCTCCCCCTGTTCCAGACGGGCAGCCTGTTCCTGCCATGCGTGGAGCATATCAAACATGGAGGAATAGGTGGAGCCGGTGG
>CAZKQV010000055.1:0-8660 GCA_964555015.1 uncultured Eubacterium sp. | reverse complement strand
TTTCCCACAACGGCTCTTCTTTCTCCCACCGAGGATTCGTTTTCTCCTGCCACGGATTATCCTTTTCCCACAACGGCTCTTCTTTCTCCCACCGAGGATTCGTTTTCTCCTGCCACGGTTCTTTTGTTTCTTCTTCGCCTGTTTCTCTCAGTTTTTGTTCCAGCCGGCTTTTAATTACCGAAACCTGAGGGCCGAAAATCATCTGGATGTTTCTCTTCCGAATAAGGATACCGCTGTGTCCGGCTTTTTTCAGACATTCCTGATTCAACAGAGATTCATCTTTTACGGTGCATCGAAGTCTTGTGGCACAACAGTCCAGATATTCCACATTTTCTTTTCCTCCCAGCCCTTTTATAAGCTGGCTGAGCTTTTCCTGATTCAATCTTTTTTTATCTGATTTTTCATGATCTGATTTTTCTTTATGCGTTTTTTCATGGGGTTTATCTTTATCTGCTTTTTCTTTCCCCGTCTTATCATCTATATTTTCATTATCCGGGATTTTGTCGGTTTCTCTCTTTTTATTCTCTTTTCTTGTAAATAGCCAGTTTTCTTCCAAAGAAGAGTCTCTTCCCGGCGTTTTTATATCAAATTTCAGAATAAAAAACTTAAAGATCGTATAATATAAAATGAAGTATATAATTCCAAGGGGAATCACCATAATCCAGTTTGTTCTGTCATTTCCCTGCAGCACTCCAAAGGTCAAAAAATCAAGAAGCCCTCCGGAAAAGGTAAGCCCGATGGTAATATTAAAAATCTGCGCCACCATATAACAGGAACCGGCAAGGATCACCTGTACTATATACAAAATAGGCGATACGAAAATAAAGGCAAATTCCACCGGCTCGGTAATTCCGGTGAGCATGGAAGTGACCGCCGCGGACAAAAGCAGGCTCCCGGCCTGTTTTTTTCTCTCTGGTTTTGCGCAGTGGTACATTGCCAGTGCGGCTCCCGGAAGTCCGAAAATCATAAAAATAGTCTCTCCGGAAAAAAAGCGGCAGGCATCCGAACTAAAATGCGTCGTAGCCGGATCTGCAAGCTGGGCAAAAAATATGTTCTGCCCTCCTTCATAGATTCTGCCTCCCACTTCCATCGTTCCTCCCACTGCCGTCTGCCAGAAAGGAAGATACCACACATGATGAAGTCCAAAGGGAATGAGAGCCCTTTTCATCATACCGAAAAACAGCGTTCCCACGTAGCCGGTCCCGGTCACAAAATCACCGCACATCGTAATGGCCTTTTGAACATAGGGCCAGGTAAAAAATAATAGAATACCCACAACAGTATAAGTCACCGTGGAGAGAATCGGAATAAACCTGGTCCCTCCAAAAAAGGCAAAAATCTGTGGAAATTCTATCGTGTGAAACCGATTATGTAAAAATGCCACGCCAAGCCCGACGATAATTCCTCCAAACACACCTGTTTGAAGCGACAAAATACCGCAGACTTCTGTGATGGCTCCGGTCATCACATCCAAAGACAGCGTTCCGTCGGCAAAGATAAGCCCTTTAGTCGCCAACATAACATTAATGGTAATGTTCATAACAATATAGGCGATAAACGAAGACAGCGCCGCCACCTCTTTTTCCTGTTTTGACATACCTATGGCAACACCTATGGCAAAAATCACCGCCATATTATTAAAAATTACCTGTCCTACATTTTTTATAATGGTAAAAATAAGATATGGAATCGTTCCCGATCCCATAATATGATCCAAATGATACACTGAAAGAGTAAGTTCGCTGGTAAAGGTCGTCCCAAGACCATAGAGGATCCCGGCCATTGGCAAAAGGGCAATCGGCAGCATAAAAGACCGACCCAATCTTTGCAAAAAACCAAATAATTTATCTGCCATGGTTCCTCCTTTACTTCATATCCATAGTGATCCGCCGGATATGTACCGTGAGGTAAACGACCTCTTCCTCGCTAACATTCACATGATAAGTATTTTCCATATATTGCTTTATCTTTAGCACGCATTGGTAACAATCCTTATACTGGTTCCGGATCATTTCCTGAAAGAGCTGATCGTCTTCCTCATCTTTTATCTGTTCTTTTTTCAAAACTCTTGCCACAAAAAACTTAAGATGAGTGATAAACCGCTCATAATGTATGGAGGTCTGATCCACTTTTCCATGGAAATAATTTTCGATGATTTTTACGGTCTGCGCAACTAATTTTGGAATATCCATCGTGACGTCCATACTTGTCTCATACTCAGAAGTGATAAAATGCATTGCGATAAATCCCGCCTCATCCACAGGGAACTTAATTCCGTAATTCTTTTTCAGCAGCGCAATACTCTCAACACCCGCCCGAAATTCCAGGGGATAATAACACTTAATCTCCCAAAGCAGCGGGTTCGTAAACATAATATCAGCATTTAACCGTTCTATGGCGCAGCTAATATGATCGATCAGGGACAAGTAAATTGTCTCTTTTAACTTATCTCCCAGAAGCTTTTTCGCGTGCTCGATGATCAGATCCGCCGCCTCTAAATGTTCTAAAGGGATATTAGAAATAATGTCAAGCAATTTGTCATTTTTTGTGCGGGAACTTAGACAAAAGATTTTTTCAACTCTGTTTTTGTCCACCGGTTCCCCTTTTTTTACTTTAAAACCGAGACCTCTTCCTGTAACAATGATTTCCCGAAGGTTTTCATCCACGGAAGTAATAATATTATTATTGATCACACTGACAACTTTCATACCGTTTCTCCCGTTCATCGATTCTATTTTTTAAAGATCGACGCCACTTTTTTCTTCACCACATCCACCACACTCAGTGATCTTAACATTCTATCAGAAGGGATATATTGATTGATCGCTCTTAGTACTTTCTTTGGTTCTCTGGAAGCAAAGGAATAAGATCCGTCGGTTTTGGTAAAAATGGAATACCGTGGAATCCTTTTCCCTTTCATCATGACGGAAGCAGCTACATAATCCACTTCTTCCCAGGGAATCTGAATAAAATCTGCCACATTACGATCATTATAAAACTCAAAAGCGCGATCTCCCACCATAATATTTCCGTATGTTGTTAGCCCATGAAAAGATGTTCCCTTCACTACAATGTCAACTTTTGTATTAATTGATTGAACCATTCACTTATCACTCCCATCTGCTGCAAATTACTTCTTTTATTATAACATGATTATATCCATATTACCCTTTTTATTTCAATCCTTTTTTGAAAGTTATTGTCAAGATATTAGCAAAGCAAAAAAATATGCTTCACTGCATGAAATGCTTTTATGATATAGGAAAGCAAAAAGTTTTCCATATACAAAAATAAAAGATGTCATATGAAAATCCACAAAATAGAACAGGGCACTTTCATATGACATCCTTTTTTAAATATTATTTTTCCTCTTCAAGCTTCTTAATGACGTCCTCTAAAACAGGAATGATTTCTTGCTTCTTAGGGATATTCCCCTCTTCTATCATAATCATCAATAGTTTTGACATCGAAGATGCATTATATCCCTCATCCTCGATCACACTGATAATAAACTTGTCCTTCGACACGATAGAGACAAACTGTCTCGCATACTGCGTATTATACTTCACAGTTCCGCATTCTTGGATCAATCCTTTTTTCAATAACTTTCTAATGTTATTCTGGATCAAATTCTTACTCCAAGTATCCTTAATATTCATGTTAGCAATCTCTACACTTGTGAGAGGTACCGTAGAGCTCCAAAAGATTTCCATCAAAGCTTTTTCGGTTTCTGTTAATTTCATACAACCTCCGATCTATGGCTTGAGAAGAAAACTGTTAATCCAATTATAATCTTCTCTGCCCTTTATGTCAACCTTGCAAATATTTTCCCACTATCAATTGTAAAGCCCGGCATTTTAAAAAGCACATTTGGCTTACGAGAATTATTATAACACAAACCAAACGTGCTTTTCAATTCAATTTATCATTTTATTCTATGAATATTCTATGAATTATCAAAGAATCTTCAAAAAATATGCTCCGCCGATCAAACTCTCTTTCCAAAGAAAGCAGCGTTAACGGTATGATCCGCATTTTTTATTATTACATAACACCAATGTAATGTAATGCTACACCAATAACAAAAAGTGCAAGGATAATAATGATCGGAGATATATTTTTCTTTAATAACCAGCAGCAAAGCAATGTCAGCAATAATCCGGCAAAGCCAGGGATCAGGCTGTCTAAGTTATCCTGCAATGTGGTAACCTTTTCCGCAGTTAAGGACATACCGGATGCATACTGGCTAATCGCTGTCTGTACTCCTTCACTTCCCTGAGGCAGATTCGCCCAGTCAATATAAGCGCCGTCACTTAACGCTACTGTGGATACCGGGATCGGGAAGCTAACGCTAACCCACCGGTTAACCAACGCTCCTAAGATGAACATACCAAGGATAGAAGCGCCTTTTGTAACCTTCTGAAGAAGTCCTCCGGAAAGGTCTTCGGTGATTGCCGTACCAACTCTATAACCAAATTCCTGTGTATACCACATAAAACCAAGACGGATCACGTTCCATAATACAAAGAAAAGGATCGGTCCAAGAAGACTTCCTGTCATAGCCAGGGAAGCGCCAAGCGCTCCTAAGATAGGACGTACTGTATACCAGAAAACCGGATCGCCGACACCGGCGAGAGGTCCCATCATACCTACTTTTACACCCTGAATTGCAGTATCATCGATCTCTGCTCCGTTTGCCTTATCTTCCTCCAGAGCAAGAGTAACACCAAGAACTGGGGAAGCAACATAAGGATGAGTATTAAAAAATTCCAGATGACGCTTTAAAGCAGCAACCTGATCTTCTTTTTTCGTATACAGTCTTTTAATCGCTGGAACCATGGCAAATGCCCAGCCACCGTTCTGCATACGTTCATAGTTCCATGAACCTTGAAGGAAAGTAGAACGAATCATTACTGACCTTCTGTCGGCTTTGGTTAATGTAATTTTATCAGCCATTTTCTTACCTCCTTCTTTTAATAATCGTTCAAAATATCGCCAAGCGGATCTCCTGTATTTCCGTTTCCAGGACCATTTCCGCTTCCCTGATTATCGGAAAGTTTAAGGTAAACTAACGCGATGGACACACCAATCGCACCAAGAGCGATCAGAGTCAATTGAGAAATTGCTGCCAAAGCAAAACCGATTGCAAAGAAAGGCCATACTTCATTGGTTGCCATCATGTTGATAACGAGAGCATAACCTACGGCAACAACCATACCACCACCGATTGACATACCATCTGTCAGCCATGCAGGCATAGAATTTAACACACCACTTACTACATCGGATGGGATAACGAGCAGACAAGCTGCCGGAATCGCAATACGAAGTCCCTGCATACAGATTGCAATAATATGCCAAGCCTGAAGCGCTGTAAAATCACCTTTTTCTGCTGCAGCATCCATGAAATGTACCATAGGTACTGCAAGAGTACGACAGATCATTGTAAGGAAAAGACCAGCAACAGCCAGTGGTACAGCAACAGCAATCGCTGTATCAACGCCGGCTCTTCCCTGTCCGCCGAGAACAAGAATAATTGCAGAAGCGACAGATGCCAAAGCAGCATCCGGTGCTACTGCCGCACCAATGTTTGCCCAACCAAGTGCGATCATCTGTAATGTTCCGCCCAAAATAACACATGGAACAAGATTACCAGTTACTAAACCGATCAATGTACACGCTACCAGAGGCTGATGAAATTCAAATTCATCCAGAATACCTTCCATACCTGCCAGGAACGCAACAATGACTACTAATATCATTGAAACAACAGACATTATGATTCCTCCTATTAAAATTAATGTGCTTAAATCTTACAGACTTGCTTTTGCCTTCTTAATCAGCTCATCCATATTATCCTTACTATCTGAAGGAACTTTACGAACATCAAAAGTAATGCCGAGCTGTTTTAACTCTTCGAAGGTTTTAATATCTTCTGCGTCTAAGGATAACACTTTGTTTACAGCGACCTTACCGGTGGAATGTGCCATTGATCCCACATTGATTTCTTTGATGTCCACTCCGCCTTTGATCGCACGCAGTGCATCCTGCGGAGTCTCAAATAAGATCATTGCCTTTGTTGCACCAAATCTTGGATCTTTTGCAACCTCACACATTTTCTTAATCGGAACTACGTGTGCCTTTACTCCCGGAGGCGCTGCCTCAATGATCATTCTCTTACGAAGATTATCCGCTGCAACTGCGTCGGAAACAGCAATGATACGATCCGGCTGTACAGCCTTTGTCCATCCTGTGGCAACCTGTCCATGAAGCAGACGGGTATCGATTCTTGCCAGAACATACTTAATATGTCCGTCTCCGAGAACCGTTCCTTCCGGAATTGCTCCCTGCGGTGCATTGGAAGTCTGTGCTGCTGCCGCCGGCGCCGGTTCCAAAGTTTCCGGATAAACTTTCACTCCGTCTCTTCCGGTAGTGCAAAGCTGCGCTGCGATCTCCTGAGCACTCTCCATGGTAAAACGCGCAAATACCGCATCAATAAGCATCGGAAGATTAAGCCCTGCAACAATTGCCCATTTATCTTCGTGCCCGCTGATGATCTTATTGGACTGATTGAATGGTGTACCGCCCCAAAGATCAACCAGAATCAGCACTTCATCCTGATTTTCAAAACCAGCAATTGCCTTTTCCATTCTGGCTCTCAGGTCATCCGGTCCGTCGCTTGGCTGTAAAGTTACGCCGGCAACATTTTCCTGTTGACCTGCAACCATGGAAAGAGATTGCAAAATTCCGTTGGCAAAATCTCCATGAGTAGCAATTAGAATTCCTACCATATCTTTTCCTCCTTTACCTGATTTATTCAGTACGTATACGGTATAGTTTTTTGCACTTTTATCTTTCTTTATAACAGATATTAAAATGATACTGATAAAAAAACCCCTAAGTACAAAAAAAACTCAATTCAAATAAGTCTTATTCACTAATATTCCATATAATATCAGCAAATATTCAAATTCGAATCAAGTTTAGCCTGCTTTACCAGTAACAATCCCAATTACTATTATGTATTCAATTATAAAAGTAGCATAAAAACTATCCCATAAACTGAGCATATTTTATCAATTTTTTCAGTTTCTGTCAATGACCAACTTAAAGTTTTTATGCATTTTTGTTTATACCTTCCGTGCGTTTCATCCATGGCTCTACACAAGTTCTTACAATAGATAAAGCAGATAAGCGGCATATCCCGCCAGAAAAATAATCCCCGCCTTTTTGTTCAGCTCCTTTTTCGGAATCACACACAAAAATAACAGGATTCCGCTTATGGCTGCAATCGCCGTATCAATATGAAAATGATAGGAAAATTTCACCGGAGTGATCAACGCGCTGAGACCTACCACAAACAAAATATTAAATATATTACTTCCAACTATATTACCGATCGCAATATCCGCATTCCCTTTTCTTGCGGCGGCCACAGAAGTCATAAGCTCCGGCAGGGACGTGCCAAGAGCGACGATCGTAAGACCGATCACACGGTCGCTCACTCCAAAAATCACCGCAAGTCTGGAAGCCGCTTCCACAGAGACATTGCTTCCCAAAATGATCAGGGCCAACCCCGCCAAGATCAAAACCAGAAAACGCCACAGAGGTTTGCTCATGGCAGTGCTGACACAGGCTTCCATCTCTTGCTTTGAGCGAAAAAATAAGGAACCCAAATAAAAAATAAAAAATCCTCCCAAAACGCAGCCTTCCGAAAAAGTGATGACATTTCCGGTATGTCCTAAAAACAATAATAAAATCGTAATCAAAATCATAAACGGGATTTCATAAAATACCGTGGACTTTGCCACCTTTACCGTCACGATCAAAGAAGTAACGCCCAAAATAATCAAAATATTTAAAATATTACTTCCCACAATATTTCCCACGGTGATTCCCGCATTCCCTTTTAACGCCGCCGAAATACTCACAGCCGCCTCCGGCGCACTCGTTCCCATGGCAACAATCGTAAGACCGATTACTAACTGTGAAACTCCAAGCCTTCCGGCAATCCCTGCAGCTCCGTCCACAAACCAGTCCGCGCCCCTCATGAGCAGATAAAACCCTGCCGCAATTAAAATAACCTGTAACAAAATCTCCATATCTTCGTCCTTTCCGTGCGCAAAAAAGCGAGCCCCTTTGCTGCACTAACTTAACCGTTTAAAGATCAAAGATCCTTAAACCATTTCTCTGGCAACAAAAGTCTCGCTACTTCGTTACATACCGGATTAGGAACAATCGTACTGACGATATGTAAACATATTACAATATGCAAGCTACTCCCTTTTTATAATCAAAAGTTTACCAGATAAATATCATATTGACAATATATTTTTAAGCCGGTGTTTATTATTTTGTAAAAACTTTTTTATCAAAGCTATTTTACAGGCCTGATGTATAACATTTATGCAGACAGCCATTAAAATATGAAACATTTACACATTGCTTCTTTGGTAGTAATTCTCCCCTCGTTCCAGTAGAAATCACCTTAAAAATATGGTAAGATTTTTTGTGAAAGCCTCGGACAGCGGCTTTCACATTTTACGGCACAGTGAAACGACAGCGGCGATAAAAATTTATTTGAGGAAATGTATATGAAAAAAAACACGATTTTTTATTCTTTTAAAGCTTCTTTGCCGGTGATGGCCGGGTATGTTGTA
>CAZKQV010000054.1:0-9386 GCA_964555015.1 uncultured Eubacterium sp. | reverse complement strand
GTAATAGGCAACACATATTAATTGTGATATGTTAAAATATAAATAACAGTAAATCATATATTAACAAGTTGCAAAGGAGGAAGGATATGAAACAAGTTAAAAAAAGTCTATCCTCTTATAAGAAATTTTGAGAAGTAGGATTCTTTTTTGTCTGTTAACAATCCTGCGGCTTGCACAGCAGTTTTATAATATCATCATATGTTACAAGATTTACATTTTTCATCTTAGCCGCTCTTTCTATGCAGCCCTGGGAGAATCCCGATTTTGAGAATAAATAAAGGTGAACTTCGGAATAATGAAATAGCTGACTTCTTTGTATGAGTTTTTCCAATACCTCGGTATCTGCTTTCTCGTTAGTCCATTTACATTCTCCAAATAAAGCGGTGGTTTTATCCTGCTCTCCCATAATATCAATTTCTGTCTGGCCGCGGGTGGAGGGATCGGTTCCCCACCACCGCCCCAAATCTTTAAATGCCATGGGGCAGTTTCCGGTCAATAATAGTTTCCAGAGATATTGCATACATATTTCTTCGAATACTTTTCCCATATAATCGGACAGATACGGTTCGATTCTTTTATATGCCAGATCAGAAGCGCCCCTGGCGATGATGGAGTTATTCTCCGGTACGAAGCGATACCAAAACCGAAACATATTGTCGGCAATGGAATAAATGGATTTTCTGGATGATTTTTCTCCGTAAGGAGTTTCTTTTTGAATCAGACCAAGTGATATGAGATTTTTAAGGTAAGAGGTACAAACACTGGTATTCTCTCCGATTTTGGTGGAAATTTCAGCCATGCGGGAAGCGCCTGTGGCGATTGCCGTAATGATGGCGTTATAAAGCGCCGGTTCCCGTACTTCTTGTTTTAAAAGATTTTCCGGTTCTTCAAAAAGGGAAGAGGTTGGATTTAGAAAAGTGTTTTTTATATTATCTGCAATACTCATCTGGTCGTTCATTTGTGCCAGATATTGAGGGGTTCCCCCCCAGATGCCGTAAATGAAAGCTTTGTCTTGATCAGAAAAACTTTTAAAATACCGGCAGGTATCTGAAAAATCAAAAGGTAATATTTTCATTTGCGCCGTTCTTCTGCCGTAAAGGGGAGCTTTGTATGCCAAAACATGGTCTTCCATATAAGACATGGATGAACCGCATAAGATCAGCATCAACTTTGATTGGTCTTTATATTTGTCGATCAAAAGCTGCAGAGTCGAAGCAAGGCTTTCGGAAGAACGGGCCACATAAGGATATTCATCGATTGCTAAGATCAAACGCTCTGTCCTAGACAAAGTAAAAACATATTCCAATGCGGCTTGAAATGAAACAAAAGACGTCTCCATCCGGATTCCTGTACCAAACTCCATGATGTTTTTACTGAAATTCTCCAGATTTTGCTTCGCATTACTTTCTACGCCCATGAAATAAATTGATCTTTTTCCTTTTATAAATTGATTAATCAGTGCAGTTTTCCCCACCCGGCGCCGTCCGTAAATGACTACAAATTCAAATTGATCTGATGTATATAATCGGTTTAGGGAAGTTAGCTCTCGTTCTCTTCCAATAAACATAGTTCACCTCCGTTTTTGTTTATAATATACTACTTTATTATTTTTTAGTCAAGTATACTTTAGTTGTTTATACTTTACTAAATCGTAAATAACTAATATGAACGATAATGAGGACGTTGATTAAGGAATTTCGCTTATAAACTGGAATGCTGAATGGTGGAGAGCTGTTTTTGGAGAAATATGAAATAATAAATATAATAAAATTCGTTTTTAAATTGTATTAATATTTTAAAAAATCCTATTTTATCATGCGTATAAGAAAGAAAAATAAATTTTCCGGTTTTTTTATTGATAAATCAGTGCTGTATTTTCTCATTAAATACGGATTAAAGGTAAAAAATATAAGGATTATGAAGAAAAATATCTGAAAAAATAGGATTGATTAAATTAAATTTCTGATTTTCTGATAATTTATTAAAATGTTTGTGTTTACAAAGAGATAAAAGTGTAGTAATATTTTAAAGACAAACGGTTTTGAAGTATTTTAATATTTTGAAATCAAAATAAAAACAGATTCATATAATCATATCCTGAAAGAAGATGAAAAAGAGATATGATGAGATATGATTAAGAAGAAAGGATGAGACCATGGTTCAAAAAATTGGTAAACAGGGTCTTTACGATCCGCATTTTGAACATGATAACTGCGGTATTGGAGCGGTGGTGGACATCAAAGGAAGAAAAACTCATACTACAGTGTCCAATGCGTTAAAGATTGTAGAAAATTTGGAACATAGAGCCGGCAAAGACGCCGAGGGTGAGACAGGTGATGGTGTAGGAATCCTTGTACAGATTTCGCACAAGTTCTTTAAAAAAGCCTGTGATACTCTCGGTATTTTTATTGGAAAAGAAAGGGATTATGGAGTCGGTATGTTTTTTATGCCGCAGGATGAGCTGCAAAAAAACCGCGCCAAAAAGATGTTCGAGATCATCGTAGAAAAAGAGGGACTTAATTTCCTTGGATGGAGAGAGGTTCCGGTAAGCCCCGATGTGCTGGGAAAAAAGGCGCTTGACTGTATGCCTTGTATTATGCAGGCTTTTGTGAAGAGACCGTTTGACGTTGCCAGAGGGCTTGACTTTGACCGGAAGCTTTATATTGTAAGAAAGGTATTTGAACAGTCCAATGAATCTACCTATGTGGTATCTTTAAGCAGCCGGACGATCGTATATAAAGGAATGTTCTTGGTGGGACAGCTGCGGTTGTTCTATAACGATTTGCAGGATCCGGATTATGAATCTGCCATTGCCATGGTTCATTCCCGTTTTTCCACGAACACGACTCCAAGTTGGGAAAAGGCGCACCCATACCGTTATATTGTACATAACGGTGAGATCAACACCATTCGGGGTAATGCGGATAAGATGCTCGCCCGTGAGGAAAAAATGGAATCGGAATATTTAAAGGATGAAATGATCAAGCTTACTCCGATCGTGGATCCAAACGGTTCCGACTCTGCCCGGCTTGATAATACTCTGGAGTTTCTTGTGATGAGCGGGATGCCTCTTCCGCTTGCCATCATGATCACGATTCCGGAGCCTTGGCAGAATAATGAAAGCATGAGCAGGGAAAAGAGAGATTTCTACCAGTATTATGCGACGATGATGGAACCGTGGGATGGCCCCGCTTCCATTCTATTTACGGACGGAGATTATATGGGAGCCGTTCTTGACCGTAATGGCCTTCGTCCGTCCCGGTACTATATCACAGATGACGATCAAATGATCCTGTCATCCGAAGTGGGCGTGCTGGAATTTGACCCGACTCATATAGTAAAAAAGGAACGGCTGCATCCGGGAAAAATGCTCCTTGTGGATACCGTTCACGGCAAGCTTATTGACGATGAGATTTTGAAAGATTCCTATGTGAAAAAACAGCCTTATGGAGAATGGCTTTCCAACAATCTGGTCTTTTTAAAGGACCTTAAGATTCCAAATGAGGCGGTTGTGGAGTATGAATACAGTGAAAACAGCCGTTTGATGAAGGCCTTCGGATTCACTTACGAGGATGTCAAAACTTCTATTTTACCTATGGCGTTAAATGGAAGCGAGGCCATCGCCGCTATGGGAACGGATTCTCCTTTGGCGGTATTATCCAGGAGACATCAGCCGTTATTTAACTATTTTAAACAATTATTTGCCCAGGTTACCAATCCGCCGATTGACGCGATCCGGGAGGAGATCGTTACTTCCACGGCAATCTATATCGGTGATGAAGGCAATATTTTAGAAGAAAAAGCAGAAAATTGCCATGTGTTAAAAATTGATAATCCGATTTTGACAAATACGGATCTGATGAAAATCCGTCACGCAAAGATCCATAATATTGTGACAAAGGATGTTCCAATCACCTATTATAAAGGGACTTCTCTAGAGAAAGCGATCCATCATGCCTGTATCGCAGTTGATCAGGCTTACAGGAATGGAGCCAACATCGTAATCCTCACTGACAGGGGCGTGGATGAAAATCATGTGGCGATTCCGTCGCTTCTGGCAGTTTCCGCAGTGCATCAGCATTTGATTCAGACCAAGAAAAGTACGTCGGTACACATTATTTTGGAAAGCGGCGAACCGAGGGAGGTACATCATTTTGCAGCATTGTTAGGTTATGGCGCCTGTGCCATTAATCCGTACATGGCTCATAGCAGTATTAAGAAGCTGATTAAAGACGGGTTATTAAAGAAAGATTATTATGCGGCGGTCAATGACTATAACAATGCAGTTCTTCACGGCATTGTTAAGATCGCGTCGAAAATGGGGATTTCCACATTACAGTCTTACCATGGATCACAGATTTTTGAGGCCATTGGCATCAGCAAAGACGTTATCGATAAATACTTTACCAATACTGTAAGTGTGGTGGAAGGAATTACCCTGGAAGATATCGCAGAAGATGTGGACGCCTGCCATTCCCAGGCATTTGATATTTTGGGACTGGATAATGATCTCTCTTTGGACAGCGCGGGCAGCCATAAGTTTCGAAGCGGAAAAGAAGAACATCTTTATAATCCGCTTACCATCCATACGCTGCAAAGAGCAGCTTGGACCGGGGATTATAAACTGTTTAAGGAATATACTTCCATGATTAATAGAGAAACGGCGCCGGTCAGCCTTCGAGGCCTGATTGATTTTGATTATCCGTCGAAGGGAATCCCTCTTAGCCAGGTGGAGTCCGCAGAATCGATCATGAAACGATTCAAAACCGGAGCCATGAGTTATGGCTCGATTTCTAAAGAGGCCCATGAAACACTTGCCATTGCCATGAATACGATCCATGGCAAGTCAAACAGCGGCGAGGGAGGCGAAGACATGGATCGTCTTACCGCGGGGCCGGATGGTTTAAATAAATGCTCTGCGATCAAACAGGTGGCTTCAGGACGTTTTGGCGTTACAAGCCGTTACCTTGTCAGTGCGAAAGAGATTCAGATTAAAATGGCGCAGGGAGCAAAACCAGGGGAAGGCGGACATTTGCCGGGAGGAAAAGTGTATCCTTGGATTGCGAAAACCAGACATTCGACGCCGGGCGTGGGCCTGATCTCCCCGCCGCCGCATCATGACATTTATAGTATTGAAGATTTAGCGCAGTTAATTTATGACTTGAAAAACTCCAACAAGGACGCGAGAATTTCCGTAAAACTTGTGTCGGAAGCGGGCGTCGGAACCGTTGCGGCGGGCGTTGCAAAGGCGGGAGCGCAGGTTATTTTGATTTCCGGCTATGACGGAGGAACCGGAGCCGCCCCTCGTAATTCCATTTATAATGCCGGACTTCCATGGGAGCTTGGACTTGCAGAAACTCACCAGACGTTGATTCATAATGATCTTCGAAATAAAGTGATCATCGAGACGGACGGAAAGCTGATGAGCGGACGGGACGTGGCGATTGCCGCAGCGCTGGGCGCAGAAGAGTTTGGATTTGCCACAGGGCCGCTTATCACCATGGGATGCGTGATGATGAGAGTGTGTAATTTAGATACCTGTCCGGTCGGCGTGGCGACACAGAATCCGGAACTTAGAAAACGCTTTAAGGGAAAACCGGAATATGTCATCAATTACATGAGATTCATGGCGGAAGAACTTCGGGAGTATATGGCAAAACTAGGTGTCCGAACAGTGGATGAACTGGTAGGACGCACCGATCTTTTGAAAGAAAGGCCGGAAGCGAAAGAGTACCATCTTGATCTTTCTGCTATCTTGAATAATCCGTATGTCGATAAAAAACATCCGATCGTTTATGACAAAAAGAATGTCTATAATTTTGAACTGGAAAAAACATTGGATGAAACCGTTCTGATGACCAAGTTTAAGACTGCCCTGGAAAAGAAACAAAAAAGAAGCATTTCCATCGATGTGGGCAATACGGACCGGTCTCTTGGAACGATATTTGGCTCGGAAATCACAAAGCGTTACCATAATACCCTGGAAGACGATACCTTCACCGTACAGTGTACGGGCGCCGGAGGACAGAGCTTCGGAGCCTTTATTCCAAAGGGACTTACTCTGGAATTGACCGGAGATAGTAATGATTACTTTGGAAAAGGATTGTCCGGCGGTAAATTAATTGTTTATCCTCCAAAGGGTATCACCTATAAGGAAGACGAAAATATCATCGTCGGGAATGTTTGTCTCTACGGTGCGACCAGCGGCCAGGCATACATCAATGGTATGGCGGGAGAACGGTTCTGCGTGCGTAATTCCGGCGCCACTGCGGTAGTAGAGGGCGTGGGAGATCACGGCTGTGAGTATATGACCGGAGGAAAGGTTTTGATCATCGGAAAAACCGGTAAAAACTTTGCGGCAGGTATGAGCGGCGGCGTTGCATACGTGTTGGATGAGGACAGCGATTTATACTTACGCATTAACAAAGAAATGGTTTCCTCGGAACCGGTAGTGTCAAAATATGACGTTATGGAAATCAAAGATATGATTACCTCCCATGTGGCATATACAAATTCCAAAAAAGGAAAAGAGATCCTGAACAACTTTAGCGAGTATCTGCCGAAGTTTAAAAAGATCATTCCTCATGATTATAAGAAAATCCTCCAGAAAATCTCCGAAATGGAAGGAAGAGGATTAAGTTATGAGCAGGCGCAGATCGAAGCATTTTATGCAATTAAGAGAGGATAGGAGGAGAACGCAATGGGAAAACCTACTGGATTTTTAGAATATGAACGTAAAGAAAGCGTTGGGGAATCACCATTAGAAAGAATCAAACATTTTAATGAATTTCATACTCCCCTGTCCAGAAAAGAACAGGAGATTCAGGGAGCAAGATGTATGGACTGCGGCGTGCCGTTTTGCCAGTCGGGAATACTGATCAAAGGGATGGTCACAGGATGTCCTTTAAATAATCTGATTCCGGAATGGAACGATGCGTCGTGCAGAGGAAACTGGGATGAAGCGTATTACCGTTTGAGAAAAACAAATCCGTTTCCGGAATTTACCGGCCGCGTCTGCCCGCATCCGTGTGAGGTTGGCTGTACTTGCAACTTAAACGGCGCGCCGATCAACATTAAAGAAAAAGAATTGAGCATCATAGAGAGAGCCTATGAAACAGGACTTGCCAAGGCGAAACCGCCGACAGTGCGAACCGGGAAAAAGGTTGCGATCATCGGCTCCGGTCCTGCCGGACTTTCTGCGGCGCTCTATCTTAACAGACGAGGACACAGCGTGACGGTCTACGAGCGCTCCGACCGTCCCGGCGGTCTGCTCATGTATGGGATCCCTAACATGAAATTGGAAAAACAGGTCATCGAGCGAAAGGTGGCGATTCTGGAAGAAGAAGGCGTTAGGTTTAAACTGGGAGTAAATGTGGGTTTGGATGTGAAAGCAAAAGATTTAAAGAAGCAGTATGACGCAGTGGTTCTTTGCTGCGGCGCTTCTAATCCAAGGGACATCAAAGCTCCGGGCAGAAAAAGCAAAGGAATTTATTTTGCGGTGGATTACTTAAAATCCGTAACTAAGAGTCTTTTAGACTCCAACTTAAACGACAAAAAATATATTGATGCCAAAGATAAAAACGTCATGGTTATCGGAGGCGGAGATACGGGAAATGACTGCGTGGGCACTTCCATTCGTTTAGGATGCAAAAGTTTAATCCAGCTTGAAATGATGCCAAAGCTTCCGGATGAGAGAACCCCGGATAACCCATGGCCGGAATGGCCAAGGGTGTGCAAGACCGATTACGGCCAGGAAGAAGCCATCGCCGTATTTGGACACGACCCTCGGGTTTATCAGACCACAGTGAAGGAATTTATCGCCAATGAAAAAGGAGAGGTATGCAAAGCAAAGCTTGTGAAACTTGCCTTTGAGCCGGATCCAAAGACCGGAAGACAGCTTATGAAGGAAGTGGAAGGAAGCGAGTATGAAGTCCCGGTAGATCTGGCGCTCATCGCAGCGGGCTTCCTTGGAAGTCAGCCGTACCTTACCAAAGCCTTTGGCGTGGATACCAACGAGCGCAGCAACATCAAAACAGACGGCGACAGTCATCAGACAAGTGTGGAGAATGTTTTCGCCGCCGGCGACGTGCGAAGAGGGCAGTCCTTAGTTGTCTGGGCAATCCGGGAAGGCCGCGACTGTGCAAGGGAAGTAGACCAGGCGCTGATGGGATATTCGAATTTGCAGTAAATAATATTAATTATAAAAACGCTCGCCTGATTAAGGCGGGCGTCTTTGTGTTATTTGTTTTTAATATTCAGAGCTGAGCAGAAAATCCGCTATGTGCATGGTCTTAATGCCCTCATAGTTTCCGCCTGCAAATTCATCTGCCCTGAGTACATATTTGGGATAATTGTCGTGTATTTCAAGCAGACGGTTGTATTCCCGTTTTTCGGTCTTTTCGGAGTTTATCTCCTGCGTAACCTGAACATAAATCTTCTCATTTTGTCTCGTTGCTACAAAGTCGATTTCTCCGTCATTTGTTTTGCCGATATGAACGGTGTATCCTCTGCGGCAAAGCTCCAAATACACAATATTTTCAAGACTTGCCGCAACGCTGTCGGCGTTATAGCCGAGAACGCTGTATCGCAGGGCGTTATCCGCAAGGTAAAACTTCTCCTGTGTTTTCAGGATTTCCTTGCCCTGTAAATCATACCGGGAACAGCGGTAAAGCAAATACGCTTTTTCCAGCTTTTCAAGATAGCTGTACACCGTTTCGTTATCCAATTTCCTGCGTTCTGCTTTCAGATAATCAGAAATTGACTTTGCAGAAAAAGTGTTGCCGACATTTTGGAAGGTGTACTTGACAACACGCTCCAACTGATCGATTTTCCTGACCTGATTCCGTTTTACAATATCAGTAAAAATGGTCGAATGGTAAATATCCCGGACAATCGCATAAATTTCGTCCTGCGAATACTTCTGCAAATGCGTTGCGGGAAACCCGCCCAAGCGGACATACTCTGCAAGCTCTGTTCTCAGATTTCCAACCGGTTCGTATTTTTCCTTAAACATCAGGTATTCTGAAAAGGACAGGGTAAAGATACGGAAAGTAATATATCTCCCGGTCAGGTAGGTAGAAATCTCCGAGGACATCATACGGGAGTTGGAACCTGTCACATACAAATCCACATTGAAATCCGATACCAATGAATTTACAACCTTTTCCCAACCTTTGATTTCCTGAACCTCATCAAGAAACAGATAGGTTTTTCCGTCAGGTGAAAGCCGCTCTTTCAGGTGAGCGTACATCTGCTTTGCCGTCATATCCTCATATTCCATCGAATCATAGCGGCAGCTTATAATACGGTCTGCGGGAATATTTTGCTCCGTTTGCAGCTTTTCCATAATCATTTTCAGTATCGTAGATTTTCCGCAGCGGCGAACT
>CAZKQV010000053.1:0-10338 GCA_964555015.1 uncultured Eubacterium sp. | reverse complement strand
ACTTTGTGGACGAGGTGGAAGTACCTGCGCTCTCCGAGCCTATCATTGCGGAAACGACCTATGGACGCAGAAAGACGGCGTGACACACAGTCACGCCGCCCTCTGCGGCAAATAGTTACTTGTCACTATTAAGCCTTGATTTTACTGGATTTTCAGCGATTTTTGAGCATGGACCTGGTGGGAATCGAACCCACGTCCGAAAATCTCTTGCGCACGGTATCTTCCATCATAGTCTTTATTTTGACATTCCCTCCATGCGGCGTCTAAAGACAAACTCCGCACTTTAGTAGCTTCATATTACTTCATATCTCGCAAAGCTTTGAAATACGAGTGTCCCACATATTCGATGCCGGACTCTTAGTCTGTGGGGAAACTAAGGCCGACAGCTGCAACTAGGCAGCGTATGCTAAATTATCTTCAGCGTTTATATTTAGTTCCGAGTTTTAACGTGGTCCCGGACCACGGATGGCTGCCCCACGGTTGAAACCCCCGTCGAAACCAGTACAAGCCCTGATATAATAATATTGTTTCTGGAACCATTATATCGATTCCAATCAAAAAGTCAAGCCTCTCTTTTCTTGATTGCTTGTTGCTTTTTCTTTGATTGTGTGTTGCCAAAGTCTTTTTCGCCTGACCGCCGGCCTGAAAATGCCGCAAAAAAACTATTGAAAACTATTTTACAGATTTCTTACTTTGAAGTCTCTTTGCGCCTCTCTTTGCATATCTTTTTTGGCAATATCCTGGCGTTTGTCATATAATTTTTTTCCTCTTGCCAGACCGATCTCCACTTTTACCAGACTGCCTTTCAGATAGACCCGAAGGGGCATGATCGTATATCCTTTCATTTTGATCTGCCCGGCAAGTTTGTTGATCTCAGACTTATGAAGGAGGAGCTTTCTTGTGCGCAAAGGGTCCTTGTTAAATATATTTCCCTTTTCGTAGGGACTGATGTGCATATGGTGAATGAGGACTTCCCCATCTTTGATCCCGACAAAGGCTTCTTTGATGCTGCATTTTCCCATACGCAGCGATTTTACTTCCGTCCCGTGGAGCGCGATTCCTGCTTCGAATTTTTCATCAATAAAATAATCGTGATATGCTTTTTTATTATTTGCAATTAACTTAAATCCTTCTGACTTTGCCATATTATCCTCATTTCCCCTTGTTTTGATTTTGATTGTACAAACTCCTTTAAAATAAAATCGATGGTTTTATTTTTTTTGCTGGCGTCTGCCACAACAATTTCTGCTTTTTGTCCGATCCGGAAGGTTCTTCCTGATTCGCGGCCGATCAGCATATATTCCTCTTCCCGAAAAGAATAATCATCATCTTCCAGACTATAAATTGACACCAATCCCTCCACTGTGTTATTGAGCTCCACAAAGAATCCCCAGGAGGTCACGCCGGATATGACTCCTTGATAGGTTTCTCCGATATGCCTTTGCATATATTCCACCTTTTTGATCTTCTCCACATCTCTCTCCGCATCCTGGGCCCTTCTTTCCATTTTTGAGCTGTGCTCCGCCACCAATGGAAGTATTGTATCATAATGTTCCAGTCTTTTTTGTCTTAATTTGCCGTGCAGACCTTCCTTTATGATCCTGTGAATTTGTAAATCCGGATATCTTCGGATCGGTGAAGTAAAATGGGTATAATACTGGGTGGAAAGTCCGAAATGTCCGATATTTAACACAGAATACTTCGCTCTTTGCATGGATCGTAAAACCAGACGGCTGATCAGCGCCTCTTCCGGCTCTCCTTCCAGAGAGAATAATAGTTTTTGTACTTCTTTTGGATGGAACTGCTCTCTTCCGGTTTTCATGTAGTAACCAAAATTTTTGATGAATGCTTCCAGTTGCTTGATTTTTTTTGATTCGGGAGTTTCATGAACCCGGTATAAAAAGGGAACTTCCTGCCAAAAGAAATCTTCGGCAACTGTTTCGTTGGCAAGGAGCATAAAGTCCTCGATGATATCTGTCGCCACATTTCGTTCATAAGGATATATCTCTTTTGGGTATCCTTTTTCATCCAGGACAATTTTAGACTCCGGAAAATCAAAGTCAATGGCGCCGCGAATTTTTCTTTTTTGTTTTAAAACTCCGGCGGCTTCCCTCATCAAAAAGCACATGGAGCGAATGTCCTCTCTTTTCCCTTCCCGATGCTCCTCCCCGGAAAGTATGGCCGTCACTCCTGTATAACTCATTCTCTGATCTACAAAAATGATACTTTCTGTGATCTGGTGATCTGCCACGTTCCCCTTTTCGTCAAAATCCATCACACAGGTTAAAGTTAAACGGTCCTCTCCTTCGTTGAGAGAACAGATTCCGTTGGAAAGCTCCCGAGGAAGCATGGGGATGACCCGATCGGCCAGATAAACGCTGGTCCCTCTCTCTTTGGCTTCCGCATCTAAAGGAGAGTTTTCCGTAACATAATGGGCAACGTCTGCGATATGAACGAAAAGCCGATATCCTTTTCCTCTTTTTTCGATGGAAATTGCATCGTCTAAATCTCTGGCGTCCTCTCCGTCAATTGTCACAGTTAAAAGATTTCTATAATCCTTCCTGCCGACAACTTCTTCCGGCGGAATGATCTGGGAAATATTTTTTGCCTCCCTGATCACCTTTTTCGGAAATTCTTCCTCGATTCCGTAGCCCTTTATCACGGCTGTCACGTCCGTAGCCGGATCATCGGCCTGTCCTAAAATTTCTAAAACTTCCCCCTCCGGTTTTTTCTTTTCCGAGCCGTACTCCAGAATCTTAACGGTAACTTTATCTCCATCCTCCGCATCATTGGTATGCTTTTTGCTGATGAAAATATCCTTGCCAAAATGATCGTCATCCGGAACTACAAATCCAAAACTTTTATTTTTTTGAAAAGTTCCCACCAGGGTTTTTGTTCCCCTTTGGAGGATTTTGAGGATCATGCCTTCCTGTCTTCTTCCCTCTTTATTTTTTGAAGGGGAAACCTTTACCCGGACAATATCATGGTGAAAAGCACCATTGACGTAGGCGGCCGGAATAAAAATATCTTCTGATTGGCCTTCCACCTCAACAAATCCAAACCCTCTGGCATTTCCCACAAAAGTACCTGTAAGATTTTTATTTTCTGATTTGATATACTTTCCTTTTTTCGTACACTCTACGCTTCCTTCCAAAACCAGGGCGTCCAGCACTGCTTTTAATTCTCCCCGATCTTCATGGGGAACTCCCATGAGATATGCCATTTCTTTTATCTTCATCGGAATATAATTTTGATCATAAATCATATTCCGGATCATTTCTTTTCTTTGATTAAATATTACTTTATTATCCATATAAAGCCCTTCTATTATAATAAACGCGCCATCCGCTGCACGAAGCGCTTTTCGTGACATAGACAAGTGAAAGTTTTCCTATATCATGAAAAAAAGCCGTCTCATTCCTGAGACGGCAATGTATCTATTGGAAATACTTCAGACATAATCCGATAGCTAAGGCAAAGAAAAGGACGCCGAGAACCACTGTTATTCTCTCCAGCTTACCTTCCCTTGTTCGACCATGATTCTTTCTGACATAACTATCAACCTGACCGCTTAATGAACCAAGTCCGGCTGACTTCCCTTCCTGCATTAACACAACCGCTATCAATGCGAGACAAACGATTATAAATATAATTGTCACTGCTGTTCTCATCAAATCACACCTCCTACCCGAAAAACACGATTGAATCTATACTATCAT
This sequence comes from uncultured Eubacterium sp., assembly GCA_964555015.1. GTDB lineage: Bacteria > Bacillota > Clostridia > Lachnospirales > Lachnospiraceae > Anaerobutyricum. Next base: position 6,619 of record CAZKQV010000053.1, on the reverse strand, counting down.
ATTATCGGGTAAATAACAAGTATTTTTTACAGCATCTTGCCTTATCTTTTGATAAAATTTCCATATAATGTATATTTTATTCGTCTTCCTGCGCTTCTTCCAACGCCTCCTGCTGCATGGAAACATAATCTTCTTCTGAAATCTCGATTCCATCGATCATCAGATCGAAGGCAGGAGCGCTGCTTCTCTCGGACTCATGAAACTCTCCTTCGGACACAAATCCGGCATAGGATTTATATTTACTGTGGTTAACGGCTTCTTCTATTGATTCTCCCTCAACTGTAAAATTCGCTGTGTCAAATATTTTTGTTTTTCCGCTGCACAGATCGCTCTCCGCACTGGCAATCTGATCTAACGTGCCATCCACAAGATTATTGTCATTAAGCTGGCTGATGCCCACTGCGCCTTCTTTATAGCCTTCGCACCAATCCGTCTCGATCTCTTCTCCCTTCAGACACGCATTAACTGCATAAATATAGTAGACGCTCCAGTCTGTGACCGCCGAGGTGATCGCATCGTCCGGTGCTGCACTGATCACGTTTTCTTCACTGCCTATCACCGGGATGTTATGTCCGGCGCAAACAGACGCCACGCCGTTTGTGGAAGTAAAGGAAGCCATCATGGGCACTCCCTGGGCCACAAGCTGGTTGGCCGCTTCTTTATCCTTATCCACATCTCCGGATTCGCCGACGTAACGTACTTTCATCCCCACCTGAGAGTTCATCTGGCGCACCCCGATATAAAATGCGGAATAGCAGCTTATCGTTTGAGCAGATTCTTCCGACGCCACAAACCCAACGGCACAGCTATCCAAAGAAGCGTCTCCCTCGTTTAGCATATCATTTAACTTCATTCCGGCGGCAATCCCGCTGATATAATACGCCTCGTAAATCCTGGTATAATAATTATGCATATTGGAAAGTTTGCTGGACTTTGCGTTTTCCCCCATCTCCTGACAAAATTCCACATCAGGCTGTTCCTTGGCCGCAGCGATCATTTCATCCTCAAAGGCGGCGTCGGTGGAAAAGATAATGACGCAGCCGTCTTCAATCATAGATTGGATCGTATCGCTGAAATTGCTTTCGGTAACACTTTGCGCCATGACGATCTGGCTGTCCTTTAATCCAGTTTTTTTCTGCATCTTCCGGATGCCTTCTATGCGCGCCTTCGTACCAAGATCCTCACTGTCGGAAGAAAAAATAAATCCCGCTTTCACTTCGCTTTCTTCTTTACTTCCAACGATCGTCTTCTTTTCCTGCTTTTTATCCGAAACATCCTGCAATAATCCGCATCCGGCTATTGAGATAAGTGTGATAAAGCATAACAAAAATGTTATCCATCTTTTCATCACTTGTACTCCTTTCTTTATCATTTGTACCTCTCACTTTTTCTTTCTTTTTTTGTTCTTTTTTTCACAACAATTATCTAAATTTTACTATACTCTTTTTCAGGATTCAAGAGAAAATTTAGCGCTTCCCCCAAGTTCCTCCTCGATTCTCATAAGCTGGTTATATTTTGCTGTTCTTTCTGCCCGGCAGGGAGCTCCCGTTTTAATTTGCCCGGCATTGATCGCCACCGCCAGATCTGCGATCGTTGTATCTTCCGTGTCACCGCTTCGGTGAGAGATGATCGTGCGGTATCCGGCATTCTGGGCCATCAAAATCGCATCCATCGTCTCGGAAAGAGTACCGATTTGGTTTGGTTTGATTAAAATTGCGTTGGCAATACCCTTTTCAATTCCTTCTTTTAACCGTTTTGTGTTTGTGACAAACAAATCGTCTCCCACCAGTTGGATTTTTTGCCCCAAACGATATGTCAAAACTTTCCATCCCGCATAGTCTTCTTCGTCCAGACCGTCTTCGATAGAAATAATCGGAAAATCTGTCGCCAGTTTTTCATAATACTGAACCATTTCTTCCGCGTTCCGGTAAATTTCTTTCTTTTTCATTTTACTTTCCCCCGGAAAATAGTATTGTTTTAAATTTTCATCATATAGTTCTGATGCCGCCGCATCCAAGGCAAAGGCAATATCTTTTCCCGGTTCATATCCTGCTTCCAAAACTGCCTCGCAAAGAATTTCAAGGGCGTCTTTTGCCGATTCCAGATCCGGCGCAAAACCGCCTTCATCCCCAACACCTGTAGAAAGCCCTTTTTGATTTAAAATTTCTTTTAGTTTCTGATAAACTTCCGCACAATATTGTATTCCCTCGGAAAAAGATTCTGCTCCCACCGGCATAATCATGAACTCCTGAAAATCGATAGAATTTTGTGCGTGTTCTCCGCCGTTGATGACATTCATCATAGGTACAGGCAGCACTTTTCCGTTAATTCCTCCCAAATGGCGATACAGAGGTATGCCCAGTCCGTCTGCCGCCGCCTTTGCGCAGGCCAGAGACACTCCAAGAATCGCATTGGCCCCATATTTTCCTTTATTATCTGTTCCGTCCGCCGTGATCAACACATGATCGATCTCTCTTTGGTTCAAAGCGCACATTCCATTTAGACGGTCACAAATTCTGGTATTTACATTTGTCACCGCCCGTTCTACGCCCTTGCCTCCAAACCTTTTTTCTCCATCCCTAAGTTCTGCCGCCTCATACCTTCCCGTGGAAGCCCCCGAAGGAACAATCGCCTTTCCAATGGCGCCGCATTTTAATCTGACCGTCACTTCCACCGTAGGATTTCCCCGGGAATCCAAAACTTCCAAACCGTGAACATCCTCAATCTCAAATTGATTTTTCATAAAAATTCCTCCTGTACTGATGTAAATTTTTCCTGTAAACAGTATTAGAAGAATTTATAAAATTATACTATACTTACTAATTTAATTTACTTATAATTTTTAATTAATCTTGACGTTTCTTATTGAGATATGATACTTTGTTATTAATTAATAAACCTTTATACCTGCTGCTTAGGCGGTTTTTTCACCTTCTGCCTATACAGCGTCAACACAAGAAAGCCGGCCGCTTAGTTCATTGCGCCTTTGCAATGCCGCTGCCTTTGGCTTTCAAAATAGAGAGAGGAGATGTATATTATGCCACAGGAACAATTAATCATTGCAATTAGCCGTGAATATGGAAGTGGCGGGCACGATGTTGCAAAAAAGATTTCTGAAATTTATAATCTGCCATTATACGACAACAATATTCTTACCGAGATCGCACAGGAAAAAAATATAGATACGGAACGAATGAAACAGTATGATGAGGCTTCCAAAAATATCTTCCTTTCCAGAACAGTTAAAGGTTTTTCCAATTCTCCGGAAGAGGTATTGGCGGAAATGCAGTTTGAGCATCTCAGAGAAAAAGCGCAAAACGGAGACTCTTTTGTTATTGTCGGAAGGTGCGCCGAAACCGTTTTAAAAGATTATGATTGCCTTGTTACCTTCTTTATTCTTGGCGATATGGAGGATAAAATCGAAAGAACTTCCATCAAAGAAAACCTTTCTATAGAAGAAGCGGAAAAGACAGTAAAGAAAAATAATCGGAAACGGAAAATCTATCATAATACCCACAGTGATGTACGCTGGGGTGATTCCCGCAATTATCATTTATGTATTAACACCAGTCGGCTAGGAATTGATGGCACTACACAGATCTTACATGATTATATTGAAAAGTGGAAACAACATAATTCCTAATCCCATTAATCAAGGCATCCCATCCGCAAACCTTTATAAAACATCCGTAATCTGCTGCTGATGGTCTGCCGCTCCCAAAAATTTATACTATGTTTAAAAGAGGCCATGACTTTCGTAAGTCATGACCTCTCTTTTATCTCTTATTCACAAATCACATTTTATTCACACATCATATTTGTAAATACCTGGATTAATCGAATTTCTTTTTACCCAGGGTAATCACTGTACCTCCACAAATTGTCATAAGAACCAAGTACCATAACAGCGGAGTATCATCCCCGGTCTTTTTCGAATTTGAAAACGTATCACTTTTTGTCGTACTTTCGGACTTCGTGGTTGCCTCCGTATCCTCTGTCGTTTCCAGGCACGCTTCCATGAGAGTACGGATAATGGCGCCGTGGGCAACTACGGCGATTTCTTTCCAGCCATTTTCTTCACAGCGGCAAAAGATTCCTGTCATCGCTCCCATCACACGAAGGCGGGCCTCTAATACACTCTCGCCTCCCGGAAACCGGCAATCCAACTCATGGGCAACCCATTTTTTGATATCAATTGTCTGGCAACTTCTCTGGTTTCGGCTTCTTCCAGATCACCAAAATAAAATTCTTTCAAACCCGGAATCAGAATCGGTTCCTGCTCTGGAAAAAAAACGTCCGCTGTTTCCCTTGTCCGAACCATTGGGCTGGAAAATACCTGATCCACTTTGGGATACTCAAATTCTTCTTTTAAGCGCTTAAGTTCCTCTCTTCCTTTTTCCGTAAGCAATATATCTGTCCATCCGATGAATCTCCCTGCAATATTGCCCCTGGTCAATCCATGCCGGATAAAATGAACTGTAATTTTGGCCATATTCTTTCTCCCTATCTGTAATTATCTGATCTATGGATTAATCCAGTTCCGGATAATCCTTTGCCTCCATGTCCGCGATCACTCTTAGATCGTCGCAAAGAGCGGCAATCTGAGGAGCGGTTTTTTCTCCGGCTTTAGAAAATTTTTTCAGTTCTTCAATATAAGATTTCGTACATTCCTGGAACAATGCCTTCTCTTTTGGGGAGTGCGTGATCTGGCGCATTTCCTCTTTTCGGTGGGATAATTTAAACCGGCGATACCGATGATAACAGTCCCGGTCTTCTACAAACTGTAAAAGTGCGGCAGCCCGCTCTTTATTGTATTTACCTTCCGTCACAGTTTTATATATAAAGTATAGATCCTTGGCGTCTTCCAGCGCATTATGAGCCACTTCGCGTTTTCTGCCGCATATATACTTCATATCCGCCAACCCGACAGTAATCGCCTTTCCGAATACCTGCATCGTTACCCGCTTTGTGATGTCCTTCACCTTATGAACGATTCTCTTATGATTCTTAGCCACGCTGGTATGATTTTTTAAGATATCATCTTCCAATGTATGGTGATCGCTTCCCCAGACAAAAATTTCTTTTACGGGATATTTTTGAAAGAGCTTAAACATTTTCTGAAATACAGTGTCATAATCCGGCGCACGGTCAATCTCTCTTTGCTTTAATCCGGTGAGAGACTTACAATAACCGGTAAGAACAGGATTATACTTTGGACGGATCACCGAATAAAAGGTTTTCTTCACACGAAACTTATGATCTGTAATAACCAGACCGACGGAGATCACCTCGCTGTTGTGATTCTTATCAAACAGAGTGTCATTTCTCATATAGCAGGTATATTCCGCATCAAAAAAAGCGTAATAATTCTCTTCACTTGTCTTTTTTGTTTTTTCCCTTATATTCAAAAAATGTTCCTCACTTAATAAGAAAGAATCTCAGTTTCATCTTCCGTAACTAAAATCGTATACTCCCACTGTGCCGAAGGCTTGCCGTCTTCGGTGTAGATCGTCCAGCCATCGTCTGCATCCTGGAAAACGTCCGGTTTTCCCATATTCACCATAGGCTCGATGGTAAAAGTCATTCCCGGTACAAACAAGAGTCCTTTTCCTTTTCTGCCAATATGGTTCACCCACGGATCTTCGTGGAACTCCACGCCGCATCCATGCCCGCCAATTTCACGGACTATGGTATATCCGTTATCTACGGCGTGCTTGTTGCAGGCATATCCCATATCGCCCATGGTTCCCCACGGCTTTGTCGCTGCAAGAGCCAGATCCAGGCATTCCTTGGTCACGCGTACCAGTCTTTTCTTTTCCTCGGACACCTCACCGATGCAAAACATTCTGGAAGCGTCGCCAAAATATCCATTATATATGGTCGTACAATCCACATTGACGATATCGCCGCTTTTTAAGATCTGATCTGCGCTTGGTATCCCATGGCATACCACATCATCCACAGAAATACATACACTCTTTGGATATCCCTGATAGCCAAGACACGCCGGGATGCAATCGATTTCCCGTGTGTACTTTTCGATTAAGTTGTCAAGCTCCAGTGTGCTCACGCCTTCTTTTACAAAAGGTGTGATATAGTCAAGAACCATAGTGTTGCGTTTTCCCGCCTCACGAATCCCTTCAATCTGTTCCGGCGTCTTAATCATTCTGTGGGAAGGGATCTCATATCCTTTCTGCTGATACAGCGTCAATTTTTCATCAAAAGCCATATGGCAAGCTTTATATTTTCTGCCGCTTTTGCACCAGCATTTATCATTTCTACCCAGTTTCATCGAACGAAACTCCTCCCTTTAATTAAATTCCTTAATTATCCACAGGTATTATAACAAGCAAACATGGGATTTGCAAGCACAGGAAATAAGGAAAGTGTATAGAGGATTTGCAAGTGCGGGAAGTAACGAAACTGTATAAAAGTATATGTAAGCCCGGATAATGACAAAAACGTATAAAGGGATTTAGTCTTGCGTGATCCGGATCACAGCTTTTACAATATCGGCTTTGTTGCTTATGCTATAGTCCATTGCTTTTTGTGCGTCGTCCAAGTCGAAAATGTCCGTCACGATTCCTTTTAAATTTACTTTTCCTTGCGCAACTGCATC
>CAZKQV010000052.1:8289-11098 GCA_964555015.1 uncultured Eubacterium sp. | reverse complement strand
AATCGCATATTTTAAAAGAAAAAGGTGTAACATGGGTCTTCGGTTTTGGGAGCTTGGTAATCGTGAAGTGATCAATTGTAACGACGGGAAAAAACTTGGGCACGTTGGAGATATTGAAATTGATTTTGCCAATTGCTGTATTAAGGCGATTTATGTTCCGTTTGGAAATTCCTTCTGTGGGTGCATCGGCAAAAAAGGAGAGTATTGCATTCCCGTAAACTGCATTGTGCGAATTGGCGTAGACATCATTCTTGTGGACATTGATGAGAAAAAATGCAGGGTAAAAGGATAGCTCTTAAATTTCTTTACCAGAATTTTATGCCAACGAATTTACGCAGAGAGGAACAATTTATTTACAAAATCAATATCTTTGCTATAATAAAATTATAGAAAAAGAGTCGGAGGAATACATATGAAGTGCCCGTTTTGCGGTCTTGATAACACTCATGTAGTAGATTCAAGACCGGCTGATGATAACCGCTCCATTCGGAGAAGAAGAAAATGCGATGAGTGTGGGAAACGATTTACCACATATGAGAAAGTCGAAATTATCCCTCTAACTGTCATAAAGAAGGATAAGACGAGGGAAAATTATGACAGAGGAAAAATTCTTGCAGGAATTTTAAGAGCGTGCCATAAGCGCCCGATTTCCATTGAGCAGATTGAAGAGGCTGTCAATGAAATAGAAAATGAAATATTCAATCTGGAATGTAAGGAGATTGAAAGCGAGAGAATCGGTGAGATCGTTATGGAACGCCTGAAATCATTGGAACAGGTGGCGTACGTCAGGTTCGCATCTGTGTATCGGGAGTTTAAGGACGTAAATACTTTTATGAATGAGCTAAAGAAAGTCTTAGATTCCGGATCAGATAATTTATAAGGATCACAATATATCAGTTTACAACATATTAGTTTACAAAATATCAGTCATCACAACATATCAATTATCACAACATATCAATTATCACAATATCAGTGCAGCACAAGAAGGAGTCTTCGCAGTAAACGCCCTGAAAGCGCATTAACTGCCGATGGCTCCTTTTCCTATGGAACACTATAAGAAAATTTAACCGCAGCGAATAAAGGAGAAGACTGAGAAGAAATGGATGATCCAATCAACATTCTATAATAGAAAATATTAGAAAAAAAGTAAAAAAATATAAAACGAGCCTTGACAATTCCATAAAACAGAACTAAAATGTAAAAAAATGTAAAAGGGGTTAAAATAGAGAAGATGGTTGGGGAAGTTAACAGCGGAATGTTGCTGGGGATTCATGGGTTTGTGGTATCCATTCAGGCGGATATCGGCGATGGCCTTCCTTTATTTCACATGATCGGCTCCTTATCCGCCGAGGTGAGGGAGGCCAAAGAAAGAGTAAAGACGGCCATGAAAAACAGTGGTTTTTCTCTGCCGGCAAAAAGAATAGCGGTAAACATTGCCCCGGCAGATATCAGAAAGTGCGGCGGATTTTTCGATGCAGCCATTGCGGTCTCTCTGCTGGTTTCTTTGAAGAAGATTCCATCATCCGCAGTAAAGAATATTGTGATATTGGGAGAATTATCTTTGGACGGGCATCTCCTTCCCCTTCGGGGAATCCTGCCCATCGTCATGGCGGCCCGGAAAAAGGGAATCACAAGATGTATCGTTCCAAAGGAGAACGAAAAAGAAGCTGCCTTGGTGGAAGAAACCGAGGTTTACGCATTTTCCACTTTGTCAGAGCTTGGCGCCTTTTTAGGGGGAAAGGATCGGAGTCCTTACCGATTGGATCGAAGCCGTCTTTTACATTGTAAAAAGAACGCCGTAACTTCCGTGGATTTTTCAGAGATCAAGGGACAGCCCTTTGCAAAGCGGGGCGCAGAAATTGCCGCCGCAGGTTTCCACAATCTTTTATTAAAAGGCCCTCCCGGCACGGGAAAGTCGATGCTTGCTTCGGCCCTTCCCGGGATCCTCCCTAAGATGGACTGGCAGGAGATGTTAGATCTTACGGTGATCCAAAGCGCAAGGGGAGTGCTTTTAGAGGATGAATTGCTCAGCGAGATCAGGCCCTGCCGGGCGCCCTCTATGGGCGTTACGAAGGCGGGGCTGTTTGGCGGAGGGAAAAATCCAAAACCAGGCGAAGTGTCTTTGGCTCATCATGGAATTTTGTTTCTTGACGAGATTACAGAGATGAACAAAGATATGATAGAAACGCTGCGGATACCTTTGGAGAGGCATGAGGTTCGCCTGGTTCGCCAGGATCATCAAGTGGTTTTTCCCGCAGACTTTATTTTGGTAGCGGCCTGCAATCCCTGCTTCTGCGGATTTTTTCCCGACCGCCAGAGGTGCAGATGTAACGAAGCTTCCATTTTACGGTATCAAAATAAATTAAGCGGCCCGATCCGGGACAGAATAGATCTGTTTGTCCATTGTGATGTGCCAAAGTATTCCCAGCTTACCAGCTCTAAGGAAGAAGAAAGCTCCCTGGAAGTAAGAAAAAGAGTGCAAAAAAGTTGGGAGTTTCGCAAAGCAAGGCAGGGAGAAGTACAAAACGGACGTCTTAACCAAAAGCAGATAAAAAAATATTGCAGGCTGGACCGGCAGGGCAATGCCTTTATGGAAAAGGCGTTCCAGGTTTTTCAGCTCTCCGGACGTTCATATTATAAGGTGATCAAGGTCGCCAGAACCATTGCCGATCTGGAGGAAGAAGAAATCATATTGCAGCGGCATCTTGAGGAAGCAATGCAGTTTCGGACGTCATCATAAAGATTTTTTGGAAAAAAATGTTATGCTTCTGGAAAATAATACGATGTTTCTGGAAGAAAGTATGAT
>CAZKQV010000052.1:0-8189 GCA_964555015.1 uncultured Eubacterium sp. | reverse complement strand
TTCTGGAAGAAAGTATGATGTTTTTGGAGGATGGTTTGATGGAAAACTCCTTATTGTGGTATTGGTTCGTTAATATTTACGGCGTGGGACTAAAAACAAGGCATCAACTATTAGACGTCTTTGGCCATCCCGGGGTAATCTGGGACCTTCCGGAGTCAGAGATCGGGGCGTATTTAACACAGAAACAATATCACTCCTTTAAAAAGTCAAAGGATAGAAAGAGAATACAGTCTTCCTACGACAGATTACTGCGGCAGGGGATCCGCTTTTTATCTGTGGAAGATGATGACTATCCCCAAAGATTAAAATATATTCCTTTATTTCCTCATGGTTTATATTTAAAAGGAAGGCTGCCTGAGCCGTCTTATCCTTTGCTTGCGGTAGTGGGATCGAGAACACCCACATCCTACGGAAAGTCTGTGGCTTCTTATTTTGTAAAAAAGCTTTCCAGGGCAGGAATCGGCATTGTGAGCGGTCTGGCCTGCGGAATTGATACGATAGCCCATCATAACGCCCTGTATAACGATCAATATACCTTAGGTGTGCTGGGTGGAGGCATAGATAGTATTTATCCAAAGGATAATTTTAATTTGTATTATGAGATGTACGAAAGGGGAGGCGTTTTGTCTGAATACAACTTAGGAATCCCCAATCTGCCGGGATATTTCCCGGTTAGAAATCGAATCATCAGCGGGATCTCCGCCGGAACTTTGGTTGTGGAGGCGGGGGAGAGGAGCGGTTCCTTGATTACGGCCGATCTTGCCTTGGAACAGGGAAAAGAAGTTTACGCAGTTCCGGGCAGAGTTACCGACCCTTTAAGCAGAGGCTGCAACGGTATCATTGCAGAGGGAGCAAGGCTTATTTTGGATCCCGGGGAGATCATTGAAGACTTTATCACGCAATATCATTTGCAGCGCAGTACACAAGAAAAAGATCATAAATCACAGCCTGATTTTGAAAATGACTTAGAAAGGCAGATATATTCCCTATTGGATGTATCCGTACCAAAGTCGCCCAATGAGATCAAACAATATGTGGAAACGGACTTTTCTCAATTACTGCGTATATTATTAAATATGGAAATGAAACAGTTAGTTCGTCAGGAAGGGCACCAGTGGTTCGTTAAGATTTTGTGAACGAAGAAATTTTTTCCTTGATATGATTCTAAAAATGGTGTATTATTGTAAACTGTTTCTGGATAAGAAATTTTAAGATAGGAGAGTTTATAAAATATGGCTACTAATCTGGTGATTGTCGAATCTCCGGCAAAAGCCAAAACAATTCAAAAGTTTTTAGGAAAATCCTATAAAGTAGTCGCTTCCAACGGACACGTGAGGGATTTGCCGAAAAGTACACTTGGAATTGATGAGGAGAATGATTTTGAACCGAAGTATATCACCATTCGCGGTAAGGGTGAGATCCTTGCTCAGCTTCGCAAAGAAGTGAAGAAGGCGAAAAAAGTTTACCTCGCTACGGACCCGGACCGCGAAGGAGAAGCGATTTCCTGGCATTTATATTTTGCCTTAAAGCTAAGCGAAAAACCATGTCAGAGAATTACTTTCAATGAGATTACAAAAGAAGCGGTGAAAAATTCCATAAAAAATTCCCGGGATATTGATATGGATCTTGTGGATGCGCAGCAGGCGAGGCGTATCTTAGACCGCGTAGTTGGCTATAAGATCAGTCCGATCCTCTGGTCAAAGATCAAAAGAGGTCTAAGCGCCGGCAGAGTGCAGTCTGTAGCTCTTAAGATTATCTGTGACCGGGAAAAAGAAATTAATGAATTTATTCCGGAAGAATATTGGTCGATCAAGGCAGATCTGGGGATCCCTGGATCCAAAAAGCCTTTGGAGGCCGCTTTCATTGGAAATAAAGACGGGAAGATGTGTTTACGTTTCCGGGAAGAAGTCGATCAAATCGTAAAAGAATTGGAAAAGGAACACTTTGAGATCCTTGAGATAAAAAAAGGACAAAGACACAGAAAACCACCTCTTCCATTTACAACAAGTACATTACAGCAGGAAGCCTCCAAAAAATTAAACATGGCTCCTCAAAAAACAATGCGTCTGGCACAGGAATTATATGAGGGAGTGCAGATTAAAGGAAGAGGGACCATCGGTCTTATCACCTATTTAAGAACAGACTCCACAAGAATTTCAGAAGAAGCGGCATCAAACGCCCGTGCATACATTGAAAAAAATTACGGCGAGGAATATGTCGGAGCCGGCGCAGAAAAAAAGAAAACCAATGGAAAGGTTCAGGATGCGCATGAGGCAATCCGTCCTACGGATGTCACATTAGCGCCTGCCGAAGTGAAGGAACAGCTCTCCAGGGATTTGTTCCGGCTTTACCAGATGATTTGGGTAAGATTCCTTTCCAGCCGTATGTCAGAAGCAGTCTATGAAACCATATCAATCCATATCGGCGCTGGAGATTACCGTTTCAGCGTTTCAACGGCAGCGACGAAGTTCCAGGGATTTATGACCGTCTTCCACACCTTTGATGATGAAAAAAGTCAGACGAATCTTCTTTTAAAGAAATTAGACAAAGATACAAAACTGCAGCTGGAACAGATTGTTCCGGAACAGCACTTTACACAGCCACAGCCGCATTTTACGGAAGCTTCTTTGGTGAAGAATCTGGAAGAGCTGGGAATTGGAAGGCCAAGTACCTACGCCCCAACGATCTCTACTCTTTTGGCGAGAAGATACATCGTAAAAGAAAAGAAAAATCTATATCTTACCGAATTGGGAGAAGCGGTAAATGATCTCATGGAAAAAGGCTTTCCCGCCATTGTGGATGTTAATTTTACCGCTAACATGGAATCTTTGCTGGATGGAGTAGAAGAGGGAAAGGTAAAATGGAAAACCATTATCCGAAACTTCTATCCGGACTTCATGGATGCCGTGAATCAGGCAGAAGAGGAAATGAAAAAGATAGAGATCGCGGACGAAGTGACGGATGTGATCTGTGAAGAATGCGGGCGCAACATGGTAGTTAAATATGGTCCTCACGGAAAGTTCCTGGCTTGTCCCGGTTTTCCGGAGTGCAGAAACACGAAACCTCACTTCGAAAAAATCGGAGTTCCATGTCCTCTTTGCCAGGGAGACGTTGTCCTTAAGAAAACCAAAAAAGGAAGAAAATTCTACGGATGTATTAACCATCCGGACTGTGAATTTGTCAGTTGGCAAAAACCATCAAAAGAACATTGTCCGGAATGCGGCAGCTATATGGTAGAAAAAGGGAAAAAACTCGTCTGCTCCAACAAAGACTGTGGCTATGTGACAAACTTATAGCCTGAAAAAGGAGCGTTTAAGGAGGCGCAAAGCAGAGCGCCAGTTTCACGAAACGATCAAAGAAAAAATAAATAATCATAGAAAACGGCTTTTGCAGGATAAATAAAGCAATTATTGTGTGAAAGCCGTTTTTTGTAATTAAAGTGGCAGCCAAAAAGTGTGCCAATTTATAAAGCGGGCGCAGCCAAAAAGTCCGTTAATGCAAAAAGCGGGCAGCCCAAAAGCTGCGCCTGGTTTACTTTTGCAATAAATAGTCTGAATTGTTTCGGACGACAATAAAAAATGGATTTAATTCCAGTTTATTTTAAGAGATTAATGGATTTTATCTAATTAATATGTTAAAATAAAAACAATAGTGGAATTTTTGTATAATAGGAGATACGGAGGGAAAAATGAGTGTTCAACTGCTAGATAAAACCAGAAAAATAAATAAACTACTTCATAATAACAATTCTCATAAAGTAGTTTTTAATGATATTTGTGATGTTTTAAGTGACATTTTATCTTCGAATGTTCTGGTCATAAGTAAAAAGGGAAAGGTGCTCGGCGTAAAAAATATTGGAGAAATTAAGCCGCTTACGGAACTTCTCCATGATAAAGTGGGAGAGCACATAGATGAAATGCTGAATGAACGATTGCTGGGTATATTATCCATTAAGGAGAATGTTAATCTGGAAACTCTCGGTTTTGAGAAGTCTGATATTGTCGACTATCAGGTGATCATCAATCCGATCGATATAGCGGGAGAAAGATTGGGAACGGTATTCATGTATCGCAATCTTAACCCATATGAAATTGACGATATTATTCTTGTGGAGTATGGAACAACGGTTGTCGGCCTGGAAATGATGAGATCAGTGAATGAAGAAAATGCGGAAGAAAACAGAAAACTCGCCATTGTGAAGTCCGCGATCTCAACCTTGTCTTTTTCCGAACTGGAGGCGATCCAGCATATCTTTTCTGAGTTAAAGGGTACGGAAGGAGTGCTGGTGGCAAGTAAGATTGCCGATCGTGTGGGAATTACCAGATCTGTTATCGTAAATGCTCTTAGAAAGTTCGAGAGTGCGGGAGTGATTGAATCAAGATCTTCCGGAATGAAAGGAACTTATATAAAAGTTTTAAACGATGTGATTTTTGATGAACTAGATAAGATAAAGAATTAACAAACCTGTTGGAGGAAGAAAATGAGAGCGGAAAATTATAAAATAACACAATTTACAGTGAATAACATTTTAGGCTTTGTGGAGAGTTCGCAAATTGCGATTCCGGAAATTCAAAGACCGTTTGTATGGAAAGATAAAGAAGTGCGTGATTTCATTGATTCTCTATACGAAGGATATCCAATTGGATATTTGATTATCTGGCAAAATTCCCAGATACGTGTTCGGGGATTTGGAAAAGGCGGTACGAAAAAGATATTGATTGACGGCCAGCAGAGGGTGACAGCTTTGATGGCGTCTTTACTGGGGAAGGAAGTGTTAGACGATCAGTACCAGTCAAGAAGGATAAAAATAGCGTTTTATCCCCTTGCAGGTATGGGTGAAGATACGTTTGCTGTGTGCGGACCGGATCAGGAAAAAGATCCAAAATGGATTCCGGATATCTCGATTTTCTTCCGCAGAGACTTTTCCTATCGAAAATTTGAGAAAAAGTATTTGGCGGACAATCCTGGCATCAACACAAAAGAATTAGAAGAAGCGGTGGATAAGCTTAGAGGTATCATAAAGCACCAGGTTGGAATTATCGAATTATCATTCATGTTGGACATTGACGTGGTTTCAGAGATTTTCATCCGAATTAATCTCCAGGGAAAACCATTGAACCAGGAAGATTTTGTAATGTCAAAGATTTCCGTGAACGAACAATATGACGGTGATCTGATACGAAATAGCATCGATTATTTCTGCCATCTTCTTAAAGAGCCGTCCTTCTTGAATATCTTAAATCAAAATGAAAAAGAATTTATGTCTTCTTCTTACGGACAGGCCCTTGCATGGACGGCAAAGGATCAGGAAACCATCTATGTTCCTTCCTATTCGGACGTATTAAAGGTTGTGCTGATGGCATATTTTGGAAAAAGCAAAGTGGGGGATCTGGTCAATCTCCTTTCCGGAAAAGAAGCAAGTAAAGGAAGCGTTTCAAAAAAATTAACAGAAGAATCTTTCAAAACGCTGGGGAAGGGCGTAAAGGCTTTCATTAGTGAAGAGAATTTTAAAGGATTTACCAAGGCATTAAAAAAAGCAGGATATTGTTGTGAAAGACTTATTTATTCCCAGTCCTTATTGAATTATTGCTATGCAATGTATCTCATTATGGGAGAAGAAGGGATATCTGCCGAAGAAAAAGCTTCTCTGATCGGAAAATGGATGACAATGAGCCTTGTTACCGGACATTATCAGAGCACGCCGGATTCTGTTGTGATCCGCGACAGAGAGAATGCGCTAAAAGAAGGCTTTGCTTCCTATTTGAGCCAGATTGAAGAGTTAAAGATGAAAGATGACTTTTACGAGGCGATCCTTCCGGAAAAATATAAGTCCACTTCGGCCCGCACTGCGCCATTTCTTGCTTATATTGCATCTTTGTGCGCAGGGCAGACGACTTCTTTGTACGATGAAAATAGCCTGATCAGCGACCTTTACGAAAATAAAACAGAAGGGTACCAGATCTTGCCGAAAGCATACCTTGAAAAATGTGGATTTAAGACAAGAGAGACCTATGGACAAGTTGCCAATATCACCTATATCAGTAAAAATGTAAAGAGTGTGGTAAAAAGGCAGTCGCCGTCAAAATATAAAGAGGCACTTCCAAAAATCTGTGATGAGCAGACAATCCATAATACGCTTGCTGCCAACGCAGTTCCATCTTATTTATTTGAAGTGGACGACAGCAGGGTGGAAGATTTCTTTAAAGACCGGAGAAAGATGATGGCCCAAAAGGTAAAGGAATATTATCAGGCACTATAATTTGTTAGGTACTATAAGAAGAGCAATTCTTACTTGACGCTAACAATAACGATGGCAGTGCGATAATAATATCGCTAAAAAACACAAGATATAGTTGCAATAGACATCCGAGTGTGTTATAATCTCACTCGGTAAAAATAAAACACGCTGTCGGATTCTGTCAGTCGTTGTGCCGAAAAGGTGGCTGAGGAATAAGAAGGCAGCGGAGGTCAAACAAAAAAGGAGTAGTAACATGAGTGTAATTTCGATGAAGCAGTTATTGGAAGCAGGTGTTCATTTTGGACATCAGACAAGAAGATGGAACCCTAAAATGGACCCGTACATCTACACACAGCGCAATGGTATCCATATCATCGACTTACAGAAATCTGTAGGAAAAGTTGACGAAGCTTACGATGCGATCAGAAACTGTGTAGCAGACGGAGGAAAGATCCTTTTCGTTGGTACGAAAAAACAGGCACAGGATTCCATTAAGAATGAATCTGAAAGATGCGGTATGTTCTACGTTAACCAGAGATGGTTAGGTGGTATGCTGACAAACTTTAGAACAATCCAGAGTCGTATTGAGCGCCTTAAAAAGATCGAAGCTATGGAAGAAGACGGAACATTCGAAAAACTTCCAAAGAAAGAAGTAATCGGTCTGAAAAAGGAACAGGAAAAATTAGAGAAAAACTTAGGTGGAATCAAGGAAATGAAAGAAGTTCCTGATATGATCTTTGTTGTAGATTCCAGAAAAGAAAGAATCTGTATCCAGGAAGCTCATACATTAGGCATTCCTCTTGTTGGTATCTGTGATACAAACTGTGATCCTGAAGAATTAGATTATGTGATTCCTGGTAACGACGATGCAATTCGTGCCGTTAAGTTAATCGTATCTAAAATGGCAGATGCAGTAATCGAAGGAAATCAGGGAGTAGACGCTGAAGTTTCCGAAGAGGAAGAAGAAGAGGCATAATATAAGCATAATTTAATGAGATAAATTTGGAGGAAAGATCATGGCAATTACAGCAAAGCAGGTAAAAGAGTTACGCGAAATGACTGGTGCTGGAATGATGGACTGTAAGAAAGCTCTTACAGCTACAGACGGTGATTTCGATAAAGCAATCGAGTTCCTTAGAGAAAAAGGTCTTGCTACAGCAGAGAAAAAAGCTGGCAGAATCGCTGCGGAAGGTATCGTAAAAGTTATCGTATCCGAAGACGGCGCAAAAGCTGTTGCAGTTGAAGTCAATGCTGAGACAGACTTCGTTGCAAAGAATGACAAGTTCCAGGGCTATGTTGCACAGGTTGCAGAGCAGGCTATGGATACAGAAGCAGCAGATGTGGATGCTTTCTTAGCAGAAACATGGAAGTTTGACGAGACAAAGACCGTAAAAGAAGCTCTCGCTGCTCAGATCGCTGTTATCGGTGAAAACATGAACATCCGTAGATTCACTCAGGTGAAAGAAGATGCTGGATTTGTAGCTTCTTACACACATATGGGTGGAAAAATCGGTGTACTTGTAGATGTTGTAACAGATGTTGTAAACGATGACATCAAAGAGATGGCTAAAAATGTTTGTATGCAGGTTGCAGCATTAAAACCAAAATACACAAGCAGAGCCGAAGTAGATCAGGAATATCTTGCAAAAGAAGAAGAAATTCTTACCGCAGCAGCAAGAAATGAAAAACCAGACGCAAACGATAAGATCATTACCGGTATGGTAAAAGGTCGTATCAACAAAGAATTAAAAGAAATCTGTCTGATGGATCAGGTATACGTAAAAGCAGAAGACGGAAAACAGACCGTTCAGAAATACGTAGACGAAGTTGCTAAAGCAAACGGCGCAAAAATCACTGTCAAGGGATTTGTTCGTATGGAAACAGGCGAAGGAATCGAAAAGAAACAGGAAGACTTTGCGGCAGAAGTAGCAGCACAGATGGGAATGTAATC
>CAZKQV010000051.1:0-12236 GCA_964555015.1 uncultured Eubacterium sp. | reverse complement strand
TCCTCATTAGTTGCATAACCATTAATTTTTTGTCTAACTTTTTGGGGTCAGATCAAAGATAGGCGGCTTTACTTAGCTTAATATTATACCGGGCGGATAGGTGTGCTCTATCTTCCGGCTGTCTTGTTAAATATATTATATGTTAGTTCCAGAAAATATTCAATATCAAAATCAAAAATAAATTAAATGAACTATCAGAAAGAGTTTTAGGAAAGGCTCTCACGAAAGATGAACAAAATGCTTATACTGAATCTCTTTTCGAATCCATCCGGCATGAAAATGATTATGGTGAAGAATTTTGGTATGCAAGAGAACTGCAAATTGCACTCGAATATACGAAATTGGATAATTTTAAAAGAGTAATAGAAAAAGCTATGACTTCATGTGAAAATAGCAGAAACCCTGTGTCAGACCATTTTGCCGATGTCAGGAAAATGGTGAACATTGGTTCGGGTGCTGAACGAGAACTAGATGATTACGCACTTTCCAGATATGCTTGTTACCTGATTGTACAAAATGGAGATTCTCGGAAAAAGGTAATTGCCTTTCAAAATAAAGGCTATCAAGGATTGTATGGCGGTCTAGATCGCAAAGAAATACACGCCAGAAAAGGGTTGAAAAAAAGTCAAAACATCCTTGATCACATGGGAAGCACCGAACTCGCCGCAAATCTCTTCCGGGCAACTCAGACTGAGGAAGGCAAAGATACCCTTTGCAACAAATTGACTTCCGGATATGTTAGAAGTTACTTTCTTTCAATCGGCAAAAATCCTAGCACACTCACGCCTCTCTTATGCTTGAAAACGGAATTTCTGTAGAGGAGAATTTCCCGTAGGCTAGGTCATGAGAACAGCAAAGTTACAAGAGAAATTTATTTGCACCCAAAGATTAAATAGAGAAGGAGAATCAAAGAATAAAATCATTACAAATTTTATGAACTGCCCTCTTTTTGCCCCTTTTCCATTTTGATAAGATAAAAAAATCTCCCAAATATCGCATAAACAAACGATATTTGAGAGATTGATGCTATGCGGATAACAAGACTTGAACTTGCATGAGCGATTGTGCTCACTAGAACCTGAATCTAGCGCGTCTGCCAATTCCGCCATATCCGCTTACGGAAACTAATATTATCATATTTAAAAAAGAAACGCAAGTATTTTTTTAGGAAAATCTTTTTACCTCCGGCAAACAAAAACAAACGGCAGTTTTTCGCTGCCGCTTGTCTTTATCGCTATAATTTATTGTATGTTATATGACCCTTATCATTATATGAACTTTATCGTTATATGACTATTTATGCGGCCATTATAATTTATGTACGTTTCTTGCGTCTTCGGAAGCGCGGATCACTTCTTCCACGTTATCGCTGATGGTTGCCTGTACTACTCCTGCCAAAGCGCCCTCCACAATTGGCGCATCCACAAGCTGTACTTTCTCTGCCAGCTCTTCATCAATGATGTCCAGTGCGGTCTCTGCGCTTAATATGGCGCTGCCCAAATCAGCATAAACTAAAATGTTATCGCAGTCTGCGATTGATTCAATGGCTTCCTGAATCTTAATTGCGCTGGTTCCGATTCTGCCGCCGTCGGCGCCTCCCGCCGCTATGACAGGAACGGTTCCGTCATTCATTTCATTCACAAGTTCTTTTAATCCGTTTGCGATCCATTCACTATGGGATACTAAAATAATTCCTACTTTAGACATACTATCTCCTCCTCAATATAATGTTGCTGACATAGCACATATTATATTTTTACTGGTTAAAATGTTCCCGTCAACCATTGACTCGTCTGGCAAAAGCCATTGCAATTGTTCCTTTTCCCCCTTAGCCAGCCGCCTTCCCTCTTTGTTTTAGTTTATCTTATCTTCTCTAAAAATGCAAGGGATAAACGATTACTGGAACGTGTTGGCGGAAGCAACGAACTCATCCAGTTTATCATAGAGCAGCCACTCTATGACATATTCCTCTCCACCCATATATTCCAAAACTTCTTCTTCGCTGGTAAAGCTCTCTCCATCGACATAGGTGCTGAGTTCTTCTTCATACTCTTCCTGGGATACGGTGATTCCCTGCTCTTCCACAATGAGATCTTTAATGCACTGCGCAAAGAGATTGTCTTTCACGTATTCTTCCAGAGTAACGTCCCCGTAGTTTTCTTTGATAAATTCATCTGGCTCCAGCCCCATATAGCCGGCATATTCATCTACGGTTTCTTGTTCTTTTTCCACACCTTCTTTAATAACATCTTCCGGAAAATCTTTGATCTGCTTGGCATTTTTTTCAATCTGTTCCCACAACGCCTGCTGATCCTCCGCCTCGGCGGAGTCCTCTGCTTCCGTCTGAAGATCTTCCTTGGTCTGCTGTTTAAATTCTTCCAGAGTATCAAATCCCATGTTTTCCTGCGCCCAGGAATCATCCACTTCCGGCTGATATTCTTCTTCTATAGAGTGGATCGTAACGGACATCTGCCCTTTCTTGCCCGCATAGGTTTCGTCCTCATAGTCGTCCGGGAACTCCACATCTACCTTTACCGTATCTCCCACGGAAGCACCCACAAGGTGACTGTCTATGCTAAATCCTTCGCTCATGTCCAGATAGCCTTCCCCGACTTCCATATCCATATCTTCTCCGGAATAGTCTTCGACTTTTTCTCCGTCAATGCTTAGTTCAAAGTCCACTTTCAGGAAATCCCCGTCCTGGACCTCCTTGCGGTCTATCTCTCTGTATTCCACATAGTCCTGGGCAATCTCGTTAATGTAATCCTCAACGTCTTGATCGGTGACTTCTTCCACCTTTGTCTTTGTGATCTTTAAGCCCTGATACTGGCCAAGTTCCACATATTCTTTGGCGTCAATGCCCTCGGCGAACTTAAAATTCTTAATTCCGTCGGCCTGTGTGGTCGCTTCCGCAGAACCGCCGCCCGCTGAGCCGCATCCTCCCAGCAAGCTTGCTCCCAGTACCGCTGTCATAATCAGAAAATATTTTTTCATGTTATCCTCCTGTTACTCTGCATTCTGTTGTTTTAAAAAAAAGTATCCTGTGGAAGACAAAGCTCCTTCTTTCAGACGCTTTATATCCACCCAGTCGCCAAAGGCGCTGGTTTCTCTGCTTGGCAAACGGTTTGAATCCAGAATTAAAAACTTCTTCCCATCAGCGGAGCAGGAAACAATCGCCACATAATGTCCTTCTACATGGGAGATCGCCGTATCCCCTGCTTTTAATTTTTTGGTAAGTACAGAGAGATCCTGGCTGCTTCCATCCCAGGCAAAGCCGTATTTTTCCCCAAATTCCTTGGCGGACGCCTTAAATATTCCATCGGCGGTTCCGCTTTCAACGATACGATAATTTTTTTCCACTGCGTAATCCGCAAGCTCCATCACATCCATGTACTGGCCGGAAAGAGAATATACCGCATTCACTATGGCCAGGATTCCACAGCCTGCCGTCCCGATGCAGCCTTCCGAACCATAGTCTTCGCCGCACCACTCCGGATCGTATTGGGTAAATACCATCGGCTGCTTTACATCCACCATCTTAGATTCCGCACCGACCTTCCACTCGGTCTGTTTTCCCATATCATCGGTATAGATCTTAAGGGTCTTATCCACGCTTTCTCCCAGGTAATATCCTGTTTTCATATGTTGGATCTGATACCCGCCGTCCGTCCTGATGATGCGAAATTCATTACTCTTGGTTGGTTCCTTCTCCCGGAAAAATACTTCTTGTTCGAGTCCGGACTCATCTTCACCAAGGGTGAGCAGCCGGTTCTTCTGATCAAAAATATAATAGCCTCCGGTTTCCCCGTACAGGAATGTGAGATGATAAGAACGGCCTGCCGCCTGCTGTCCGCTGCCTGACGCATTCAGGCTGCTCAGCACATAACTTCCGTCCGCCAACTGCTGTTTTGGTCTGCCGTCGTATTCCAAAGTATTTTCATAATTTTCACTCTTAATCCATCCAATGCCATATCCGTCCTCAGTCTCATAGATCACTTGTCTTTTGCTGCCGGATTTTGTCACCAGTATAATGCCGGAGTATTTTTCAATCGTGACGCTGCCGCCCTTATAATCTTTATTTTTATAAATCGGCATCTCCTCCCGGACCGTCGCATATTCTTTGGTGTAGGAAGGATTCTCAACAAAAGTATCCAGAGAAAACCAGCCGTCTCCCGTGACCTGTCCGCCTTCATACTCTCCGTATATGGCTTCCTTGGTGGCGTTGACAGCGGTAATCGTCAAACTCTCTCCCTTTACCACTGCGCACTGTTCAATCAGATCGGAGTCCGTATAAACGCTTATATTGCCCTTCTTAAGAGAGGACGCCGTAAGCGGCCGCTCTGCCAGATCGTCCGGAAAACCGCTCCTGTTTTTCGCAAGCTCGGTGCGCAGCCCTTCCACATCCACTGCCTTTACATTAAGGGGATTGCCTACGATCAGAAAACAGGCCGCCAAAATAATTCCCCAGAGGAGATAACCAAATGTCCCTCTTTCTTTTTCTTTTATTTGGTTTAATGCCTTCAAAGTGAATCCCTCCTAAAGCTTAAGGCCGGCAAGCGCGTCCGCCAATCCGCTGTTCAACGGTTTATTCTCTTCTTTTTTCATCTTCTGCATATACTTTGCTACGTCTTTTTTCGAAACGCCGGCTCCTTCTTTTTTGCGCCGTTCCTCAAAAGCGTGCATCGATTCCTTATGGCCGCAGGCGCAAACAAACTTTTGCTGCCCTTTTTGTCCGACCAGTTCCATTTTTTTATGGCAGTTAGGACATCTTGCATTGGTGAGGCGGGATACGGTCTCTCTATGTCCGCACTCCCGATCCTGACATACCAGTATTTTACCATGTTTTCCATTTACTGCCAATAATTTCTTTCCGCAAACAGGGCAAATTTTATTGGTAATATTTTCATGGCGGAAGGTTCCTTCTGCGGTGATCACTTCTCTGGTAATGTTTTGGGCATAATCGCGGATCTCTCCCATAAAGGAATTTTTTCCGCGGTTTCCCCGGGCGATCTCCGACAACTGATACTCCCATTTTGCCGTAAGTTCCGGTTTCTTAAGGTCTTCCGGCACCAGCTTTAGCAATTGCCTTGCTTTAGATGTGAGATAAATGTCATTTTCCCTTTTCTCAATATAAAAACTTCGGAAGAGTTTATCGATGATATCCGCTCTGGTCGCTACCGTCCCCAAACCTCCTGTCTCCTGGATGATCTTAACCATTTCTTTTTCTTTTTTTCGAAGATATCCCACCGGATTTTCCATGGCGGCAAGGAGGGTCCCTTCATTAAATCTCGCCGGCGGCGCTGTCTTTCCTTCGGTGAGAGTTAAAACCATCCCGGAAACTTTCTGTCCTTCTTCCCAGGACGGAAATCCCCCGTTTTCTTCGAAGTCCTGCTCCATGAGCACTTCCCGATATCCCGGACTTTTTATCTGTTTTCCTTCTGCCTTAAATGTTTCTCCGGCGCATTCCATGGTAACGGTGGTCTGCTCATACTCACAGTTCGGATACATCACTGCAAGAAAGCGTCTTACTACCAAATCAAAAATCTTTCTTTCTTCCACCGATAATGCAGATAAGATCACCGGCTGTTCCGTAGGGATGATCGCATGATGATCCGATACTTTTTTATCGTCTATATAAGACTTCCCGGTTCTTATGTTTCCCTTTAATAATACTGCGGCATAGCTTTTGTAGGGGCCGACGCAGACCGCCTTAAGCCGATTTTTTAAAGTGGGAACCATATCGGAGGTAAGATGTCTGGAATCTGTCCTCGGATAAGTCAATACTTTATGGTGTTCGTACAAACTCTGAACCAGGTTCAAAGTTTGCTTTGCCGAGTATCCAAATCGTTGATTGGCCTCCCTTTGAAGAAGGGTAAGATCATATAAGCCCGGCGCCGCCTCAGTTTTTTTTTTCTTTTGAACCTGGGCGATTACCCCGCTTTGGCCCTGGAGCTTCTTAAAAAGCATATCTGCTCTTTCCTTAGAAAATGTGGACTTCGCGCCGCTCTTTTTATCGGTCCAGGTAAAAACCGTCCCGTTTGCTCTCAATTTCAGCCCATAGTATGTCTTTGGCACAAAAGTGCGGATTTCTTCCTCCCTAGCCTGGATCATCGCCAGCGTCGGCGTCTGTACCCGCCCGCAGGAAAGCTGGGCGTTATACTTGCAAGTAAGCGCTCTGGTGGCGTTGATCCCCACAAGCCAGTCCGCTTCTGCCCTGGCAGTGGCCGCCTGATAGAGATTATCGTACTCTTTCGCATTTTTCAGATGGGCGAAACCTTCTTTTATCGCCTGGTCTGTCACCGAGGAAATCCATAAACGCTTCGCAGGCTTGCGATTCCCCGCCTTTTCCAAAATCCATCGGGCAACCAGCTCGCCCTCTCTTCCTGCGTCGGTGGCAATGATAATCTCCCCGATATCCTTTCGATGGATCAGCCCCTTCACTGCCTGGAACTGCCCCCTTGTTTTTGGGATGACCACCAGTTTGAAATGTTCGGGCATCATAGGAAGATCTTCCAGCTTCCAATTTTGCAGTTTTTTATCGTAATCTTCCGGATCCGCATGGGTGACGAGATGTCCAAGCCCCCAGGTTACCACATACTGCGGTCCCTCTATGCAGCTTTTTGTCTGCTGCCTGCATCCAAGAACCCTGGCAATATCTCTGCCGACAGAGGGCTTTTCTGCAATTACTAATTTTTTCATATTTACCTCCCATGCCGCGCTGCCTGTCAAATCTCTTAGACTATACAAAATCTTTATGGTATTTTTGTGGATAAGACAGTATTTCAAGGCTATTATTGTATATTTTTTACGGCTCTAAAAAGAGCAAAAGCGGCATTTCGTACTTATCATACCACGAATACCGCTTTTTTCCCTCTTTTTCATTTGTATCACTATTAAACTGCGAAAAATAATCAAAATAAAGACGCAATTTATTCTGTTTAATGAATCTGTGTACCCTCCGGAACACTGTCATCCACAAAGATCACTTTGCATCCGCAAGCGTTATGGGTCGCTGCAATGAGCATTCCATTGCTCTCTTCTCCGGAGAATCTTGCCGGTTTTAAGTTTGCAATCACAATAATCTTTCTACCGATCAATTCTTCCGGCGTGTAATCATTGCGAATGGAGGAAACGATCTGTCGTTCTCCCAATCCGTCGTTCAGCGTGATCTTGAGAAGGTTTCTCGCTTTTTTAATGATCTCGCATCCAACGATCTTGCATACTCTCATATCAATCTTATCAAAATCGTCGATGGTGATTTCTTCTTTCACAGGCGCCGGAGCATTTTTTCTGGCTTCTTCTTCTGCCGCAGCTTTTGCTGCCGCCTCGGCTGCCAGCTTAGCCTCTCTGGCTTTTCTCTCCGCTTCTTCCTTCGCCTCTTTCGCAAGCTGCTTTTCTTCTTCCGTCTGCGGAGTGGTAAAATCCAATAACGGCAGATAGCGTTTCGGATCTACCGCAAAGAGGAAAAGATAAAGTCTCGGGCCTGCCGATTTGCCGATCATAAGCTGATATGCGTTTTTAAAGAAATTCGCCTGCACTGTCTTTTTATTCTCTTCCACAAAGTTCGGGTCTGCCTCCCTCGGGATGGTATAAATGTAAGAATTTAAAGCATCCAGGTCATACTCTCCCGCCGCAATAAAATCATGGAGCAGGGCGATTTCCTTTTTCTCGATTTCATTTAACGTCTCATAAAACTCAAAATTACGATAGCCAAGGAGAGTGTTCATATTCTCCGGAGAACATTTCTCAAGCCAATACTTCGCAAGTTCAAGACGCTCTGCAAATTCTTCCTGTTTATATGGCGTGCCGATCTTCTCAAATACCGTTTCCAGCATCTCCGCATTAAAGTCTACTACGGAACCGAAGTTTACGATCTGCTGCATCGGCACCGGATGAAGCTGTCTTCCTTCGATCACACAATTGTGCATAATACCATCGATATAATCGAAGTTCTTTCCTTTTCCTGCCTGATATACTTTAAGCATTTTATCGAACTCAAAATACTGACGTAAAATCTCATCATCAAAACAGAAATCAAAAGCTTTGTTTGGTTCAGACTTGGAATACAGCCACAAAATAACTTCCGGCTGGTAAATCTTAAGAAGAGTCTCCGGCGTTAAGTTAAGACCGGTGGATCCGGACATCTTGCCGGTTGTACCCTTAATTCCAATAAACTCATATCCCTTAAACATCGGCGCTGTCGTACCGAAAATCTTTTTTGCAATGATCTTGCTGGTATCGTAGCTTCCTCCCGGACTTGCATGGTCTTTTCCGCCCGGCTCGAAATCCACGCCTTCCACCATCCAGCGCATCGGCCAGTCAATCTTCCATGCCAGCTTACAGTTGAAATCCTTACGGAAATCCCAGGAACCGCTGTGGCCGCACTTACAGGTGTATTCACAGGTCGCTCCATCCTCAGAGGAGGAAGTGATCGTTGTCTCGTCTTTTCCGCACACCGGACAGTATATGCTCACCGGATAATACGCTTCTCTTTCTTCCGGTGTGGCAACCTGCTGACGGAACTTATCAAGAATATCAAAAATCTCGCGGCGCTGTTTCACAGCCTGGATCACATAAGGCGCATACTTTCCGCTCCGGTAATTCTCACTCTGACGGCGGGCGTCCACCTTTATGCCAAAACGTGCAAGGGAGCGTTCGAACTCTTTCTCAAAATGCTCGGCATAAGAACCGCAGCATCCGTAAGGATCCTTCACGTCAACATAAGGTTTTCCGATCTCATCTTCCAGCTCAGGAGCGATCTCCTTAACATTAACCGGCACCTTGCGGAAACGGTCAAACTCGTCCCAGGAAAATAAAAGGCGCGCTTTCTTTCCCTGCTTTAACAATGCTTTATATACAAAATAACTGGTTGCGATATCTCTGAAATTACCGATATGAATGGATCCGGACGGGCTGATTCCCGCTGCACAAACGTACTCCTCCTTGTCCGGATTTCTCTTAATAATGTCCTTTGCAATCTTTTCAGACCAATGCATGATTTGGTTTCCTCCTATATCCTCTATCTATATTCAAAATGCTGATAATCTTTATATGATTTCCAGTCTCCGCCCCACTTAAAGCCATATTTGGTAAATATTTTATATACTTTATCATTCTTATGAATCATGTACTTTTTATACTTACCCTTGCACTTTGAGACAGTCCTTTGTTTATATAACTTACCATTGGAAGGAGAGACACTGCTTCCCTTCACGTATGGATTTATCACCGGGTTAATGTCGATAGCCATGCCATAGGCGTGTCTTGACAAGGTTTTTGTTCCGCTGATCTTGCGGTAATTAAAGGCAGAAGTATTATTCGCCGTCATAGACTTGATATCATTTGCCCCATAATCGTCGATCAGCTTCATACGCTGAATCTGATATTTTATCTTATATAATTCATAAAATATCTTAACTGTTTTCAGGGCGATCTTTTTATTTACCACAAGCTCACCGCTTTGCACTCTGCCGTGAAAATCATAGTACTTCACTGTAACATAGCGCAAATCTGTCCATTTTATATATTTATTAGTTTTGTAGGACTTTCCGTTCATCCTTTTCTTCACGCTGGCCGGTATCGTCTGATAATAAAAGCCAGGTTTATAAACGGTCTTTGCCGCATCCACCTTGATATCCGACAAAAAAATCGAACCGATCAGACAAATTACCATCAACATACTGATTACTTTCTTGTGTTTGTTACAGATCCGCCCTTTTTCCATATTTTTCATTCAAATCTCCTCGCATTCCATATCATGTGGGGTTTTCTATCTGCACTGTAAATGTAATTATAAGCTGATTTCCTTAAAAAAACAACTCATAAAAAACGGAATCCCTAACTCGTAAGAAATTCCGTTTGTACGAATCTTTATATTATTGTAAAAGTAATCGTTACTTTTACCGTGCGGCTGGCTTTGAATGCTTACCAACAGACGTTACCTTTACAGTTAGCTCGAACCAGGCACCCTCACGGCACACAGGAGATTCTCCTTAGTGCTGCTCCGTTCCCGACCTGACACGGTTCGAAGAGTCCTGTTGCGCAAGACCCAATTGTCAACACCACTTATAAAGGGCAGCTCTGGCAGTAAGACACCCGGGGCCAGCCATCACTCCTGCTATAGCGGACTTCAGGTACAGGACGCCGCTAATGCCCCAGCTGCACGGTATTTTGAGTATATAAGAAATTAAGTTGTCTGTCAATCACTTTTTTTATTGTTAAAGTAAGCCAAACGCCCGTCTCCTTCGGCAGACAAGAGAAAATGGTCTTTATTGATATTCTCCAAATCTCACTTCCGGATAATAGCAGGATAAGCCGGACAAACATTTTCTCTTTGCATTGTCCGGTAAGAGCATATTATCCAGATATTCCTTTTCGGAAGAAGCCTGTTCGGCAATCTGAATATTTCTTTTTGCAAGACGGATATCCTTACATACTGCCTCGTGCTGATCTGATCTTCCCACGATCTTCAAAGAACTGATTCTCATCATTTTCATGCGGTAAAGAGCGCACATTCCACAGGTTTCCCTATGAAAAACTTCGTTATATAGATGATCATTTAAGTTCACTGCGTGATTTTCATCAAAGCCCTTGTAATCTGTTATGGTCTCTTTCGGATGGCTGCGGATAAAAGCGCAGGTGGCGCCGCATTCTCCCCGGTGCATTCCCAAACAGTAGCAATCGGCGAATACACAGCCGTTGCGCATGAAAAACACTTCGTATTCCACATCCCGGAAAGAATTACAGACGTCTTCAATCTCATCCAAAGATAAATCCCTCGGCAAAATCATTCTCCTGGTTCCCGCCTCGTAATAATATCTTGCAATATCTGAATTATAAATTGCGCACATGGTACTTGCCACTGTGGCGATCCCCGCTTCGGCAGCCTCCCTCATCAGATGAATATCTGAACAGATTAAACCGTCTACCCCAGCTTCCTTGATCTGCGGGAAATAAT
The DNA here is from genome assembly GCA_964555015.1 of uncultured Eubacterium sp. Taxonomy (GTDB): domain Bacteria; phylum Bacillota; class Clostridia; order Lachnospirales; family Lachnospiraceae; genus Anaerobutyricum. Next base: position 1,279 of record CAZKQV010000051.1, on the reverse strand, counting down.
TTTCTTTCATAAATTCGATCTGCGGTTTGCTATAACAATTCGCATTCATGGTGATGAACGCGCTTTTTCCAAATTCTTTAATCTTTTTTGCAAGGTGCAGCATTTGTGAAAAATCATATCGATTCGCTTTTGCCTTAAATCCGGACATTCGGTTTATATCCGCATATTCTCCAAAATTTTCAAACCATTCTCTATCATAAAACCCCACATACAGTTCGTCTGCGCCGGCTTTTATATACTCTTCTATATGTTCTTCGCTATTTAAAGGCACCAGTATTTTCATTTGCCACACCTTCTTTCATCATTTCTTTAATCTCCAATATAGGAAAGTACATTCTGCGATCTATTTTTTTCCCTGCAATTCTTGTTGCGTTATTATAAAAATATACGGTTCTTCCATAACGTATTAAATCGGCGTATTTCCCCTGAAATCTTTCTTCGTAATGTTCATAGATTTGGGAACACTCCAAATGACACTCCGCATTGGGACGGAACTTTTTTTCTACCCCTTTATGAATGGAAGCGAACTTACATATATTACCGGTGGTCATATAACAAAAAGGACTGTGAACCCCAAGGTCTATCCCTTCCAAATCACATTCTCTTAAATCTATATAACGGTTGGTTGGATCAAGCTCGATTCCCTTTACTTTATCATTTCCTTCTATGTAATAGCTGCGGCAGGAAAGCAGATTCGGGGAGATCTCCCCCTCCTGATAAGCGCGCACTCTGACGTCTCTCGGATCTTTAAAAAATAATCTTCCCAGATTGATTCTGATATCATAACGCTCTGAAATATACTTTAACATTCCCAGATCGTTGACCGTGATCTCGTCGGCAAGGCCTTTTCCACTTTCTAAAATCTCATCGATTCTTTTTTTAGCCCTTTCCAAATCTTTTTGGCTAAATACCGGCAATGTCAACGTGAACTTCCATCCTTTTTCCCGACAAATATTAAAGAGTTTATCCCAGCAATTCAGATGTAAAAAGTATTGACTGCAAAAAGAGGACCCGCCGTATATTCTTTCTAAAGGCTCCGAAATCTGATTTTCCCTAACGATTTTATTAATAAGCTGCTCCAATCTTCCGTCACAAAGCAAGGTATTATTTAGCACTTCACATAAATTCAGACAAAACATTTTTTCACCTCCGTAAAATTCCAAAATCCCATAATATAGAAGCTCCACCCCTTCCGCTTTACAAACAAAAGGGCGTGCAAGCACGCCCATTTATTTGTTCGCCATTTGAAAATTTGAAACTTTCACCATATAATCCATAC
>CAZKQV010000050.1:0-12283 GCA_964555015.1 uncultured Eubacterium sp. | reverse complement strand
AACGAAATATATGCCCGACGGGGATATATTTTCCAGAAATCAAAATACAATGACTATTTTAATAAAAAAAGCTGGTATCATGGCTACTATACTTCCGATACCTTTGATGAAGGAGTATTTAACGATTATGAAAAGACCAATATTGATTTAATTAAGAGTATGGAATGATCCGCCCATCCGATTTTATTCGGATAAAACAGGAGCTGTCGCAATAAGTCTTTTTTTCTACTGTATATAGTTGTTATAATTGGTATACACAACTATATACGGTATATATTTCATAATGCGACAGCTCCTGTTTCTGTTATCTATTTCTTTTATTATTTCATCCCATTTCCACTTTGCAATTCTTTTTGAAAAAGGCAATTCCATACCGAACGATTTTCTTCATCCCATCTCTCAGGAGAATTTCTTCATATTTTTTCCCCTTTATTTGCTTCAAGGCGTCTTGACAAGCTCTATCCAGATTGCCATCATGGGCGTATTTCAACTCAATAATAATTCCGATTCTGTTTTCTGTTTTTATTATTATATCACTGTATCCCTCTCCCGATTCTACATTAGACAAAACTTCCCAGTTGTTTTCATATTGCAGTAATCCAAGAAGCATCCCATGGAAAAAGTTTTCTTTCATCCTGTTCTTTACCGCTATATCCCGAATACTGATTGAGTTCCATAGATATTCATTTAAAATCTCTTCTATCTTCTCCATATCCCCATTCGGAAAAGAGCGACAAAAGTGTTCCAATTTTTTGTAGTCCGCCCTTGTTTCATCTTCGAACCATTCCATAATCTGACTGATAAATAATTCTCTGATTTCCTGGTTTGGAATAATAAGCTGATATTTTTTCCCAGATTTTTTCCCTTTCTGCGTCAGGTATCCTGTTGCAAACAATACGCTCCATAAATTGTCTATAGAATTTTCTAATTCGTTATATGTTAATTCCTGATTTACATTTTTTTCAATGCTTTCTCCTTCAATCAGGCATTCAATCTCTTTCTTGGTCTGCCTGTCGGCCATACTTATGAAACTACGTATTGCGTCATTTCCACTCGTATTAGCCCAGTAATTCTCCGGCTCAGCATCCTTATCTTTCAGTAATGCCTGCGCATATTTAATCACATCCCATGGACAATAAATCGATGCATCGCCAAACTGATAACCATCATACCAGAGCCGCATCGTTTCCAATGCCTCCTCCAAACCATAATAACGAAGCATTTCTTTTACTTCTTTTTCTGTAAATCCAAATGCTTTCTCATAGTATTTTTCTGTAATTGTCATCACATTCAAATTATTAAGTCCTGTAAAGATGCTTTCCTTGGAAATACGCAGACATCCTGTCAAAACTGAAAAATATAACGACTCATTTGTTTTTAATGCATTACTGAATAAATTACGAAGTACGGAAATCATCTTATCATAATATCCGGATCGAAATGCTTTTTCCAACGGCACGTCATATTCATCAATCAGAATAATTACCTTACTATCATAATGTTTGAAAAGAAGTCCGGACAAAACCTTTAAACCCGTCATCATTGCTGAGTCTGGCATTGTAAATATTCCATTTTCCACATGGATCAACGCCCGATACATTTCCTTCTCATTTTCCGCTAATTTGTCACTCTTTTCCAAAAATTGAAATCGCATTGCTTCCATTCCAATGATATTTTTTAAAGCGGTGCGCGCCAATTCAAAGTCCATGCCATCCACATTTTTCAGGGTTATGGATATTACCGGATATCTCCCCATATACTTTTCACACAAATCTTTTTCCCTCATTATTTTCAATCCGTCAAACAAGGTTTTATTTCCCCCAATTTCGAAAAATGTTTTCAACATACTCATATTGAGAGATTTTCCGAAACGTCGCGGTCGGGTAAAGAGGTTTACTTTTCCCCAATTATGCAAAAGCTCTGATATGAACATCGTTTTATCCACATAATAAAAGTTTTCTTTTGAAAATTCTTCGAATGATTCAATGCCAACAGGCAATTTCTTTCTCATCATATACCCACTCCCTGCATTATTTCAATAGGCGTCCTTTATCTATAACACTTCGACTTTACATCGATGCGTCTTTGTCTTTCTGTCATAACCAATCCCCACAGCAAGGATGCGTCCTTTATATGGGGCAGACTCTCCTATTTTCCCCGAAAAACGCAAGGCGTATTTCTTTTCTTTGATCTGCCTGATCGCTTCCTCCGGTGTATAGTCTACTTTTAATTCCAAAATGATGCAATCATCTGTTTTTCTATTCGGATAAAAGATAAAATCAACGTATCCGATTCCCGCTTTATCTTCACGCTCTATACGATATTTGTCCCGGGCAGATAAATAAACCAAATTCACAATAGCAGATAATTCAATTTCATTATTATAGGAAAGAATCGGCGTCTCTGTATTATGTGCAAACTCCAAAATTTCTGCCATAACATCCGTATCTCCTGAAAGAGTTGCTTTTAACATTCTTTCTGATTCCTTTGCCAGTAAATTAACATATCCCAGAGAGGACTCCTTACGAATCATTGCGCCAAATTGCTCCATCAACTCTTTATTGGGAATGCTCACCTGTCCATTCTCATAATTTAAAAAGCCGTACACAACCATCGCAGAGTAAATTTCTTCTCTAGTGGATAATTCCATAGACGTTGCTGCATATTCACGAATCTGTGAAGATATTTTTTCGCCCGATATCATAAGCGCCAAATCTTTACAAACATCATCTACATTATGTTCCAAATAATAAAATATTTCATCATATGGACCAGAGCTTGTCCAATAATTTCCCAGATTATTATTTACCAAGGATAGCACGATGGAACGAGGGTTATATAAAGATATTCCCAACTTTGTGTGATAACCGTCATACCATTCTTTTAATTGTTCTCTTGTAAACTGCGGTTCTTTCGTATAGTCACAAAATTTCTGATACAATACATCTACTTCTCTTTCGGTAAATCCAAAATACTCACTGAACTTTTTCTCTGTCACCATGGTATATTCCATAAACATATTTAACTCAGAACCGCTGGAATATTTCGCGATCGGTAAAATTCCAGTCATATAAGCAAGTGAGACATATGGCTTATCCTTTAATAAATTTTTTAAGAATCGAAGATACTCTTTCTTATCCTGATCCGTCATAAAGGACATATGGAACACCGCATCCCATTCATCCATTACAAATAGGAATCTTTCGGTATTATACTGTTCAAATACCAGATCAAAAGCATCCCACACAGCGAAGTCTGCTTCAATCCCTGCTTTTGGATATTCTGTCATGAGATCTTTAATCAGTTGATTCTCAATCCTCCCAATATATTGTTCATAGTTACTGCATTTTCTAGGCAACACGCTAAAATCAATGTAAACCACATTATACTTATTCAGATTTTTTTGATATTCTCTCTGTGCTGAAACTTTTAAGGTTTGAAACAACTCGCTGCTGTCATATGCTTTGCCAAAAAATGCGCCAATCATATTTGCCATAATCGTTTTGCCAAAACGTCTTGGTCTTGTAATACATATGAAGGAGGTCCCCTGTTCCACCATTGGGAATAATTCTGTTAACAGCATCGTTTTATCTACGAAATAAGGACGTTTTGTCTCGTTTTGATAAATTTGAAATGATTTTATACTATTCAAGAAAATACCCATGGAAACATCCTCCTTCCTCATTATATTTTACGGCAGTTTATTTGTTGTTTTTATTATACTCCATTCGCCTTATATTTGCACGGCTTTTCTATATCAAGCATAAAGCCGCCATCTCGGATTCTTCGAATCCCAGGTGAGGGCATTCGCCCTATAAATAAGCAAATAAAAGCGACCCGGAAAGGTGCTTTGCACTTTTCCGGGTCGTTTCCTTTGCTTATTTGCACGGCTTTATGCTTGAGCCACGTTTTTGGTTGCGATGATGTCTACGCCGGTGCCTGCTACGTTTGAGATGATTACGTCGCCGATTTTTACCGGTGCTTTTAATGTGATTGGTTTCAGCTCTTCTAAGATATCGAAAATTTTTGCTTTTGGAATATCTTCTTTTGTTTTGCAGGATGCTGCTGCGAGCACACCGCCTTCTACTTTTACGATGGAGGTGACAACACGAGTTGGGTTTGTCACTTCTTTTCTTGCGTAAGAATCTCCACGCGGGCAGGTGTTGCCTGTTACGTCTGTTATTTCACCGTTATCCATAGTAACTGTAACCTGACATCCCAGAGGACATCCGATACAGGTTAATTCTCTTTTTTCCATGATCTCAACTCCTTTTATGCTATTTATTCAGCTTCAATCTTTACAGTGATTGTCTCAAGATCTTCAAATTCTTCCAGTTTCTTTTTCTGTAAGATAATCTGTTCCATTTCACCAGGAGCCATAACTGGTTTTTTGCGATGCTGTACTCTTTCATCGTTAAAGTATACACTGATATAGCTGTCTTTAAATACTGCACCTACCCGGAAACGAACGGTAAGTCTGTCTGCCATGTTATCAAGATGGATCGTGGTAGGTACGGTATAGCGGGCGCCGTCTACTGCTTTGATGTCGATGACTTTGCCGGCTTTGTCTGCCTGTTTGCCGCAGCGTTCTTTTACGTAGATCGCTGCGTTCTTTCCTGCAATTCCTGCTTCTTCGGATACATAGTCTACAAGATCATGTACATGAAGAACATTACCACATGCGAAGATACCTTCAATGTTTGTCTCAAGACTTTCGTCTACTAACGGTCCGTTTGTGATCGGGCTCATCTCAACATTTGCCTGTTTGGATAATTCGTTTTCCGGAATAAGACCGCAGGATAATAATAAAGTATCACATTCGTAACGCATCTCTGTTCCCGGGATCGGTTTTCTGTCCGGACCTACTTCTGCGATGGTAACTGCCTTGAGACGGTCACGTCCTTCAATGTCAATTACGGTGTGGCTTAAGTACAGAGGGATGTTATAGTCATCAAGACACTGTACAATGTTTCTCTTTAATCCGCCGGAGTAAGGCATTACTTCTGCAACGACTTTTACTTCTGCTCCTTCGAATGTCATACGTCTTGCCATGATCAGTCCGATATCACCGGAGCCAAGGATTACTACTTTTTTACCTGGCATGAAGCCTTCCATATTGACAAGTCTCTGTGCGGTACCTGCGGAGTAAATACCTGCCGGACGATATCCCGGAATATTCAGGGCTCCACGAGGTCTTTCACGACATCCCATTGCTAAAACAACCGCCTTAGCCTGGAACATTACCATTCCTTCTTCACGGTTCATTGTGGTAACGACTTTCTCTTCGGAAATATCGCAAACCATAGTATGTAATTTATATTCAATATTTAATTCTGCAGCCTGATCAATAAAACGTGCAGCGTATTCCGGACCGGTAAGCTCTTCTTTGAATGTGTGAAGACCGAATCCGTTATGGATACACTGATTTAAGATTCCTCCAAGCTGATTATCTCTTTCGAGAACTAAAATACTGTCGATTCCTTCTTTTTTTGCAGCGATTGCTGCTGCCAGACCGGCAGGACCGCCACCGATTATTACGATGTCATAAGATTTCATATATCAATTCCTCGCTTTCCGTGCGTTTAGTCTTAGTCTTCTTTAATTTTACCAACTAACAGTTCAGAGCCTTTGCCCTTCTTGCTTATCTGCGTCATTGGAATACCAAGCTCTCTTGAAAGGATTTCCATAGCTCTTGGTGTACAGAAGCCAGCCTGGCAACGACCCATACCCTGACGGGTACGACGTTTTAAGCCGTCAAGAGATCTAGCGCCGAGCGGACGATTGATGGCATCCATAATCTCGCCTTCTGTGACCATCTCGCAACGGCAGACAATGCTGCCGTACTCTGGTTTCTCTTTAATTAAAGCGTTCTTTTCTTCAAGACTTAAGGATTCCATACGAACGATGCCTTTACGTTTGGCAATAAAATCCTCTTTCTTAGCGAAGTTATATTTATCCTGAATCAGTCCAACCAGCATTTCAGCGATTGCAGGAGAACTGGAAAGTCCAGGAGATTCGATGCCTGCCGCATCAAAGAATCCAGGAGCGTCTGCAACTTCTTCTACGATAAATTCGTGGTTTTCTTCATGGGCACGAAGTCCTGCAAAGGAAGTGATCACCTTGTTCATAGGGAGACGGTCTTTAGTCAGGTGGCTGTTTGATGCCTTGGAAATAAGATCGTCGATGATTTCCTGTGTAGTGTTTACGCCCTCTTTATCCTCGATATCTGTTGCGGAAGGTCCTACGAAAAGATTGCCGTGTACGGTAGGTGCAGTAAGAACACCTTTACCCATCTTACCTGGTAATGGGAAGATAGTAGCGGAGAAATAATCTCCCATCTCTTTGTCCATAAGGAGATACTCACCTTTACGGGCAACGATTTTCATTTTCTTTTCACTTACCATGTTATGCATTTTATCTGCATAGACACCTGCTGCATTGACAACGGCTTTTGTCTCAAATGTTCCCTGATCTGTCACTATCTCGTAATAGTCATCTTTCTTTATGATATCCGTAACTTCTGTTTCGAATTTAAATTCACAGCCGTTTACCGCTGCATTTTCACCCATTGCAATGGCAAGACTGAATGGACACATAATACCGCCGGTAGGTGCATATAAAGCAGCTACTGCGTTCGGTGTCAGATTCGGTTCCATAGCAAGAAGTTCTTCTCTTTCAACGATGCGGCATCCCGGAACACCATTCTTCACTGCCTGATCTAATAATACATCAAGTTTTCCTCTTTCTGCTTCTACAGTACAGACAATCAAAGAACCGTTATTCTTAACGTCAAAATCAAGTTCCTCAGCGAGCTGATACATTAACTCATTACCCCGGACGTTGAGCTTAGCCATCAATGAGCCTGGCTTACAGTCATATCCGGCATGAAGAATACCGCTGTTCGCTTTTGAAGTTCCAGATGCCACGTCGTCAGCTTTATCAATTACACACATTTTTACCTGATACTTTGACAATTCTCTGGCGACACAAGTACCGGTTACTCCAGCACCAATTACAATAATGTCATACATAATTCCTCTACCTCCATTTTTATACGAGCATATAGATAAAACTTTATGTGATTGATAAATCATTTCCTCCTCAAAAAATTCTTATCAATAATACACAAAAAATCTTATCTTCATACTACGGTTTGTCTATATTTTAACCCATTTTTGTTGCAATGTAAATCATACATTTTCAAAAAAAGCATAAAAGTTCACATATTAATTTTTGTTAACAATATAAGAATTTACAAGATAAATTTTTTTATTACCTCCGCAACGCCTCCCTCATTATTATTGGCCTGTGAAATATAGTCTGCCACCTCTTTTACCGCTTCTTCTGCATTTTCCATGGCGGCTCCCACGTGAGCTGCCATAAGCATGGGACGATCATTCATTCCGTCTCCGGCTGCCACAGAATTTTCCGAAGGAATCTCCAGAATCTCACAGAGTTTGTGCACTGCTACACCTTTGTTTGTCCCTTTTGGAACCACTTCCAAAAGACCGGAACCGGAGAAAAAGGAATCCACAACATCACCCTCTGCCTGCAGGATTTTTTTCCGCATTTCCTCAAGGAAATCATGATCATCATAATCGAGGAGAAGAACTTTGGACGGCTCATCATTAAGGGAGGTTCTGATATCATCTACAATTTTAGCCTCACATTCTATTTCACGGCAATACCGCTCTAAATGTCTTGTCATATGACGTGCCAGCACATACTGATCGTCATAGGTCTGCACATGCACTCCATTTTCTTCACAAAACTTAAAAAGGCGCACCACGACATCCATTGGAAGCCGGTTTTTGTATAATGTTTTTTTATTGTAATTGTCATAAATCTCTCCGCCGTTAAATGCGATAAGATAACACCCCGGAAACTCCAGGCCAAGCTTTTTTGCCTGTCTGACTACGCTTGGAAGCGCTCTGCCTGACGTCAGCACTATCTTATTCCCTCTGGCAAGCATCTCATCTACCGCCTCTTTGTTCTGGGGAGATATATTCTTTTTATCATCAAGTAAAGTTCCATCTAAATCCGTAAATAATATTTTAGTCATACTATGTATCCTTTCTCTGAAAAATTTGTGATTTTATATCACACAATTAGTATATCATATCCCCTTTTAACCTTAAAGTGCAAAAAATTTTTCGCTGTTGTGCGACTATAGAAAGCATTATATACTATTAATAAATTATCCGATAATTATTTTGAAATTATATGCAATTTCCATAATTATTGGAGAAGATATTTTTAAGAAAGGAGATAACATTATGCACCTGTCTGAAATGACGATACAGGAACTGATCACAGTTGATTACTCCTGTAATTGCGGACGTCATCACCATATGGAAATTGACCATCTTGCCATCGGTAAAGGAGCTGTTAATAAGCTTCCGGAATTTCTTGCAGATCAGAAAATGAAAGACGGATCGCCGCTGACAAAAGAGGACAAAATCTTTGTTGTTGCAGATACTCATACATGGGATGTTGCCGGGGAAATGGTTTATAAAATGGTACAGAAAGCAGGTTATCCTGTGGAATATTATATCCTGCCCCATGAAGAGATGCACACGAACGAAGTATTCATCGGGGAGCTTAATGCCCACATGCCAAAGGACGTGAAACTCCCTCTTGCTGTGGGTTCCGGAACCATCAACGATCTGACCCGCATGGTTTCTTTCCATCGGGGAATCCCTTATTACATTATCGGAACCGCACCTTCGATGGACGGCTTTGCCACAGATGTAGCGCCGGCAACGATCCGGGGACTGAAATGCAGTCTCCCTGCCCACTGTGCAAGCGGCATCATAGGAGATACTGATCTGCTTTCCACAGCGCCGGACAAAATGGTGGCCGCCGGAATCGGTGATATTATCGCAAAATATATTGCCATCAATGACTGGAGGCTTAGTAAGATCATCAACGGAGAATACTACTGTGAAGAGGTGGCGGATCTGATGCTTAAGTCCACCGATAAAGTAGCCAATAGCGTGGAGGGAATTGTGAACGGCGACTCTGGCGCTTATCGCTACCTGATGGAATGTCTCGTTTTGATCGGGATTGCCATGGGGTACGTTAATAATTCAAGACCGGGTTCCGGGGCAGAGCATTCCATGGGACATGTCCTGGAAATGAAATGTGCTTTGAAAGGTCTTTACGGGGAACTTCACGGCACTTCCGTCGGCATGGCCACCTGCGTCATTACAGAAATGTATCAAAAGTTTCTCACAATGGATATCGATTATGATAAAGCCAGAAAGCACGCCGATTCTTTTGATTATGATAAATGGGCAAAAGAAATCCATCGCGTTTATGGCACCAGCGCAGATTCTATTTTTAAGGTTTATGAAAAAGCGCGTCAGAGTGACCCCGCCAATGTAAGACGCAGAATTGATGCCATTGAAAAAAATGAGGATGAAATCCGGGCTGTAATCCGGGAAACGGTTTCAAAAGCTCAGAAGGCTCCTGAATACATCGGCGCCATGCATGGTATGATCACACCAAAAGATTATACCGTTTTTTCAAAAGAAGAATTTAAAGATATTATCCTCTACACGAAAGAACAGCGTGATCGTTATGCCGCACTTCAGTTCTTCTATGACCTTGACGTCCTTGATGAACTGGCAGAATATATCATAGAAAAATATTACGATTAGAAAATGAAAAAGGAGGAATAAAATGAGTCTTCCAAAAGATCAGGCGCTTAAAGATGTAAAGTTATTTGTCCTTGATATGGATGGAACTTTCTACCTGAGTGATGACATTATTGAAGGCGCCATGGATTTTATTGACAAGGTTAAGGAAACCGGTCGGGACTTTTTATTTTTTACAAACAATGCTTCCAGAATTTCATCATTTTATCAAAAAAAACTAGAAAAAATGGGGCTTAAAGTTTCCGAAGACACCATCGTAACTGCCGGAGACGTCACCATTGAATATCTGAAATCTTTTTATCCGAAAAAGAGAGTCTATTTAAACGGAACACCTTTGCTCGAAAAAAGTTTCAGGGAAAAGGGAATTATGCTTGTAGACGAAGATCCTGATGTGGTGATCCAGAGTTTTGACCTGACGCTCACTTACGATAAACTGGAAAAAATATGTACTTATGTACGAAACGGAGTTCCTTTTCTTGCCACACATATGGACACAAATTGTCCTGTTACAGGAGGATTTATTCCGGATTGCGGCGCCATGTGTGATCTTATCACTTCATCCACCGGTGTGCGTCCGAAATTCCTTGGCAAACCGTTCCGGGAAACAATGGATATGATTTTAAAAATCACCGGAAAAACTGTAGATGAAATCGCATTTGTCGGAGATCGTATTTACACCGATGTAGCAACGGGAGTTAACAACGGTGCAAAGGGATTTTTAGTGTTGACCGGCGAGGCAGATATGCAGACAGTGGCCGAATCCGATGTGGAACCAACCTGCATCTATGATTCACTTTATGAAATGTCAAAATATTTATAGTCATTTGGCAAAGTCCCAGAAACATTAAGAGGGCACAATCCCGCATCCGGGAAGCCTGGGCAAGGGACAGCCAGGAAAGGAAGGTATTTTATGTCTAAATATTTTATGGGTATCGATATGGGTACCGGAAGCGTACGTGCGGCAATTTTTGATGAGCATGGAACAAACATGGCTTATGATGTACAATCATATGATTCTATTTTCCCAAAAAGCGGATGGGCAGAACAGGATGATAAAGGATGGTGGGACGCCATCAAAGCGGCAGTTCCAAATTGTATCAAAAAATCGGGTGTGGATCCGGATGACATTTTAGGCGTGGCATGTGATGGAACTTCCAGTACAACTATTCTGCTTGATAAAGATGGCAATACTGTAAGAACTCCTATCTTATGGTGCGACGTCCGTTCTGCAAAAGAAGCCGAAAGCATCACAGAACTGGCAAAAGACTGTGACGCCATCAAGTTTTACAAATCCGGCGTTCCTGCGGAAAGTTTAATTCCAAAATGTATGTGGGTGAAAAAACACGAACCGGAAAATTGGGAGAAAACCGTTACGATTTTTGAGCTGACAAGCTGGATTCACTGGAAACTTTCCGGCAGAAAGACAACAAATATGTCTGTAGCAGCATTCCGCTGGCTCTATGATGACAAAAACGGCGGCTATCCGAAAGATTTATACGAAGCAATCGGCCTTTCCGATATCATCGATAAGTTTCCAAAGGACGTATTAAAAACCGGAACCCCGATCGGCCCGGTGGATCCCGCCATTGCAAAAGAGTTGGGACTTAGTGAAAAGACAATCGTCGTAGAAGGAACCCTGGATGCTGTTGCATGTATGTGCGGTGTCGGCAGCGTAAAAGCAGGCGGTATGGCTTTAATCGGCGGAACCTCCAGTTGTCTTTTTGGTCTTACTGAAACGGATTTCCATGAGCCTGGCGTAAACGGAACCTATCCAAATCTATTATACGACGGAACCAGCCTTGTAGAAGGCGGGCAGGCATGTACCGGCGGAATCCTCACCTGGTTTAGAAATAACCTGATCCCTGGTTCCTGGACCGAAGAAGCAGAAAAACGAGGCATGAATATCTATGATTATATTACAGAAAAAGCCAAAACTGTCCCAATCGGATGCAATGGTCTTGTGATGATCGATTATTTCCAGGGAAATCGCGCTCCATATTCTGATTCCAACGCAAGGGGAATCTTCTGGGGACTTTCTTTAAGCTCCACCACGGAATATATCGCCAGAGCAGTTTACGAGGGTGTTGCATACGGCGCCAACCACTGTATCCTCGCCATGAAAGATGCCGGATATCAGGTAAAAGAAATCTTTGCCTGCGGCGGTCTTGCCGAATCTGACTTCTGGATGCAGATGCATGCGGATATTATTGGTATTCCAATGTACACTACCAAAGAAAGCCAGAGTGCGGGATGTCTTGGAAACAGCATGATTGTGGCAGTGGGCTGCGGTGTATACAAGGATCTTCAGGAGGCGGCTTCCAAGATGGTACAGATTGACAAAGAATTTCTTCCAAACATGGAAAATCATAAAGAATATAAGTTCTACATGGATCGATATATCGATACATGGCCTCTCATGAAAGATCTTATACATAAAACTGTCGATCATGTAAATGGTTAACATCCCTCTCCATTTTTTTAGGGCCGGTGTTTTACGCCGGTCTTTTCCCTTCTAAAACCTTAAAAATTTTTTCGCTATTTTCTTTTTTTCTATATCAAAATATAATTAACTCAAACTTCCCACACCTAAAGGTGTGCTGAACCTTGTAAACTCAATACTTTAG
>CAZKQV010000049.1:0-12304 GCA_964555015.1 uncultured Eubacterium sp. | reverse complement strand
ATTCTTTTTTGTTCACAGTCAATCCATTCATCTAAAGTCAGCGGCGTATAATCAGAGTACATACAAAAACAATTAATTAAATTGCAAGGGATATGTTTCTTTTCGCCATTTTGATCTTCGAAAACGGTCTGCCTTGTTAACTCCTGAAATTTCTCTAATAATCTCTGATCTCTGGTATCATGGACATGACCATGGAGCATATATGTTTTAGGGTTTCCCTTTTCGTCTACCCGATATTGGCCGTTATAGCACAAAATCGGATAATGACACAAAATAACCTTCCGCTTGTTATCCTTGATCTCCTCGTAAGGTTTGATCCACACAAAGCGGCTGGCGTCGTACTTTTTATCCTTTAAAAACCGGTCGTGATTTCCCTGGATCAAATAAAGCCGGCCATGAAGTTTTTTTAGCAGCTCGTTGGTTTCCTCCGGCTTTCCCCAGGATACATCGCCCAAAATAATAACTTCGTCATTTCTTTGGACCTTTCGATTCCACTGAGTTATCATATAGTTATTCATCTCTTCCACATTTTTAAAACCCCGGCGGTCCATTTGTGTGTTAAGATTACCATGAAAAAAATGGGGATCTGCAATATAATATCTCATCCTCTTTTCCTCCATTCTTATGACAATTCGCTATTCCAGACAATTCGCTGTCGTTACATCTGGTAAATATTGGCACGACGTTATTTTTTATGTCCTTTTATTGCCAAGGATAATTTTACAATGCCTCCACTGCCTCTTGGCAATTCACTGCTCTGTAACAGCTCACTGCTTTGTGACGCTACATTACTTTGCGACTGTTCACTGTTCTGCGATAATTCACTATATACAGCGGCGCCTAAAATAAGGGCGGCTCCGATCACCCCCATAACCGTAAGCTCCTCCCGCAAAATAAGCGCGGACGTAAGAACTGCGACCACCGGCTCTAAATATCCGAGAATCGCAACGGACTGCACCGGTATCTTTCCCATTGCCCCAAAATACATAATATAAGCGATTCCCGTATGAAGAATCCCCAATACCAGAAGTAAAAGGCAGGATAAAACATCCACGGTCAGGGATTCTCCATGCTGGGTATAGATCACATAAGGCAAGGCAACCAGTGCGGACACTCCAAGCTGCACCACTGTTTTTTCTAAAGGATCAATCTTATGAAGATGTTTATTGCACAGAATGATCGCCACAAAAAATAAAGCGGCGGCAAACCCGAGCAGCACGCCTTTCACATGGAAATCTCCGCTTCCCCCTTCCAAAACTCCTGAAACGAGGACAATCCCCAAGAACGCCGCGCTGATACAGCACACTTTTTTAAAGGTAAGTTTTTCCTTAAAAACAAAGGGGGAAATTGCGATTACGATGATCGGCGCCATATAATTGCAAAGGCTGGCTACGGCTACCGTCGTGGATCGGTAAGCCGCAAAAAGAAACACCCAATTCAGCCCCAGGCTGGCCCCCGATAAGCAAAGCATCCACAGATTATTTTTTACTGCCTGAAAATCTATCTTTCTTCCCTGTATGGAAAAAACTGCCAATATTGTAATGGTGCCGATTCCTCCCCGGCATAGTACGACGATTTCCGATGGCAAATGAATATAATGTAAAAACAAACCCACTGTGCCATAAAGCATCACCGCCGTAACATATTTCATTTTTCTGCTGTCATAATCCTACCCTCTTATTATTTTTTCTAAAATAAGATTATACGAAGAACTTACTATCTTTTCAAGCATAACAAATATATTTTATGTCAGATATTAGCTTTTCTCTTCTTTTTTCCCAAACCATTTGGTAATATATCCAAGCACCGTTCCCACTAACACCGCTGAAATCACCGTTCCGATTCCCACACTCCCAAGGCTGTGAATGCAAAGCAGGCAGACGATCAAGGACGTGGCTACCATCCCCACGTCAAATCCGACTTTCACCTTTGGGAAAGGGATTCCCGTAACGAGGGAGATTGACTGCATGGCTCCTTCTCCTGCAAGGGGCATGATATCCGGCGGAAGATATAAAAAGATTCCAACAGCGATGACCACCGCGCTTATCAGCATCATCAGCAACTGGACAGCCAAATTATTGGGCGACGGCAGAAAAGAAACTCCCCAGTTACAAAATGTTGTAAAATATCCAAAAACAATTCCGACCAATACCTGAAGAAGATTTTTGATGCGAAACCTTTTTCTTAATAGTAAAATCTGAAAAAGCACCAAAGCACAATGAAACAAGATCGTTGCCTTTCCCATTTCAATTCCCCACACACAGGTCATCGTATAGGGGATGGAGTTGACCGGCGATACTCCCAGGTTGGATTTTACGGAAATTGCGATACCAATGGTCATAACAAACAGACCAACGAAATACATTACGACTCTTTTTACAAAATTATTACTCATCTCTGCCATCCTCCAAAGGTAAATTCATGTTATCATATATCTCTTCCAGTAATACACATATATTATTCTTTTGCTCTTCGGTAAAGGATCTGAGGGCTCGGCTTTCCTCTTCCTTAAAAATGTGCTGTAACTTATTTGCGGTTTTTCTTCCATAATCCGTCAAATAGACAAACCATGATCTGCGGTTCCCTGCCTTTTGCCTTCTTTCAATCAGACCCTTCTCCTCCATGCGCAATAAAATACTTCCCATGGTGGCCTGCTCAATCTCACAGTTTGCCGCAATCGTTTTTTGGTCGCTTCCCTCACAATACAACAGACAATCCAGCACTTTTGGCTGCCCGGAGGACAAGCCTAATTCTTCTCCCACTCTTGCGGATATTCTCTTACTAAAACAAGAGTGTGCTTTCATCAGCGCAAAATGTAACGATTTCATCTTCTTCCTCCCGCGAAAGAAAGCTTCGCCGGAGCTTTCTTTCGCATATACCCTTTTTTTCATATAAAAAGCGAAGAAGCCCCGGGCTTTCTTTTTTGTTATATTAAAATAAGCATTGATATAATAAGCTTTCTTATTATATCAATGCTTATGCTTTTCTGTCAAGATATGACAAAGTTTTCTTTATTTTTGTCTATATGCTTCCACCATAGACAGAAAATACTCATGAACTCTTGTATCTTTTGTCACTTCCGGATGGAAGGCAGTGACCAATTGATTTTTCTGGCGGGCAGCCACGATTTTTCCCTCCGCTCTTGCCAGGATTTCCGTATCGCCATACACTTTTGCAATATAAGGAGCCCGGATAAAATTCATAGGAATTTCCCCGATTCCTTTAAACTCCTCTGTTGTTTGAAAACTGCCAAGCTGTCTTCCATAGGCATTGCGCTTTGCCAAAATATCCATAGTTCCAAGGCAAGGAGTTCCGTTTTCCACTTCTTTAGCCAGAAGGATCAGCCCTGCGCAGGTTCCAAATACCGGAAGACCGGAGGTTATTTTTTCCCGAACCTCCTCGAACATATGAAGTTCACGAAGCAATTTCCCCATGACTGTACTCTCTCCTCCCGGGAGAATCAGTCCGTCAAAAGGCCGCTCCAAATCTTTTTTTTGCCGAATTTCAAAATGTTTTGTATTTAATCGGTCCAGTATTATTTCATGCTCTGCAAAGGCTCCCTGCAAAGCCAAGATTCCCACTGTCATATTATTTTCCTCTTTCTGCCATAAGCAGTTTAATCTCTGACTCATTGATGCCGACCATCGCTTCTCCTAAGTCGCAGGAAAGCTCAGCAATTAATTTAGCGTCCTGATAATTCGTTACCGCCTGCACAATGGCGGAAGCACGTTTTTTTGGATTTCCGGATTTAAAGATACCGGATCCCACAAAGACGCCTTCTGCTCCAAGCTGCATCATCAATGCCGCATCCGCCGGAGTTGCCACGCCGCCGGCGGCAAAATTAACCACCGGAAGTCTTCCATTGTCATGAACATAAGCCAAAAGTTCTACTGGAACTTGAAGTTGTTTTGCCGCTTCATATAATTCGTCGCTTCGTAAATTTTGAACCCGGCGAATCTCTGCGTTCATCGCTCTCATATGACGCACTGCCTGCACCACATCGCCGGTTCCCGGTTCTCCTTTTGTCCGAATCATGGAAGCGCCCTCTGCGATTCTTCGAAGCGCTTCTCCCAGATCACGGGCTCCGCATACAAAAGGAACCTTAAACTCTTTTTTATCAATATGATAAATGTCATCCGCCGGAGAGAGTACTTCGCTTTCATCGATATAGTCAATTTCAATCGCCTCTAAAATCTGTGCTTCCACAAAATGACCAATACGGCATTTTGCCATAACCGGAATGGATACGGCTTCCTGAATACCGCGGATCATTTTCGGATCGCTCATTCTCGACACGCCGCCGGCAGCGCGGATGTCCGCCGGAATACGCTCCAGAGCCATAACGGCGCAGGCGCCCGCTTCTTCTGCGATCTTTGCCTGTTCCGGTGTGGTAACGTCCATGATAACGCCGCCTTTTAACATCTGTGCCAATTGTTTATTTAATTCATATCTGTTATTTTCCATTTTATGTTTCCACCTTTCTTCACATTTTCCTACCATTATACTCCCAACTGGCATTGTTAAAATACTCAGATTATTTTTAATTGAAAATGTCAGTTTCTTTCAGGAAAAAAGGTCAGAAATATTCCTTGACGAAGGCCCTCTGTCCGCATATAATAAAGTCATTAAACGCTTTTATGGTTTGAAGCATAAAATTATAAAAGCAAAAAACAGAGAGGAGATTAAAAATGAAGAAGAAATTAGTATCTATCGTATTGGCAGGCGCTTTGGCATTTTCTATGGCAGCTTGTTCCAGCAGCTCCACCAGCGAAACAGAATCCGACACCGGTGCAAAAGAGAGCGCTGACAAGGTTTATAACATTGGTATTTGCCAGTTAGTTCAGCACGACGCTTTGGATGCGGCAACGGAAGGATTTAAAGACGCCCTCACCGAGCTTTGCGGCGAAGATGGCGTGACATTTGATGAACAGAACGCACAGGGCGAACATAATATGTGCGCAACCATCATCAACCAGTTTGTATCTGATGATGTGGATCTGATCCTTGCAAACGCTACCGATCCTTTAACCACTGCCGCAACTGCAACTTCTGAGATCCCGATCATGGGAACTTCCGTAACCGATTTTGCAACTGCCCTCGGAATTGATGACTGGACAGGCTCCACCGGAATCAATGTTTCCGGAACCAGCGATCTTGCTCCGATCGATCAGCAGGCTGAGATGTTAAAAGAACTCCTTCCAGACGCAAAAACAGTTGGTATTTTATATTGCTCCGCTGAACCAAACTCCAAGTATCAGGCAGATTTATTCACCGAAGCATTAAAGGACGACGGCATTACCTGTAAGGAATTTACCGCAGCAGATTCCAACGAAATTCAGTCCGTAACAACCAGCGCTGTCTCAGAAGTAGATGCAATCTATGTTCCGACTGATAACACAATGGCCGCTAATACAGAGATCGTGAAAAACGTATGTGTTCCTGCCGGCATCCCTGTTATTGCCGGAGAGTCCGGTATCTGCTCCGGATGCGGTATCGCCACTCTTTCGATCAGCTACTACGACATCGGATATAAGGCTGGAGAAATGGCTTACGACGTACTCGCTAACGGCGCTGACATCACCACCATGGATGTTGAATTTGCACCGGAAGTCACAAAAATGTACAACAAAGAAATCTGTGACGAACTTAACATTACCATCCCTGATGATTATGTAGCACTTGATGCCGAATAGGGAAATATGATATTATAATAATACTTTGAATGAAATTACCTGCCTTCTCTTCAGAGGGCAGGTAATTATTTCATAATCCTATCATGTCTTTGTCGCCTGATCTTGTCGGGATAAACGTACTTTGCATGATAAGAATAAAAAAGAAAGGAACTTATGAAAAATGATGGCTTATTTTTCAACGCTTGATCCCATGACATTGATCCGTGCGCTTCCTGGCAATGTTGCACAGGGACTGATCTGGGGCATTATGGCATTGGGCGTGTACATCACTTACCGCATCCTGGATTTTCCGGATCTGACTGTGGACGGCACTCTCGCCACTGGCGGCGCTGTTGCCGTTATGATGATTCAGGCAGGAATGCACCCGGCAGTGGTATTAATCTTTTCCGCTCTTGCGGGTATGCTTGGCGGGATGGCCACAGGGCTTCTCCATACCGTCCTTGGGATTCCCGGTATTTTGGCAAGTATTTTGACACAGATCTCTCTGTATTCTGTGAATCTTGGCATCATGGGAAAGGCAAATCAGAGTATTGCGATCGGACAAACCGGCCTGGTTGCTTCCCTTCGTTTTGTCTCCGCTGACGACAGTTATCTGTTCTTTATCCGTCTCATCCTCATTTGTGCAGTGCTTGTGCTGATCGTATACTGGTTCTTCGGAACAGAAATCGGCTCTGCAATACGTGCGACAGGATGCAACGAACAAATGGCAAGAGCGCAAGGGATCAACACCAATATTACTAAGGTGATCGCCCTGATGATCTCCAACGGTCTGGTCGGACTTTGCGGTGGGATTTATGCCCAGTATCAGGGTTCTGCCGACGTTAACTCCGGCCGCGGCGCCATCGTAATCGGTCTCGCCGCCGTCATCATCAGCGAAGTAATCTTCGGCAAATTATGTTCTGTGAGAAAACACGCATTTGCCTATACTCTTGCCGCTGTATTTATCGGGGCAATTCTTTACTATATCGCTTATACTCTTGTGCTGTGGTTTAAGATGCCTTCCGATTATATGAAACTGTTCTCTGCAATCGTAGTAGCAGTCTTCCTCGCCATACCGTATTTAAAGAGTAAACATTCCACAAAACGGAGGAGGGCTTAAATATGGCTTATATGTTAGAAATTCAAAATCTCCATAAAACATTTAATCCGGGAACTATCAATGAAAAGGTCGCTTTAAACGGAGTAAATTTACAGCTTGATCCCGGAGACTTTGTTACCATAATCGGCGGAAACGGCGCCGGTAAGTCCACCACCCTCAATGCGATTGCAGGAGTCTGGCCGATCGACGAGGGAAAAATCATTGTAGACGGCGTAGATATCACCGATCTGTCCGAACATAAACGGGCCCTTCATCTTGGCCGGGTTTTCCAGGATCCGATGACCGGAACGGCCGCCACCATGTCCATCGAAGAAAATATGGCGATCGCTGCACGCCGGGGTTCCTCCAGAGGTCTTCGCTGGGGCATCACAAAAAAGGAACGGGAACTTTATAAACAGCAGCTTAGAGAACTTGACCTTGGTCTTGAAGATCGCTTAAACAGCAAGGTCGGCCTTTTATCCGGCGGACAACGGCAGGCCATCACCCTTCTGATGGCTGCTTTAAAGCATCCAAAGCTCCTTCTGCTTGACGAGCATACCGCTGCCCTCGACCCTAAGACAGCCGCCAAGGTTCTTGCTCTTTCGGATAAGATCATAGAAGAAAATCAGTTAACCGCTATAATGGTAACTCACAATATGAAAGACGCCATCGCTCATGGAAACCGTTTGATCATGATGAACGAAGGGGAAATTATCTACGACGTCAGGGGAGAAGAAAAACGGAATTTAAAGGTCTCCGATCTTTTGAAAAAATTCGAAGAAGCCAGTGGAAAAGAATTTGACAACGACCGAATTATGTTCGCAAATTAAAAGATTTTCTATTCGGCTGCTGCCGATTGATTTTCCTGTTTCTGGTGTTATAATTGAGTTAGTCATTTATAACTAAATAGGAAAGGAAGGTTGCTATGACCAACATTATTATCGTAGTCGTCATTGTTGTCATCCTGTTTTTTGCTCTCCGTTCTTCCTTTGGTCATTTTAAGGGAGAAGGAAGCTGCTGCGGCGGCGGCACATACAAAGCACGCAAAAAGAAGCTTGACAATGTTACAGACAAAAAAATCATTCATGTAGACGGTATGACCTGCCAGCATTGCGTAAATCGAGTTATGGAAGCGGTAAATTCCATCGAAGGCGCTTCCGCTGTGGTCCATCTCAAAAAAGGGATTGTCACAGTATCCATGGATCACTCCATCGAAGATTCTGTTCTCACCGACGCTATTGAGCGCGCCGGATATACTGTCACCGGAATAAATTAAATCATTATTTTATAACCTATATGTCGGGAAGCTTGTTGATTGATACAGGCTTCCGGCATTTTTCATTTCAAAAAAGTATTTAAAATAAATTATTTATAAAATATAAAGGACGCTGTAAAGTTATCATTGGTAATATAATACGATGCAAATAATGTAATAAAAATGTCAGTACTCAAAAACCGCCAGCGCTTATGATTAAAACGAAAGATCATAAACGCCGACGGTCTTTTTATCAGCATGAATTTAATTTAATTGGAATCTGAATGATCACAGCAATTCGTGTTTATTTCGCTATGACAATTTAGTGAAGAAGAATGACATCCAGTGGATTTACATCCGCTGCATCCATTGCGCGCATCCGGGCATCCAATGCATTTTACACCATTCTTTCCCTGTTTAATGATATAAGCCAAAGCGGAACCAACAATCAATACAACGATTGCTACAATAATGAAATTAATCATTCCAATCACCCCTTAATTATGTACGCCTTATTTGCGTATACCTATTTGGCAACAGCGTGTAATGCATATTCTGTTGCCATATTCTTATTTGTTCTTCTGACCAGGTAAACAACGATGGCTGCGAAAATAATTACAGCGATTAAGCCAGGAATAAATCCAGCGCCAAAGGATCCGGTAGTAACAAGTGTACCAATCTGATATACCAAGTAACCTATTGTGTAACCAACAGCGAGCTGAAGGCAAATACCACCTAATAACCATTTTCCACTCTTCATTTCAGAGTTCATAGCGCCAATCGCTGCGAAACAAGGAGGTGTAAACAGGTTAAACATCAGGTAAGCAAGAGCAGCTACCTTTGTCATAGCAAGAATCGTAGCAACTTCATTTCCACCGCCTACTAAAGCAAGCTCTTCTGTATCAATGAAGTTTGTCACACCGTAACAAACTGCAAGAGTACCAACCACGTTCTCTTTTGCGATGAAGCCAGTAACCGCTGCTGCGGCAAGCTGCCATGCATGGAATCCAACGATCGGGATAAGCAGGTAAGCGATTGGGCCTGCGATGGAAGCAAGGATGGATGTATTTTCTGCTCCTTCTTCAACAACCTGTAAGCTCCAGTTGAAGCTCTGCATGATCTGAACTACTGTGTTACAAACTAAGATAATTGTTCCGGCTTTTACGATGTATGCCCAACCACGTCCGCACATGGAAAGTACAGCACGTTTTAAGCTAGGAACTTTATATTCCGGAAGTTCGATAATAAAGAAAGACTTTCTAACTTTATAACCAGCAATTTTGTTTACTAAAAATGCACAAAGAATAATCAGCGCAATACCTACGAAATACATTAAAGTACCAACCCAGGATGCATCAGCAAAGAATGCACCGGAGAATAAGGCGATAACTGGAAGCTTTGCACCGCATGGCATGAATGTTGCCAGCATAGCGGTTGCTCTTCTTTCACGTTCATTACGAATGGTACGACAAGCCATAATCGCAGGGATTCCACAACCAGTACCAATAATAAAAGGAATAACGGACTTTCCGGAAAGACCTACTTTCTTTAAAATAGGATCAAGTACGATAGTTGCACGGGCCATATAACCGCAGTCTTCCAATAAAGCAATAAGGAAGTACATTACCATTACAAGCGGCAGGAAACCGATAACCGCACTGAAACCGCCGATGATACCGTCAACAACAAGTGCCTGTAAGAATGGATTTGCGCCTTCCATCCAGCCGGCAGCAACATCCATAAACGCTTCAATCCAGCCTACCAGGATATCTGCGATCCACGGTCCAACCCAAGCCTGGGAAATCTGGAACACCAGGAACATAACGGCTGCAAAAATGATCAAACCGGAAACCGGATTAGTCAAAACTGCATCCAAAGAATCGAATGAAGTCTTTTCCTTGGTCAAGATCTTACGAGTCTCAACCTGTGCAACAATTTTATTTACAAAATCAAAACGCTTACGGTCTTCTTCTTCTACCTGCTTCTTATCGGTAAGATCGATATCTGCCTGAAGGTATGGGGCTTTCTGTCCTTTGCCGTTAAGCTCTGCAGCTGCCTTCACAACTTCCTTCAAACCACTTGCTGAAGTGGAAACAGTTTTGATAACCGGGCATCCCAGTTTAGCGGAAAGCGCTTTCTCATCAATCTTTGTTTCTTTCTTCTCGTTGATATCACTCTTGTTCAGTGCAACAACCACTGGAATCCCAAGCTCTAACAACTGTGTCGTGAAGAATAAGCTTCGGCTAAGATTTGTAGCGTCTACGATATTGATGATCGCATCCGGATGTTCATCCTTAACATATCCGCTGGTGATACTCTCCTCAGAAGTAAACGGAGACATGGAGTACGCACCAGGAAGGTCAACTGCGATCAGATCTTCAGCGCCGTCCCAATAATTCTTCTTAATTGGACTTTCTTTCTTGTCAACGGTAACACCAGCCCAGTTTCCGACTTTTTCATTTCTGCCGGTAAGAGCGTTATACATGGTCGTTTTACCGCTGTTTGGATTACCCGCAAAAGCGATTCTCATGTTAAAATCCTCCTCTTAATCCTAGTTCTAAATAAAGAACTGTATGTATAACAAAAGTTAGTTAGTGCTAATCGTAAATCCAAAAAAAAACAGTAATCATCAGCAACCTTAATCCTTAGATTAAGATTGCTGATGCCAACTGATTATCGATGTTATATCTTCCATCTTTAATGGATACGACACAGCTTTTCTTTAAGTGGGACACAACAGTGATCGGCTCTCCACTATAACATCCTAAAGAAAATAAGAATGCGTTTAAATCTTCGTCATCTGTCGCAATTTCTTTAATGATGTACTCTTTTCCCTCTTGAGCTTCGCTTAAATTCATGTGTTACGCCACCTTTCAAGTTGCAGTTTAAATATGCTAACTTTATTTTTACATCACTAACTCGGGTTTAATATACCATTCTGTGTATTATTTGTCAATTCATTTTTTAATATATTCTTACGAAATCCTCATAGAAATTATACTAAAATCTTAAATCTAATTTGAAATAAAATAATATTGTTTTAACAAGACTCTCAAACGCGAGTATATCCTTTCCATCCATTATCAATAAGTAACTAACTTTTTTCTTGTTTATATCATATCTGCTTCATATCGAATACAGATGTTTTTTTAATTATAGCATATTGAAAAGGACTTTTTCATATGATATAATAGCGGCAGGCAAAAAAAGAGATAATTCTATGTTGACGAAGACGGAATCCCCCAACTGTGAGGTGACACAATTGGGGGATTCTTCTTTGTTTTTATAGTGGCAAAGCATCCACTAGGCTATTTGTTGCTCTTATCATCGTCATCTAACCATTTGATGATGTAGTGGCAGGCTACACCAGCCGCAATAGCGACTAAAAAAGAGATAAATAATTCCATGTTGACACCTCCTCCCTGTTGCTGGGTATCGGTGAGCAACATAAAAATTATAGCACATTAAATATTTCATTTCTATATTTTATATATAATCAATAAATAAAAGTTTTGCACTTTTTCTGAAATAATTCTTCTCTTTTCATTACCTTCATTTTATAATCTTTTCCTTATCCATATTTCTTACACCCACGTAAAAATGAGTAAACCGTCCCCTAAACACCCCTTGACATTTTTATATATGTTGATATAATTAATATATAAAATTTTTATATATATAAAAAATCATATATCAAATGAGGAAAGGAGTGATTTCATGTATTATCCGGTCTCATCGCTGCTTGTGGAATTTATTATTCTATCGGTAATTGAGAGGGAGGATTCCTATGGATACGAGATCAGCCAGACGGTGA
Organism: uncultured Eubacterium sp.; assembly: GCA_964555015.1. Classification (GTDB taxonomy): domain Bacteria; phylum Bacillota; class Clostridia; order Lachnospirales; family Lachnospiraceae; genus Anaerobutyricum. The sequence goes on along the minus strand of CAZKQV010000049.1, from coordinate 464 downwards.
AGCTGGCTTCTAATATTAAAGAGTCTACCCTTTATCCGATCTTGCGAAAACTTGAGCAAAACGGATTTGTCACGACCTATAATCGCGAATACCAGGGAAGAAATCGGAAGTATTATTCTATTACGGAATCCGGGAGAGTACAACTTGAGTTTTTAAGGGATGAGTGGAGCAAATACAAGGAAACCATTGACGCAATTATCGAAGGGAGGTTAACCCCATGAACAAGGAAGAATACTTAGCTCAATTAAAAAAATACTTAAAAAGGCTTCCGGCAGAAGATTATCAAAATGCCATGGACTATTTTACAGAATATTTTGAAGAAGCAGGTCCGGAAGGGGAAGTCGAAGCAATCAAAGAATTGGGAACGCCGAAAGAGGCGGCGGCCGAATTGCTGTCCGCTCTTTTATTGCAAAAACTCTGCAAAAATTTATCTTTTCCCTGCATATCCCGGCAGGTGACGAAAA
>CAZKQV010000048.1:0-13377 GCA_964555015.1 uncultured Eubacterium sp. | reverse complement strand
TTTTAATTTTGATTTTTCTACATAGTCAAAATTTAAAAAGCCTTCACACATTTTTCTTTGTCTGGAGGCTTTTATTCTCTACTATCACTTAATTTGTATTTCTCTTTTTGTGCAAATAATTTCCTTAATCTTTTCTGACTTGTCTTTCTGCATCAAAAAAACGCTGCTACTTTTCACAGCAGCAACGCTTTTTTATTATTTGTTTTATTTATTATTTCATGATATGATTTTCCTGTATCAGTCAATGTTTCTTTTTTATGACTTTTTTAATTTCTTTTTTTCCTCCCACTTTGTGATAGAAATCTTACAGGTTGCTTTATAATATACTCCACAGTTTAATTTATACCCTTTTTCGTACACTGCTTTTTGCAGGAACAAATAAATTGCTGATAAGTATTTAAACCTCTCTTCGTTGGCTTCCATGGATTGATATTCTTCGTTTCTCCTATCGAATTTTTTTCCTATATTTGCATCCGGATAATCTATTATGATAGCCGGATCCGGGGCGAAGGAGACGCCCTCCGGGGAAAATACATAATCTTTTTTTACTGCCGCATTTTTAAGCAGATGTTCCAGAATTATTTTTTCTGTACCGTCATATTCTGTCTCTCCGAGGCAGAATTTTTCTTTTATCTCAGATTCCCAAATCAGACGGTATTGATTCAGACTCACTTTTTCTCCTTCCTCGCCGTTTTTCTTTTCTTCTTCACCTTCTTTTGTATCTCCTTCTTCTTTCTTTTTTCTCTTTCGTCTCGGCGCGTAAATTTCACATATTTCCTGATAGACTTCGTAAGGCTCCATTGTCTCTCCCATGCTGCTTAAACATTTGCTGCAAATGCTCATCAGCATGGATTGCTCCAAAAGATGGGGGACATAAAACTCCGGCAGATGGGCGGCTTGCAGCATATCCTCCGAGAAGTTTAAGAAGTCTTGCATACGATCATTGAAGGATGATTTTAATCCGCTGACAGAGAGGTTAGCCCAGTAGATATCACAGATCAGCCATATTATGAAAAGAAGATCTGCTTTTTTTACAAAGGCATCTCCTTTCAGGAGCGTCACGATCTGATCCCCGATTCCCTGTGTGGTAAGATTTCCATCACTGCCTATGGTAAGATAACGCCAGGACTTCCAGTATTCTTCCTGATTATGGATCCTCTGATTATCGAACTCATTCACTGCATAAGTGACAAGCTTTTTTTGGACATCATAAACTGATACATTTTCGGCAATACTTTGAATTTCTTCCTCATACCTTTCCATAAAATCTGTCACTTTATCAGAAATTAGCTGATCATCATTTGAAAACTCAATTTCTTCTTCCTCTAAATCCAAGATCATTTTGTAGGCAATCCGGCAAAGTTTGCTGTAAATATCATGGGAGCTTTTGCTTACGACGTCCAAACATTCCGCCCGCTCCACAAGCCAGGACATAAATTTTTCCTCCACTGTAGTTTCTTCCACGGTCTGCTCCCACTGATGTATTATATGGGGAAGATTTTCGATGATTAATTCTGTCCCTCTTTCCGGTTTTTCTTCTACAGAAATTTTTACAATATCTTTGGTCTTCTCCTGATATTGTTCTTTTAACCTTTTAGCCGTATGCCAGTTATTTGCTCCAATATGCAGGAAGCAAAATGTTTCGATCAAATCTTCAGAGGATGCAAAATTAAATCCGTCGTTTTCCAATACACGGATTAAAAAATCTTTCGCCTGATTAAAACTGAAATTCAAACCGTGGCAAAGCTTCAAACCGTCTTCCCTTGTGAGGATGGACGGATTTTTATTCCATAGCATGGCAACCCGAAAAATTCGTCTCCAATCGGAGTAGTATTCTTTATTATCTTTTTCTTCATTGCTATCCATTGCGATATTGGTAAGTAGTTTTATGTATTGATTTCGTTCCTGATCCTTTAAAGCTAGAGCCTGGTCCATACCTGCGCCAGTAAAATGATAGACATCCCCTGCATAGTCAATATCGAAGGATCCATCTTCGTTTACCTTAGACATTCCTTTGACATATTCCATCAAAAAACGTCTGGCAGAGCAAAAATATTCTTTCCTGATGGATTCTATTTTTTCTTTGAACTGTTTGGGTGTTGCTTTCTCGCATATCACATCAAGCTCTTCGTTTACTTTATTTAGAATTTCATAATTATAGCTATCTTCAAAATCAAAATAATAATCACTAATATTTTCTGTATAATAATCTGAAAAGTTCATTATCTTATCCTCCTTCTGAATATATACAGACAATTGTATATATGGAGATTTTATCATAGGGCTAAATATTTGTCATTATAAGAATGGAGGCATCCTCAGATAATTTATATTTTTCCAGGAGTTTTATCATTTTATTTTCGTCAAAATCTTCTAAAATATCTTTTCCTTCTGCCGTTTTTAAATAGCGGCTCACACGTTTGGCTCCCTCCGAATAAAAGTACAACCTGTCAAATATACGAATATCTCCTGTCATAAACCATATATGATAAATACTCCCATCTGTCATGGTATGATAGGTATGATAGTTCGTTGGGCCATATTCCGGAGCGCTGATTCTTCTATATTTTCCCGTTGGTTCCATGCCGTAAATCTCTCCGTCTCCTAAATGAAATAATATAAACTTTTCTTTTTTCTCATCCAAACAGATTCCGCAAAAATTACAGGAAAACTCCTCCGGATCTGCCTGATACTTTTTGGCAGTTTCTTTTACTCCATTGCGTATTTGTTCCATTAATTCATATTTTTTTTGATCCTGATATGAGTCCATAAATGTTTCCGTATCTTGCTTTAGCATATAGTTATATATTATATTCAGAGTGATCTTTGCACCTTCATATCCAAACTGACATCCTTTTTTTCCTCTGGCAATTCCCGCAAAATACTTTTCTTCATTTTTTTTCGTAATACTCAATTCGTTAATTCTTTCTTTATTTCTTCCTTTTACTGATTTTTTTAAAAATTTCATGAAACATTTCTCCTTTTTATTATGCAAACATAAAGATAGCAAATATAGATATGTTCCATAATATCTCATTTAAAAAATGCTAATTTTTAATTTTTGATTTTAGACTTCCTGATTCTGTGCTACTATATTTCTAACAAGAAAAAGGGAGAAAACATTATGAGAACTTACTTGCCAAAAGGCACTTTTTTACAAATTTTAGATGATTATTACGAAATCACTGGTCTTCCCATTGGAGAGGGCGGCGGAAGTATCATTTATCCGGCGCTGCGCCTATTTTATAAGGAAGGAACTTTTACCAGAGGTAATCTCTATTTTGCCATTAAGGAAGCCTTTCCCTCATCTCAGAACCATGATTTTATCCGGAATGAAGAGGATGAGATTATTCCCGCAGACCGCGGCAGAACTGATTCCATGGAATTTTTATTGTCTATGCAGGATATGCTTCTTAAAGAATCCTTTATCACTGCATCCATTTATAAAAAGGGGTTCCGTCTTACGCCGATTCTAGGCGGTGTCAAAGAAGCTCTGATCTCAAAAGATCAGGGAAAGACTTTTTGTCCGGTCCATAATACCTATACTGTCATGGAATCTCTGGAGGAAAAAGGGAAATCTCTGACCGCTTATCTGAAGGAATATCATCGCTTTTCTCTAACACAGACCCTGCGCACCACAGAACAAATTCTTCTTGCCTTGCAGGAAGTCCATGCCGCCGGATATCTTCATCTTGATATTCAGGCCGGGAATATTTTATTAAAGGGAAGTCTGGATCAGTCCAGTGACCTTGCCACTCTCATTGATTTCGGTTCTGCCAGAAAAATCAATGAAGACGGGAAAACGGAACCAATTACCGACCGGATCATTTTTACTACCAAAGGTTACTCTGCCCCGGAAATTGTCTATCATAATAACGGATCTCTTTGCCTTGGACCGGAAGCAGATCTTTACTCGCTGGGATATCTGATGTTATATCTTCTGACTGGAACGAAACCAAATGCCGGGAAGCTTTATGGAAATACGAGACAGTTATTCAGCATCCTGATTCCAAAGAGAAGGATGTCTGCCCTGCACTGCCCAAAACATCTGCACGCCACTTTGCAGCATCTATTACTGAAGGCCCTGGCCGTTGAACCAAGGGACCGCTATCACTCCGCTTCGGAAATGATCGCCGACGTACGGGACTTACTGGAGGCTCTTAGTCCATACCGCAGTGACTTAGCTGGAATTAAGTACGATGCTTTTCTCTGCTATCGCCATAATCCGACGGACAGCGCTGTGGCCGCTGCCCTGCAAACCAGACTGGAGCATTTTCATGTTCCAAAATCTGTCTCTGAGGAATCGCCGACGGCAAAACAAAAGATTGAGCGGGTGTTTATGGACGAGGGGGAACTGTCCTCCTGCGGCGATATGGGCGCTCAGATCCGGGAAGCGTTAAGAAATTCCGGACATCTGATCGTCATATGTTCGAAGGAGACCAAGGATTCCCCTTGGGTTAATCTGGAAATTGATACTTTCCTGGAATACCATGACAAGAGCCGTATTCTTGCTGTGATCACTGACGGCGGAGCAATCAATGACGTGTATCCGGAACAGTTGAAAAATCACTCCAAAACCGGAAATGACGAAGCGCTGGGCGTCTATCTCCATGGCAAAACTACAAAAGAATTGCTGACGGATTTAAAGAGAGAGCCTCTTCTTAAGGTGGCCGCTCCGATCATTGGAACTCCTTTTGATTCTCTAAAGCAGCGAAGAAAAATCTATGTGTTTAAACAGATGGCTGCGATATTTTCTGTTGTGTTTTTTGCTTTATTGGGATTTTCCTCATACATATTATGGCAGTCTCATGAAATAAACAAACATTACATTCAGTCTCAAAAGAATCAGGCAAAATCCTTATCCAAAACTGCCATAGAACTGTATCAGGCCGGAGATAAAGAGCGATCCCTGTTATTATCTTTAACTTTTCAACCAGAAAATCCGGAGGACGGGCCTTTTGTTCCTGATCAGATGCTTGCTCTAAACACAGCTCTGTCCACTTATAAGATTCCAAATAGTATGTATGATTCTCCGGCTTACCAAACAGATATTAAAATGCCTGAAAATACGGAACTGTCTCCGGAGGAATCTTATCTTGTGACAATTAATCAATATGGACAAGCCTGTTTTATCGACACAGCTACCGGAGAGCTGCTATGGACAGTGGATGCGGATGATATGGAAGAATTTAAAGGGAGTTTTTTCCAATATGCTTTGCCGATCACAGAAAATACTGCTTTACTTTTTTCTTCTGAGCAATTTGGCTATGTGGACATCGCAAAGAAGAAAGTACTTTATACGGCAGATTCTATGGGAAGTTTTCAGGATGACGCAAATTATTATTCCCTTTCCGGCAGCTATTTGGCTGCAGCAACGGAAAGCAGCCATGACTTTATCACTATCTATGACATTGATCAGGGGAAAATTATAAAAAATTATGTTTTAAATAAAGATCAAAAGGATGATTCTAAACAATATACGGTAAATTATATTTCTCTGGATGACTCACAAAGTAAAATCTACTTGGGTTTTGAAAGTCATTCTCCGATGGGTGCGGCCTATTTGGACATCACTACGGACAAATTCTCTGAGATTTCAAAAGAAAACACCTGTCTAATTTCCCCAGTGGACCATCGTTTTCTCACAATGATCCACTACGAAATGCCGTCAGGGTATGATTATGATATGGATATTTTATCCTCTGCATCAACTTTCTGGTTTTCTGTTTATGATCTGGAGTCTCATCAGGATATCTATATCTCGGACCAGATTGCTTCCACAGAGAGCTATGTTGGCGCCACCTATAACCCGGAGGAAAAAGTATTGTGCTGTTGGCTGAATGATAAACTTTTTATTTATAATATCGAAAACAAAGCGCTCCTTAAAGAAGTTCCTTTCAGTTCCCCGATCATAAATACCTATATTATAGAAGATTTATATTTGACCGGTTGTTCGGACGGATATTTCAATGCTACCTTAATCGATAATGATATTTCCAAATTCAGACTTGGAGAAATCACACAGGAAACCACTTCATTTTTATATAGTCAAAAAAATCACACAATGATACAAGAAACGGAAAACTCCCTTGTTTTTAGTAATACAAAGGGAAATTCTGATATGAAAACCTTATCTTTTTCTGAGTTCACAGATGAAAACTATTCTGTAAACTCGATACAATATTTTCAGACAGCTTCCGGAAACTATCGATGTGCAGAGCTTGGTCAGGGCATTTTTACTCTTAATGGAATCGTAGTGTATTCCACAGAAAATAATAAAAATTGGAACCATCCTGTTTTTCAGTTCATTACGCCATCCAAAACCGATAATATTTACTATAAATCCATTACCATAAAAGAAAATGACACCGGCACTTTCCTGGCTTTTGTCTGTGAATTTTCTACCGGGGAAATTATTTTTTATAAATACAATCTTCTTACGGGAGAAGAATTAATTCACAGCGATTTAAGTATCTATAATAATTTAAATTTGGATTCTTCGATAATATACAGTAAAGATTTGGATTGGATGATTGTTAGCAGAGCAAATGGGTGTGTGACCTTTGATATCTCAGACAAAGAGGCAAAACCTACGGGCCGCACTATTTTGCCAAATCATAGTATTAATTCTATGGAGCTGCTATCGGATAATTGTTCTTTGATATTGGTCAGCAGTGATCAGGATATGAATAATTTCATCAATATATATAATGTAATAGATAAGACAGTTGTCACTCTGGATGAAGCGATCGATTATGTCTGGTCTGTTCAAATAAATGCGGGAAATTCTGATTCGGTTTTTTCCATCTACAACCAAGAAAACGATACTGTTACCGTTTATGACCCTTTGGGTAATTTGATATCCAGATTGGATTTAACAAAAAAGGGATTGGACGTCACTCTTTTTGATCTTTGTTTTTTTGACAATGACGAATACATGATATTGGCAGACAACAATATTATTTCCATGTGGAACATTAGAAAGAACACCATCACTATGTCTTACGAAATAGGAACATACGCTGGAAGTCTCCTTGGAGTTTCCTCATCCACCCAATATTTTTATTTAAAAAATGACGGAATGTTGGAACCAACGGACAGTGATTTAGGTATCACCAAAGACGCTCTTACTTTATTTTATGTGGATGAAGATCACCAATTTTATCCTGTCGCCAACGTAGATTATGGATACTGTGACCTTAATGCCATGGAAATCTGCGCATCACCGGATAACGATACGATATACTTCTGTACTTATTACAGCTACAAAGAATTAAGAGAAATGGCCTTAACCTTCTTAGATGGCCGTACATTGACGGAGAAGGAAAAGGCCCAGTATTTCCTCACTGAGGATCAATAACATATTTTAAATCATGCTCTATCGCAAAGCTCTCTGCATAAGAGTCTTTTTCCACGTGAAGCTCTGCTCCCATTGAATTTACAAAGGACTCTTCCGATATCTCTGTCACGGATTCCGGAATATATATATAGATGATATCCCACGGATCCGCATTATTAAGATCATTGAAGTTATTGCCCTCTATATGTGTAAGACCATCCGGAAGATAGATATCAAACACCTTGCTTCCACCTGTCCCCAAAAGTTTTGAAGAGGAAAATACACCTTCTGAAATCGTTACGATTCCATCAGGAATCGTAACCGTTTCAGCACAATCTGCCACGAAAATCACGCTTTGATCTTTTTTGGACCAAAAGACAGGTCCCTCGGCTCCATAATAAGGATTTTCTTCAGAAACTTCTATTTCAGTTAAGGTTTCGAACTGCGTCGGAAAACTGTTCACAGAAGACGGTACGATGATCTTTTTTATATTTTCATTATAGCAAATATTTTTATTTATAATTTCTACTCCCTCCGGAATCGTAAAATCTTTTGCCGTCTTTTTCTCTGGATAAACAAGGAGCTGCTTTTTTTCTTTATCATATAGAACTCCTTCTTCCGAACAGATCTTTTCGTTGCCTTCTTCTACATCGATAGCAGCTAACGATGTTATGGAATTAAATATTTCCGATATATCCTGAATCGTCATATCGTCAAAGGATGCGCCTTTGGAAATGACAATGTTTTCTATTACTTTGTTAGGATCACAAATTGCATTGGCTTCTATCTTTTTCAGGTTTTCTGAAAATGTAAGAGTTTTTTCATTATTCTCATTATAATAATAAAGAAGGACCGATTTATCTTTATTATAAATTACATTTCCTTCCTGATCATAGTTTCCGTTCTCAAATAATTTTATATTACATTTGCAGTCACTTATATTTTTCCAGACTTCCAGATCAGAATGAATCTCCATCTCTTGAAGATATTCAGGCATAATCAAACAATCCAGATATTTTAAAGACTTTGGAAAAATTAGCTTAAGAATCCCCATGGAATTATCCATTACTTGACTCATACTTCCATTTCCGGAAAAACAATTCGATGCAATATTTTCTACTCCTTCCGGTATATGCAGCTCTCCATTTAAATTTGTTGGACATAGTTGTAAAAATGTGCCGTCTTTGGATAAAATCACTCCTTCTTCCGTGCTTTTATAATATGGGTTATCTTTATCCACTACAAACTTTTGTATACAATATCCGGAAAAAACTCCTTCCCCAAGCCACTCAAGATTTTTTCCCAGCTTTACTTCTTTATAATCTGTCACTCCATATCCGTCCAGTATCCAGGAAGAGGAATCTCCGCTGGAAAAAGCGCCGCTTCCAATAAAGTTAAGACTCTCCGGAAAATTCAAAACTTTTAAAACCGTATTTTGGAAGGTATTTTCATGAATTTTTTTAAGATGATCAGGAAAAACCACCTCCGTTAAGTCCTTGCAATTATTAAACGCATATTTCCCGATAATTTCCACAGTATCACTGATTTTGTACACTCCGGAAAGATGTTCCGGAACTGCATACAATATTTTACCATCTTTGGAAAGAATGGCCCGGTTCTCTACTTTATAATAAGAATTATGTTCATCCACAGAAATTTTATCTAAATTATCACAGCTAATGATTGCGCCTTCTTCCATATTTTTTACCGAAGCCGGAATAAAAAGTTCTCTTAATTCACTGCAATATGCAATGGCATTATACTTAATATTTTCCACTCCTTCACCTAAGTCAAGGGTTTTTAAATTTTCACAGCTGGAAAAAGCAGATTTTTCTATATTTTTCACTGTATCAGGCAGAGAAATCTTTTCCGGTCCTCCTACATACTTTGGAAATGCATCGGTTCCTATGGAAGTAACCGGATAACCGTCCGCCTGATCCGGAACGGAAACTTCTTTGCTATCTCCTTCATATTTTATAAGTTTCGCTTCATTTTCAAGAATTTCAAAAGTGAATTTTCCCTGGGCATTATTCACTTCTTTTGTTTCCGCCGTCTTCATCTTTTCCTGCAATAGCATAAAATCAGAAGCAGCAAGAGAACCGTCTTTTAATTTTGCGACGGCCTGCAAAACAAAATTCTTTTCAAAATCTTCAATTCCTCTTTTTTGAATTTTAAGATTACTCAGATTATTATTTTTATAACTTATAATATAAAAACCTTCAAATTCCCATTTCTCAAAAGGAAGCATATTCTTATTGTCATCATAAACAGGTTCTGCAGCTTTAACCATGATGCTGAACGTATCCCCATTGGCAAGAGCGTACTCCATAGCGCGGGGATTGATTCCAATCTGATCTCTTTGTTCTAACGTGTAAGGCAGATTCTTTCCTTCCTCTGCTTCCTTGCAATTCACATCCAACACTGTAGCCAATATGGCATCGATTCCATCACTGAAATCATTTAAGAAGGTAAACTCTGTTTTCCAATGCCCCTCTTCATATTCCATTCTTGTAATGGGAACATATTGTTTGTATTTCTTCTCATAAAATCCACAAATACTTTGAGACTTACTGATAGATATTTCCCCTTCCCCATTCTTATCGGGTTCTAAACCACTGACTATACTAAAATAGGTCCCTGGTTCATTCTCATTTTCGCAAAGAATAGAATAGGTAATTTCTTCTGTCTGTGCTGCCAGCTCATCAGTCATAGAGATTATATATTTATCATCCTGTTCCGTAAAGTTTAAAACAGTCTCCTGTTTTTCAGGCTGGCGATTTTCTGTCTGGTTTCCATCGGAGGTATTTTCCTGATTGGCAGACCTTATGTTATTGCAACAGCATAACATAAAAATCAATACTCCTAAAAAAAATATAGCTAGTCTTTTTTGTTTCATATCTTTTCTCTCTTTCATTCGCAACTCTACAAAAATTCATGGCAGGATTTTTTCATCTTTCTTGCCTGCCCCTTTGCCTTTTCATAAATATCATACCCGGGGCTATACTTCGGACTATAGTCATTATGATATCGTTCCCTTTCCCTTACATCCTGTTTTCTCCCACTTTCTATTTCACTGGGAAATTCGTTGTTATCTGTTTTTTTATTTACTCTGATTCTTTTCTTCTTTTTGCTTTCCTCCAATAAAATCACCTCTTCGTCCTTCCAGATGCTAAAAAACCCAGCGTATTTGCGTAAAATCCGTTTGCAAAACAATAGAAAAAGCGCCTTAATCTATTATACATGAGTCATCTCTTCATGTCTAATGATTAAGGCGCTTTGAGTACTTAGCGTGAAGCGTTACTGCGGTTTAGAATCCATCAACGACTTAAAACCGCTCACAGACATATTAAGCCTTTTTGCGGCTTCCTCCACAGTGATGATCTTATCATTTACCAATCCAACAAATGCCGCAATAGTATTCTTTTTTTCAGCTTTTCTTCCTTCTTTTTTCCCTTTATCATAGATATTATCACTTAAATTACACGTCGTATTAATCACCTCCTCGGAATCTGTTCCTATGTCTACCCCATATTTTCTATGCAGCAGCCGTACCTTTTTTACCGCTGTCATACTGTCTGATAATAAGATCTGCATTTTCTGCAAAAAGCTATCTTCGGTTTCCGTCTCATTGATCGCTATCAGTATCATCTCCATTTTGTCGTAGGCCGCTTTTTTATCCGGAAAACCTCCTAACAGATCTGTTTTCGTGAAATGATAGCTGGATATGGCATTCCCTATGTTTCGGGGACTGTTCATGCATATCCAAATACTGTACACTTTCTTAATGTCATTGTATTGAGACCCGGAAAATTCTTTCTCTTTCTGAGAAGAGATCATTCTCGCGCAATAATAGATTCCCCTTGTCTCGATATCGTATCCTTGTTTTATGTCTTTTTGAGCCTCTACATTTATAATCAGGCACAAAGATCCTTTCTCTTTTGGACGGCGTAGCCGGAATCGGATATCATAATAAATGGCTCCTTCTCCGACAATGATGCTTTCTGTGTTATCTCCAATAATCTCCCGGTTAGATTTTCCTTCATCCAACGCAATTTTGGAGATCTCTGGTTCTCCTTCGATGCAGTGTTCAATGGTTTCTTCTGTTAAGTCCATCACCTCGGAAACTGTTCTTTTTAAAATCCAGGCCAGGATCTTCTTCTGGGACAGAAGCTTTTTAACCTGAGCATCATACTGTGCCTTAATGCCTTCTATGGAATTTACATTTAACACCGTCCTCCTCCTTTTTATTACCATAAAATGCGATCTCTCCACACGATTGGTACATTAGCCGTTTTTCATCATTTTGATTCTGGCTTTCGGGCGGTGCTTTCTTGGAATCCGCAGAATTTCAGAAAAAGCAGGATACTCTTACGGTTTTCCTGCATTCTGTTATAGTTTCATCCAGGTTGTTTGATTGTTTGGTATGATACTTTATTATATTCTATCAAAATACATTTTTCAACAAAAAGTATATTTTTATAACAATGATTTTTAAACGCCGCAGATCAATAGAAGGGGAGTGAAAAAAGCGCCTTAAGCCATGATACAGGGACTATTCGGTCATGTATCATGGTTAAAGCGCTTTTTAATAGAGATTAATGTGCAATTAAAACAACATTTATTATAATATTTTTTGTTTAACTGTTAATCTAAATCTTTGGCCTCGGTGCTTTGCTCTTCTTGTGTCGTTTCGGAGCTGTCCTGGCTGAAGGCTGCTTCGGTTTCTGAAGCCGCTTCCGTTGTCGGATCGGTGCGGTAATGGAGAGTACCCGGCTCTAATTTTTCTCCTCTTGCTTCATAGAGCTCTGATACTGTGACGAGCTGGAAGCCTTGTTCGATCAAATCAGGCACAAAGTTTTTCACCGCATTGACATTATAATCATGGATGTCGTGGAGAAGTACGATATCTCCATCAGTACAGGTCATCACTTGTTCGTAGGTCGCATCGGCATTTTTTGTCACCCAGTCTTCCGTATCCAAAGACCAGTTGATGCAGGTTAAGTTATGCTTCTTTACCGCTGCAAGTACCGTGTCGTCTGCGGAACCATAAGGCGGTCTCATCAGGGTAGGTTCCACTCCGGTTGCCGCTTTGTTGGCTTCGATGGCTTTTGTGATTTCGCTTTCCAGTGCATCTTCATCCAAGGTTGTTAACTGAAGATGCTGGTATGTGTGGGTACCAACTTCCATGCCAAGGTCATATTCTCTTTTTACCACATCCGGGTAATATTCTGCATTTTGTCCAAGAACAAAGAAGGTTGCTTTTGCGTAGTTTTCTTCTAAGGCGTCAAGCATGGTCGGCGTCGTTTTGTCGTATGGTCCGTCATCGAAGGTGATGGCAACCATCGGCTTGCTTGGATCGATCTCCGGATAGATTCTAAGATCAAAGGTCTGGCTTAAGTTGGATCCGTCTGTTGTCTCTCCGACGATTGTAACGGTGTTTTTTTCACTTCCTTCTGCCGGGGTAAGAACGCCGTCATCGGAGATCTCAACAAGGCCTTCCTTATTGCAGGTCCAGTTGATTTTAGTATTGGTAGCGTTGGCAGGCTCTGTTTTAATCTCTAACTGCATCGTCTGCCCTACGCGGATCGATGGTTCCGGAGCAGTCACTGTAAAACTCGTCATTGGAACACTGTTGTCTGCCCCTTTTGCCTCCGTCGTTGCTTCTGATGCGGTCGTTGCTGCCTTTTTAGAGCTGCTGTTTCCCAATTTGTCTGTCGATGTCGTCCCGGTTAAACGACGGAATATGGAAAAAATTCCGCATAACAAAATAAACACCACAAGTATCATAATAATGATCTGCGCTATATTTACCCTCTTTCTGCTTCTCATATACTCCTCCTTATTATGGAAATAGTAATATTTCCGCTTGCTTTGTATTTTTTGTTTTGTATCTCTTTTGCTTTTCTGACTTTTATATCAGTTTTTCCTCTGCGCAAATTGCAACAGACGAAAATCTTTTTTTGATTTTCGTCTGTAGAGAATTTTTATTATCTTATGATAGAGTTATACTATATAGTTTATATAGATTTTTTGAAAAA
>CAZKQV010000047.1:0-14171 GCA_964555015.1 uncultured Eubacterium sp. | reverse complement strand
GAGATAGTAGGTTACGAGGTCGATGAAACAGGAAGCCCATTGGCTTTAGACAATGGGTAGTTCACATAAAATACGCAGAAGATGGGAACTTGAAAAAAAGATGCGAGGAAGCTCTCTTGCAGATTGAGCAGAAAAAATATGATGTGGCGCTAAAAAGAGACGGCATGGATAAAATTATTAAATATGGAATTGCGTGTTATAAAAAGAACTGTAAAATCATGATGAAATAATAATTAAGGACTCCACCTGCAGTGAAAAGATTTTATGAAAAAAGTTGTAATAAAAAAATAAGGAGTAAATGATATGCAATAATATAACTACAATAAATATGAAAGAAAAGGGAGGAAAATATTATGAGAAAAAAATTAAATATTTTCAAGCACAAAATCATGTCAACATTTATTGCGTTAGTATTATTGTTATGTGTTCCTTTAAATTGTATGGCATTAACAATTGTGGATTATGATCCATATTTGGATTATGAAATTGACGGGGATCCTTGTGAAATTACCGATATCGAATCTCCGGATGATTTCAGCACATATCATAGAGACGATTATACCATTGCTTATCCAAGTGATCTGTTTATTTATGCCTCGTCTGATGATGACATGGCTTCTTTTTGGAATCATGCAGATCAGGTAGAGTATTTATTTGAAGACAATCCTTATTCTACGGTAAAGGAAGCTTACGAAAATGTTTATGATGATGTGAAGTCCTGGGTCGATATTAGTTATATGATTGTTGATAAGCCAAAGGAAGGACGAATGGTTCTGGCAGGAAAAACGGAAGGATTTCATGGATGGACTTGCAATATCTACTATTTAGTCAATATCACAGAGGATCATATCTATTCTATGAATATCACATATCCGATTACTCAGGATAAAAATGAAGCGCTTCATCAGGCTTATTATGTGGATTGTATGTATCGGTATTGCAGTTTTAATGGAAGTCCAAATGAAGAAAAACATATTCCTAGAGGATATGAAGAATTTGTAGAGTCCGGTGAATATGATTTGGAACAGATTATGTATGATCCGGAAGGATAGATAACTGAAGAAAGAAAAACACAAAAAGACAGACAAATGCCATTCTGGTATTTGTCTGTCTGGTAAATAATAAGTTTATTCTTTTTAACTGATAATCATATTGAAACTTAAACTGGTAATCAATGTCTAAAAGAACCATATTGTTTTCTGCTGTCAAAAAGAAAGGAAATCCAGCTTTTATAATATGGAAGAAAAATTCCGTCATCTATCATTTGATGGATTTCTTTTTCAGAAGCGTACCGGACAGCCTGTACTTCGGATTCTTGTAAGAGGAGATTTGATAAACTGACGTCCAATTCTAATAAATATACATCAGTATATCCTTCTTCAAAAGTGGAAGAAACATTGGGACGCCTGTGACTTAGATCGACCGTGATTCCCAATTCTTCTTTTAATTCTCTCATGGCGGCTTCCCGGCTGTTTTCGCCGGCCAGAGCGCTTCCGCCGGCTGAAATGTCCCACAGATTGGGCCATCCTTTTTTATCTTTTTGTCTCTGTTGGATCAGCATTTCTCCCTTGCTGTTGAATATAATTGTCTGAACCACAAGATAGTATCCGTTTTCACCCGGTGGATTTCCTCTTCGAAAAGTTTGTCCGGTTTTTATTCGATCAATATTATAAATATCTAATCGTTCTTCATATAGTGTTTTTTTCATTTTTTCGGAGGACCTCTTTTCATATTATTATGTAATAGACGGTAGTTGTTCCAAGCATAAATGTGCCTTTATTATACAAATGAACGATAATAGAATCAAGATAAAATAGAGTTAAGATAAAATAGAATCAATATAAAATCAAGATAATAATTCAATGTAATGAAAATTTGAGGATTAAAAAATATATCCGGATAAAGTATGATATAGTTTTGATATCAGGGATGTGAATGGGAGTATTCTTCTATAATATAATAAGAAGAAAAATATTTATTAGGGAAAAATATTAAGGAGGAAATATTATGAGAAAGTATGAAGTAAAAAATGTTCAAAATGTTATGTTTGATGTTAACTCCCAAAAAAGAGTCAGAAATAGTTTTATTAATATCATTTTAGATAAATTATCCATGATTCGGCTTTTGACTTTTGGTTCTTTCATATTTGGGGGCTTGATGGGAATCGGTTGTTTTACGCAAAATGTAGAAGCGGCTTCTGTGGAAGAACCGATTATCGAAAGTGAGGATTTGGATGGAACCACATGGCATCTTTTTTGTATGTTTGATACAGAAAATAATGAGGTAGATCCATATAAAGTTTTTTATTATGGTTTGGAAGATAACTACATTCATTTTTATGGTGATGAACCTGATTTTGAGAATAAATACGGGTTTTATCTTTCTTTCTATACCGCAGGAGAAGGTGATAACCTTCGTTGGGGCGATTATTATTGTGAGGATAACGAGGTTTTCCTGGGGTGTGATTCCCATGGAGATGAGCTATCCATGGAGTACACCACTCTGGATTATGAGGGAGAAACTTATGAGGTGTTGAAATTGGCGGATGAAGTATCAGAATATGGCGAGGAGCCGGAAAAATATGTAATGTATTTTCAAAAATGGAACCGGAAAGACTTTTCTGATTTGGATGTAGAGAAAGAAATTATACAAATTCGTTCCTGGGTTAATTCTCCGACAGATTTGGATAAAAAAGTAGTTTTGGAAAAAGGAACCGATGGTTGGAATTATAAAAGGGAATATTACTATCACGACGGAAAGCTGATTTTTGCCTTTTTATATGATAAAGAAGAAGAGCATCGTTTGTATTACAAAGATGACACAATGATTCGATATATCGATGATTTGGAAGAGATCCATGATTACGATGAAACACAATATTTTTATGCCTGGGAAAAAAGAGTTTTAAAAGAGGCATATGAAGATTTAGAGTAAGAATTTATGGTCTGATTCCATAAATGTCTTTAGAAAGGGGAAAAAATGAAAATTTGGGTGGATGATCTTAGACAAGTGCCAAAAGGTTATGTGTGGTGCAAAACCGTAAATGAAACAAAAGACTGCATAAAACAAGCAGAAAAAGACAAGCAGGAAATCGAACTGATTGACTTAGATCATGATGCAGGAGACTATGGTATAAAAGAGTATGGCGGGGATTACATAAAAATCTTAGACTGGATGGAAGAGACCGGACGGAACTATCCTTGCAGGCTTCACACCGCCAATCCTGTTGGAAGGAAAAACATGACAAGGATTATTGAAAAAAACGGTTGGAAATTGATCTGGTAATTTTACGCCCCAATGTCGCTTTGCTTTCCCCAATGGGTATTTTCCCGAGCGTTTTTTATTGTTAAAATATACATATATTTTAATGATAGGAGGGAAAATGGTGAAAAAGAGAATTTTGAGTATACTTCTTGTAGTATGCCTTGTTGCAGGTTTACTTCCGGAATTGTTTCCGGCGCAGGAAGTAGAAGCGGCCAAAAGAGATATGTTCAATCTTGATATTAGCCAGACCTTGAGTGATTCAGAGAAAAATAATCTGAAGAACAATCCGTATGGAACGGATGGATGGTTTTCATTATTATCTAAGAATGAGCTTGTCGAGAGCAGGACAAAAGAATCCTCTGGAAGAAGTCAGATGATTTATCGTTATGATACGGATAAAGTGACTTCGAGAAAGAAAGAATCAGAGTTTTCCATGGGAAAAAATATTATGCTGATCAATACAGTGGCCTGCGATCCGACGGGAACAGGAAGAAATGAGTATATTGCAAATATTACTTATAATAAATCTTCCCATAACGTGGCCCTGGAAGTGACAAGCAACAATAAAAGGATAGCGAGTCTGACAGTCGATAATGCTCCTTTTCTAAAAAAAGAGATGTCATATCAGTCTATGGCGCATATGGGGATTACCGCCGGAGATTTTGATGGCGACGGCAAGGATACGATTATAATTTATCGTCCAGACGATCTTATAATCTCGGAGTATTCCTTCAATGGAAAAACCATAAGTAAAGTGCGGGATGTTATGTCCATAGGAAAGGCTCTTGGGCCGAACGGACAAACGCAGCTTAATGCGGTAAAAAAGGAAGACAATGACGATAGTACCGATGAATTAAGAGGAACACCTTCCATTTGTCTGACAACAGAAGACACGGATCTTGACGGTAAAGATGAGCTTGTTTTTACGGCAAGCTGGAATGATCTGGAACAAGACAATTATAAACTTGACGGAAAAAACAAAAGTAATGCGAACTGGCAGTGTTCCTATATTAATATTGCGAAATTGTCAGGATCTTCCTGGAGTCAAATTGTGTGTGACGTGCTGGAAAAGAAGTATGATCCGACGGCGGCAAATCGTCTTCGTTTTGCTGGTGTAACTGTGGGAAATGTTGCAACATCAAGCGGGTCTGATTATCCGGAAATCATCGTTGGTGGTTTTATAGATCAGGATGGCGGAGATGATTGTGATATTTATGAAAGCAAGTTTGCAGTATATGTTTACCGGATGACAGAAAAAAACGGTAAGCAGAACGGATATGAGAGAGCGCTTAACGGTGAGGAATTTGACTTAAATGGTTTTACAGATGGCGGTTTGTATGACAGTGATAAGATTCAGGATCCTCTTTGTGTAACAGCTTTTGCGGCAGATGGGCTCGGCAAGGCAGAGCTTTTATTTGTAGAAGGTGATGTATACTCCTGGGATGGAAGTACATTTACCTACAAAGAGCGTTATAGTTATTTTAACAATGACGATGATGGAATCGGACGTTTTAGTATTTCCAATGCAGGAGTGGTACAGGCGGTTGCCGGTAATTTTGACGGTAACTCTGCCGGAAGAGAACAGCTTGCTTTCACAACTGCGTACAAATATAAATATGGATCCGGTTTTTTCTGGAATATATGGTTATATTATCATGACAGTAAGGGTAAATTTGGTTGTCAGGATTATGGCTGGTCCTATTATGACGATGGGGAATCAGTTGTGTCACTGGCAGCGGCCGATGTGGGAGATAAAGACGGTCTGACAGCGAAAATTAAGAGTAAAGAACTTCAGTATACCAAGCCGGAAGTGATTGCGATTCTGGAGTCAACCCCATACTATACGGAACTGTCCACCGATGAAAATGGAGACGTTGATTTAGGAGATAGTGCAACGGAGTATGGAGTATCCAGATCTAGCGGTACGGCAGAGAGTTCGTCAACCTCTATCTCGGCAGGAGCATTTGTCGGAGGAAGTGTCAGTCTATTTGCAGGGCTGGTTGAAATTAGTGCAAAAGAGACGATCACAAATGAATGGACATGGGAAACAACGGTATCCGAAGAAAAGTCTTATACGATTACCTATTCCAATGATACAGAAGAAAATGTAGTGATCATGTATCGGGCGCCAGTTACAATATATACCTTCGATGTACAAAATTATACGAAGGGAGCCAAAGATCATACTGGCACACTTCAAATCGGTCTTCAGGGCACTCCAACGACCAGTATGATTACAGTAGAAAAGTATAACGATGCTGCCAGTGCTTATGGTATGGATGAAATTACGGATAGTATGATTGGACAACCAGGCAATCCGGCAAGCTACCATCAGACTCTGCCGGTATCCATGGATGATCCGAACCATTCCTGGCAGTCCGGTACTATCAAAACTAATGTTAGCACTTTAAGCGGAGCTGTTCCATACAGAACCGATGGTACGATATCCCAGGAACTGGAAGTAACTAATTCCACAGAGCAATCCAGCAGCTATACTTTTAATTCAGAGCTGGAAATTGGACTGAAAGTAGGAGAGGTGGAAACAGGAGCCACAGTCGGCGGAGGATTCGGAAACGGAACAACCACCATAGATTCAAGCAGCACCATTAAAACAGGTACGGTATCAGGAAGACCGAAGGTATTAAATGCAGAGCAATATGACTTTGACTGGCATTTTGCGACATGGAGTCAGAAACTCAATAATATGTATGTGCCTGTGATGGGATATATTATCACAGGAGAGCAATCTCCGCCTTCCCCGGCACAAAATCTGGCTTTATCTGATCATACGGCAAACAGTATGAAACTCACCTGGGAAGCAGGAATCCGGCCAGCCGACGAATATATTATTTATCGATACAAGTCCCGCTTATTTTAGTTTTAGGAGTCGGATTTGCAGCAATGTTTAAAACTGTGGCAGGGCAAACAGAGAAAAGTATACTTCTTGCAGATTTGTATATGGGGTGTACCTGGATTATTTGTTTTTTGTTATATTTACTTGTAATAAAAAGAAATTTTTTTATAAAATTAATGGTACTGTGTGTGAGTATTGCCTATGGCGTAGCCATGTTTATTTTGGAAAATATTATACAATCATTTCTTTACCCCAATTATCGGAGTTTGCAAATTTATAGTTGGTATTGTTTTACCATATACCTGTTTCTTACCTTATGCACCTTTCCCCTCATGATACTTTTTGAAGAGAAGGTGTTAAAAGAATATTTATACGAAAGTAATTATAATGAGATGAAAAGGGAAATCTTTATTGTAACAGCCGTAACGGTATTATATTTGTTTACCAATGTAGTCGCTTCCCTTTTTATGAATCAATTAATTTGGCATAACATTCTTATAATATCTTTTTTGGTTTTTATCTTTACTACCGTAGTAATCGGAGTATTTTATTATACGATGTTCTGGCAGATCAGGATGATAAAGAAAAGAAATCTGTCCCAGAGTTTATCGAAGATTCAGCAGCTTCAACTAAAATCGATCCAATCGGAAATAGAAAAATCCAGAAGTATCCGGCATGATGTAAGACAGCAGTACAGGACGCTTCGGGAACTTCTTGCGAAGGGTGAATTGTCGGAAATGGAAAAATTATTGTCTGAGGGTGATGAATACATCGTGAAACAAAGCAATATGCATTTTTGCAGGGAACCTGTATTAGATGCGCTGCTCCAATACTATGTCAAAATGGCCGCAGAAAAAAATATTAATTTAGAACCTGCAATCAGACTGGACTCTTTGCCTATTATATCTTCGGAATTGACAGTATTAGTAGGAAATTTACTGGAAAATGCAGTGAAGTCCTGCCTTAAAATATCAGGCGAGAGAAACATCAAATTAAATATGACAAAAGTGCAGAATCATTTTCTGATTTACATGGAAAATAGTTGTCAATCTGTAAAATACAATGATGATCCGCAGCCGGATGAAGAAGGCTGGCTTGGAGCCAATGATTTTGTGTCAATGGATGTCGGCGGCGGTTATGGGTTAAAAAGTATAGAAGAAATCGTTAAGAAATATAATGGACAGGCAGAATACAAATTTGCTCCTCCCGTATTTATATGCAGAATTATGATGAATATAGAAGAAAATTGAAAGAAAAAGAGAAAGAGAATGGTCGAAAACATTTGGCCTCTCTTTCTCTTTTTCTTGTTTACATATCATGATTCCCTCTGGTTATAAATAAACATCGCAATCGACGCTGCGATAATCACTCCATATCCGATAAAACTTAAAGTATCCGGAATCTGGGCAAAAAACAGATATCCAAGGATTGTGGAGAAGATGATCTGGGAATAATCATAAATGGAGATACTCTTTGCCGGAGCGTAGGTGTATGCCGCCGTGATCGTAAACTGTCCGCCGCTGGCAAAAAGTCCTGCCAGTAAAAGGAAGAAAAATTGTGTAAGGTTCATCGGGTGATAGTTAAATAAAAGGTATGGCAGAGTGACCGCACAGGAAAAAGTGGAGAAGAAAAAGACGATGTACGACCCTTTTACTCCCCGGGAACCTAATTTCCGCACAAAAGTGTAAGCGATGCCGGCGCCAAGCCCCCCGAGAAATCCGATGACCGCCGGGAAACTGGTCACTGCGCCAAGCCCCGGTTTAATAACAAATAAGCTTCCAATAAAGGCAGTAATGACACAACCTGCGGCAAACGGGCTGATGCGCTCTTTTAATAAAAAGTAAGAAAATACAATGGCGAAAAACGGTGAGAGCTTATTTAATATAGAAGCGTCGGCAAGAAGCAGATGATCCACAGCATAAAAGTTACAAAGAATGCCCAAAGTTCCACAGATCGAACGGATCAGCAGAGGTTTTAACTGGCCGGATGGAACTTTAACGGAGATGTGTTGTTTTTGCATAGTGATAAATGCGAAAATCATCGCAATGAAATTGCGAAAAAAGCTTTTTTCGATAGATGGCAGATCTCCGGACATACGCACCATCATATTCATCAATGCAAAGAAAAAAGCAGATAAAATAATTAAAATAATTCCTTTATTTTTCTGATTCATATTATTACTCCCTGTTATTAGTATAATAATTTCTTCTCAGAGATATTATATTCATCTAAAAAGAAAAATCAATACTACCGAATAAACATTGGTAAAAAATAAATGAGACTTTTACGCATCTTAGACCATAGGAAAGAAAATGTTAAAAATCTTTAATAATTTAGAAATAGTCAGAAAATAAGAGTAAATAAGAGGATACAAGAGATAAATCTAAATTTATTTGAAAATAAAGGTTTTTTTCATTTGCATTTCCCAATTAAAACCAATATTATAGGGATGTCGGTTAGCACTCAAGTTAAATGAGTGCTAACAATAAATCTGGCAAAAAGGATGTTATAAATAAAAGGAGGTAATATTATGAGTTTAAAACCTTTAGGAGACAGAGTGGTATTAAAACAGCTTGAAGCTGAAACCACAACAAAATCAGGTATTGTATTAACAAGTTCAGCACAGGAAAAACCACAGGAAGCAGAAGTTGTCGCTGTTGGTCCAGGTACAGAAGAAGTTAAAATGGAAGTAGCTGTCGGTCAAAAGGTTATCTATTCAAAATATGCAGGAACTAATGTGAAGATGGATGGCGAAGAGTATATTATCGTAAAACAGGGAGATATTCTGGCAATTGTAGAGTAAGAGCAGTTTTAAAGCAAGATCATGAGCAAGCTTGCTGCGAAGCAAAACAGTTGCAAAGTAAGATCAGATCGATGACGAAGAATCTGAAGTGTTTGGAAGTAATCAGGAGGAATCATTATTATGGCTAAAGAAATTAAATATGGCGTGGATGCCAGAAAAGTATTGGAAGCTGGAGTAAATAAATTAGCAGATACTGTACGCGTTACCCTTGGACCGAAAGGACGCAATGTTGTTTTAGATAAAAGCTATGGCGCACCATTAATCACAAACGACGGTGTGACTATTGCTAAGGATATTGAATTAGAAGATGCTTTCGAAAACATGGGAGCTCAGATCGTAAAAGAAGTTGCCACCAAGACAAATGATGTGGCAGGAGATGGTACAACAACCGCTACAGTCCTTGCACAGGCAATGATCAATGCCGGAATGAAAAACCTGGCAGCAGGCGCTAATCCGATCATCTTAAGAAAAGGTATGAAGAAAGCGACAGACATCGCTGTAGACGCTATTGGTGAGATGAGCCAGCAGGTAGGAGGCAAGGAGCAGATTGCCAAAGTTGCTTCTATTTCCGGCGGAGATGAAGAAGTTGGAAAATTAGTTGCTGATGCTATGGAAAAAGTATCCAAAGACGGCGTAATTACAATTGAAGAATCCAAGACAATGAAGACAGAGCTTGATCTCGTAGAAGGTATGCAGTTTGACCGCGGTTATATTTCCGCATATATGGCAACCGATATGGAAAAAATGGTTGCTGAACTGGATGATCCATACATCTTAATTACAGATAAGAAGATCAGCAATATTCAGGAGATCCTTCCATTATTAGAGCAGATCGTACAAAGCGGTGCAAAACTTTTAATCATTGCTGAGGATATTGAAGGCGAAGCCCTCACCACTTTGATCGTGAATAAATTAAGAGGAACATTCTCTGTAGTTGGCGTAAAAGCTCCGGGATACGGCGACAGAAGAAAAGCAATGTTAGAAGATATCGCAATCCTTACTGGCGGTACCGTGATTTCAGATGAAGTAGGTATCGACTTAAAGGATGCTACGATTGATATGCTTGGTCGTGCAAAATCCGTGAAAGTAGAAAAAGAAAATACAGTAATCGTTGACGGTGTTGGAGAAAAAGACGCCATTGAAGCACGGATTGGACAGATTAAAATGCAGCTTGAATCCACTACATCCGAGTTTGATAAAGAAAAACTCCAGGAAAGACTGGCTAAGTTGTCCGGTGGTGTCGCTGTGATCCGTGTTGGTGCGGCAACAGAGACAGAGATGAAAGAAGCAAAACTTCGTCTGGAAGATGCTCTTGCAGCAACAAAGGCAGCCGTGGAAGAAGGAATCATCGCAGGCGGCGGATCAGCATATGTTCATTCTGCTAAGAAGGTGGCTGAGTTTGCAAAAACTCTTTCCGGAGATGAAAAGACTGGTGCAGAGATCGTATTAAAAGCGCTGGAAGCTCCTCTCTACCATATCGCAGCAAACGCTGGTTTGGAAGGTTCTGTAATTATCAATAAAGTTAGTGAAAGCGCTGTTGGAACTGGTTTTGACGCATTGACAGAAAGCTACGTTGACATGATCGAATCCGGAATCATTGATCCGGCAAAGGTAACAAGAAGCGCACTTCAAAATGCTACAAGCGTTGCATCCACTCTTCTGACAACAGAAAGTGTTGTGGCAGATATCAAAGAGGATACTCCGATGCCTCAGATGCCAGCAGGCGGCGGAATGGGAATGATGTAAAAATATTTTTTAGGGCTGTTTCCTTGGGAAACGGCCCTTTTTGAAATATATCTCTGATTTTTAACATACCCGTATAATTAACACACCCGTAAAAGAAAGAAAATTCTATTTCTTATAGAGAGCTTGCTTATCCATAGAAAAATTGTTAGAATGTTTGTAAAGTCGGCTTTATCCGGCTGTTGGGATCTTATAATAGAGTGATAGATGTTTTTAAAATGGATGGAGGTATTTTCATGATTATTTCTCAGGTGACAGTGACGGTGGAAAATAAAGACGGTAAATTAAAAGAGGTCATGGATATTCTTGGCGCCAATGACATTAATGTGGAGGCGCTCAGTATGGCGGACACAGTCACCCGACTGATCGTGGCAGATCCGCAAGGATGTGCTAAGTTACTGCGTTCCCACGGATATGAGGTGGAACTTACGGATGTTTTGCGGGTAAGAATACCTTCAAGAGCCGGGGCTCTTGCACAAATGCTTGTTAATGTGGCAGAAGAACATATTAATCTGGAGTATATGTACGCATTTGCCACAGGAAACGGAGACGAACTGATCATACGCCCGTCGGATGTGCAAAGAACCGATGAATTATTAAAGGATTGGGAATAAGAATCATGAAACGTCTTACGGCAATATTGGTTTTTCTGGTATTTTGTCTAAGCGGATGCTCTGCGGCGGCAAAGGGACTTGGAGAAAATAAAGTGCCTTCCGTGGAATCCTATGATGAACTTTGCGACGCCCTTCAAGACGCCTTAGAAAAAGGAGAGGATTCCTATACTTTTACTACGGACAGTTTGGACGAGGACAAACTGATGGAAGTAAATAATGATCTGGATTCTTTTTATGGGTATGTGGATTCCTGTGAGACCAAAACCATTGTGATTGGAAAGAGTGAAATTACTTATTATCTGGACATTAGTGACAACACTTATGTGGAGCGTTCTATTTTATATGGAGAGGATATTCCTGCGGATCAGGAAAAGGCGATCGCTCTGCGGGAAAAATGTAAAAAGATCATCGAGAATCAACTGGAGGGGAGAGAAACCTCTTATCAGAAAGAGAGGGCAATCCATGATTATTTGGTGAAAAATACCGCATACGGTTATCCGGATAACGATCAAAATAAAGACAGCGACGCTTATTTTGCCTATGGAGCGCTGATCAGAAAAGAAGCGGTATGCAACGGATATGCTCAGGCGATGAAACTTTTATGTGATATTGAGGGGATTCCGTGTGAAATGATGACGGGGATTTCCCATGGAGATCACCATGCATGGAATCTTGTGAAATTGGAAGATGGGAAATGGTATCAGGTTGATGCGACTTGGGATGATCCCAAACCGGACGTCGCCGGGCGTGTTCTCTATAATTATTTTAATATTACAGACGAACAGTCTGCTCTTGACCATCAGTGGGATGCGGGAAATTATCCGGCGGCAGAAGGAACAGAATATAATTATTTTACGATTAATGGGTTAAGCTGTGACAATTATGAAGAGTTTAAATCCAAATGTCAGGAGATTTTAAGGGAAGATTCACCGGAAGTAATCCAGCTTCAAGTGAAAGATTATGATGAATCCATATATAATAATGAATCAATGCAGTTTTTATTTGAGAATGGCGATATAAAAAGCCTGACTTTTCAGGTTTTGGGAGAAAAACCTTATACCTCTCTTTACCTCTCTTTGACTTATCAATAACAGTTTATTTTCCTGTGGAATAGGAGGAAGTTTAGAATACATGAGGAAAGAAGATTTTTTTAGGGAATTGCAGGAATGTCTGGAGGGAGAGATTTCTCTCCAGGAAATCAATGATTCCGTGACATATTACCGCGAATATATAATGGATGAGATGGCGTCCGGTAAATCGGAAGAAGAAGTGTTAAGCTCTTTAGGCAGCCCGCGCCTGATCGCCCGGTCTATTATAGATGCCTCTGCGGAGGGAGAAAGAAATAAAAGCTCCTATTTTGACAGTGAAGAGGTGGTGTACCGTTCGGATGAGGAAAATGAACAGGTTTATCGGGAAAGCGGCAAAAAAGATACATTTCAGATGATTATAAGAAGAGTCGTTATATTTTTGATCGTTGTCCTTGTTCTTTTTGCTGTTGGAACCTTGATAACCAGCTTGCTGCCAGTCATTTTAGTTTTCCTTGTCATATATTTTGTCCTGCGTCTCATTCATCGTTGAGAGCGTTGAGTTGTGGAGTAGATCGATATGTTAAATTATGATAAATTAAAAAGTATGGCGAGAGCTTCTTTAAAAGATGCGATAAAGATCCGCCGGGAATTTCATCAATTTCCTGAACTGGGCATGGAAGAGGAAAAAACAACGAGGCGGATTATGGAATATTTAAAAAATGCAGGGATTGCGCCGGTACGTCTTGATCCCACCGGTGTGACGGCCTGCCTGGGACCGGAGGGAAGGGGAACCTTGGCTCTAAGAGCAGATATAGACGGCCTGGCGGTGACAGAGCAGACCGGTTTGCCCTTTGCTTCGAAAACCCGGGGACGTATGCACGCCTGCGGACATGACGGGCATATTGCCGGATTACTTACGGCGGCTTTTTTACTAAAACAAATGGAAGAGGAACTGCCTTTGAGAGTGAAGCTGATTTTTCAGCCTTCCGAGGAAAATGCCCAGGGAGCGAAAAAGATCATTCGCCAGGGAGTCCTCGATGATGTGGACTGCGTTTTTGGACTGCATCTGTTCTCTGATATGGATAAGGATGTGATTTCCATCGACGCCGGTCCTCGTATGGCTCAGACCGACCGGTTTAAAATTACGTTTCGGGGAAAGGGCGGCCATGCAGGAAAGCCTCATCAATGTGTAGATGCCACTCTTATGGCGGCCGATTTTGCAATGAGTGCGCAAAGCATTGTCTCAAGGAGTATCGATCCCGTAAAAGGGGGCGTGCTCACCATCGGTTCTCTTCATTCGGGGACCCAGTATAACATCATATCAGAAGAAGCTGTTTTGGAAGGGACCTGCCGGAGTTATTATGAAGAGGTGGCGGAAACTTTAAGGGATAACATCATAAAAAGAGCCCATGGCATCGCAGAATACTATGGAGGAAGGGCTGAGATAGAATATGATTTTGGCGCCCATCCTCCGGTATATAATTCTCCTGAATTGACACACTATATCAGAGAACAGGCAGAGCGTCTGGCAGGAGAGGACAAGATAAAGAACGTGCCTGCGCTGATGTTGGGAGAAGATTTTTCCTGGTATCAGAAAAAAGTGCCGGGAGTATTTGCTTTTGTGGGCTGCAAAGATCCTTCACGGAAAGAATGCTTTCCAAACCATCATCCGTGTTTTGATATATGTGATGAATCATTGTACCATGCGGTGCTGCTTCATCTTGCGGCGGTAAATGGGGCAGAGAAATTTTTGAAAAAAATAGATTGACAAGCAGATATTGTTGTAGTATAATGTTTTTTGTTGAGTGACGTGGGATCTTAGCTCAGCTGGGAGAGCATCTGCCTTACAAGCAGAGGGTCATAGG
>CAZKQV010000046.1:0-15240 GCA_964555015.1 uncultured Eubacterium sp. | reverse complement strand
AGAAGCTACTTGTAAAGAAGAAGGTAAAAAATCCATCCACTGTAATGTATGTGGAAAGACAAAAGAAAATAGTATAATAATAATTCCCAAGAAGGAACATCTTTGGGATAAAGGAACTATAACTACAAAGCCTACTTGTACAAAATCTGGTATAAAAACATTCACTTGTTCAAAATGCTCTCAGACGAAAATAGAAAGTATTCCATCATCTGGTCATATCGGTGGTACTATTGTTAAATTTGCCAAGGCTGCAACCTGTACGGTTGACGGATATTCCGGTGATACTTATTGTCAGGTATGTGGTCAGATGATAAAGGAAGGCCATAGTATTTCTGCAATGGGGCATAAATGGGATCAAGGTTCTGTTACAAAATCTGTTACATGTAAAGAAGATGGTGTGAAGACTTACATATGTGCTCTTTGCAAAAAAACAAAAACGGAAAATATCCCATGTAAAGGGCATATCGGTAAAATGGAGATACGAAATACTATAAATGCAACATGTGCAAAAGAGGGATATACGGGAGATGTATATTGTAAAGTATGTGGCGGAATAATTAGGTCTGGAGTTGTTACTGCAAAGAAAGAGCATCAGTGGAATGCAGGCTCAATTACGAAATTGGCAACGTGTACATCAAACGGCGAAAAAACACTTGTTTGTATAGCTTGCGGTACAAAAAAAGTGGAAAATGTTCCGGCAACTGGTCATAGTAAAAAAACGATTACAAAGAATAGTAAACTAGCTAGTTGTACTACTGCAGGATATACAGGAGATGTTTGTTGTGAATCATGTGGTATAGTGATACATACAGGTCAGGTAAGTGCTGCAACAGGACATAGTTGGGATGCGGGAGTAATTACGAAGCAACCTTCGGCGTTCGATGATGGGGTGATGACATACACTTGTCTGAAATGTAAAGTTACAAGAACGGAAAAAATCAATGCTATAGGCTTGAAACCTGAAACCCAAAAAACAATAATAAACGTATTCTTAAACAAAACTTCCCTGACTTTACAAAAAGGGAAGAATGATTCATTAAAAGCTACGATTAATCCGAGCGATACCACAGATGACAAGACATTACAATGGTCATCTAGTGATGCAAGTGTTGTTGAAGTAAATTCTAACGGTTGTATAACGGCACTTAATGCTGGTACTGCAATGATAACTGTAAAAACTAACAATGGAAAAACAGCATCTTGCAAAGTAACAGTGCCATATACGATTATTTATAAGCTGAACGGAGGAATAAACCATAGTGATAACCCATCCTCTTATTATGGAAAGGAAATTATATTAAAACAACCTTCAAGAAAAGGATATATTTTTAAGGGGTGGTACACCAGCAGTAGCTTCAAAACCAAAATAACAACTTTTAATAAGGGTAATCAAACTGTTTATGCAAAATGGACTCCAATTCAGTACACAATTAGATATCATAAAAACGGTGCCAAGAAAGGTAAAATGGCGGATACTGTTAAATGTCAATACGGAAAGTCCTATAAATTAAAAGCAAATAAATATTCTTGTTCGGGTTATAAATTCCTTGGATGGAATACAAAAGCAAATGGGACTGGTAAAATTTACACCAATATGACAATCGTGAAAAATCTAACCACAGAAAATGGTAAAACTGTGACTCTATATGCAATGTGGGGTAAAAAATGTGTTGTGACGTTAATCGGTAACGGAGGAAATGTTTCTCCTATGAATAAAATCGTTTATAAAGGGGCAACTTACGGAAAATTACCAGTACCGAAGAGAAAAGGTTATCAATTTTTAGGCTGGTATACTGGATACAACAGTGGAAAAAAAGTAACTGCATCAACGAAAGTAACTAATGGAAAGAATCATATTCTTTACGCTGTCTGGAGAAAAAACTAATAGTTTCGTCTAGACAGTTAGGGTATAGTAATTAATACACCGGAAGATGTAATTCGGTGGTTTTAGTGGAAATATTATCAATGACTCAAGTATAAAAAACTCAATAACTAAAGGAACAGATTAATAAAATTTGAGGGACCTGGCGGCAATTGTTGTCAGGTCTTTTAAATTTTTTAAGATCATAAGCTGTGCAATTACAGGTAGTGATTTTGATAACACAGATTCAATTTTCACCACGATCATATTGTAGGAAATGTACTTTGAGGGGATGGATTTCGCAAATACGGAGAATATTATCAATCAGTGTATCCTTTTTCTAAAAATCTATAATAATTACAGAGAAAAATACGGAAGGACAAGAAACGCAATCACGGAAACAATCCGCATATGTAAGGATAATAATATTCTAAAAGAATACTTAAAGAGCAGAGAGAAGGAGGTCATTTCCATCATGATGTTTTTATATGACGACGAAGCGATAGGGCGGGCTTACATAAACAGCATAAAGAGAGAGACAGCGGAGAATACGGTCATGCGTTTGCTGGAGCAGGGAAAATTGTCTGTGGAAGAAATCGCAGCTTGTGTGGATTTATCGTTAGACGCAGTAAAAAAGTTAGTTAAGGAGTATAAAAATAATTCGGACAAAGGATAGTGGTTAATCATTCTATGGGAGTTATATAAACGATACAATCAAAAGTCCCATTATAACACCTATTATCGCACCGCAGATAACATCAGAAAGGTAATGTACCCCTCCAATCACTCGGATGGCGCCAAGAATAACCCCGCCTGCAAGAAGAAGTCCTCCTATGAGGTGGGAAGACGGAAACCACAGCACACTAATTAAAAAAATTGAAAAGACGTGACGGCTCGGAAAGGACTGGCCGCTCTTTTTTTTATGGATCAGCGGATCAATGTCCAATGCTTCATAGGGTCTTTTTCGGTTGACGATGCGTCGAAAAAGAGAGACAAAAATAAAAGCGGCGCCCGCATAAGCTCCGTAGAAAAAAGCAGATGTAAAAGAACTTGTGATCCATACCATAAAAAGAAGTATGGGAAAAGAGATAAAAGTGGAGCCTGAGATTCCTTTATTTAAAAAGTGAAGCAAGGATAATGCTTTATGGGACGCGCGCCGGAAAGGCGCGCTGATTTGCTGATATTGCTCCTTTGTCATAGTGAAAAACCCGTAAAATCCTTTCCATTGTTATGAAAATATATCCCAAATATGAAAATCCATTAAAAAACTCTTTGACAAGAATAGCATAGGATGAAAAGGATTTCCATAGCTTATTGGAATGTTTTTACCTATTTATTTTATTATTGCTGCCAAAAAATGTCGGGAGTGAAGCGTTTACTTTACTCCTTTAAATTTTTAGTTTACCTATAGCCAAATTAATGGTATCATAAATGTATATTGTGCCGTGGATTGAATGAAACATAACTGGCACGAAATCACTAGAGTCTGATATCAAATCAAGATATGGCAAAATGCTTCGTGATAGATTTATGAAATCGCAAGGGTGTGCGAAGAACATTTTATTATGGCATTTCTTGTAATATTGAGATCAGAGCAAATAAAAGGAAGGGATTTTATGGCTAAAAATATTCCAAAAGAGCGAAAAGAAGATATGTATCGAGCAATTTTAAAGTTAGAGACTTTGGAAGAATGTATCGATTTTTTTGACGATATTTGTGCTATGACAGAATTACGATCCATGGAGCAGCGTTATGAGGTTGCTAATATGTTAAAACAAAATAAAGTCTATACAGAAATTATGCAGTCGACAAATGCAAGTTCCGCAACGATCAGCAGAGTGAATCGTATGCTCAACTATGGCACAGGATGCCTTGGGAAAATCATTGATCGTTTGGAAGATGAAAAGTGATGAAAAAGCAGATGGATAAGAAAGGGTGAAATTATGAAACAGCTAATGTTAGGAAATAAAGCCTTTGCGAGAGGTTTGTATGAAGCTGGATGCAGCGTGGTATCCAGCTATCCTGGAACCCCAAGCACAGAGGTGACAGAGGAAGCCGCAAAATACGACGAGATCTATTGTGAGTGGGCTCCTAACGAGAAAGTTGCCATGGAAGTTGCTTTTGGCGCTTCTCTGGCGGGAAAGAGAAGTTTTTGCGGCATGAAGCACGTAGGGCTTAATGTGGCGGCAGATCCTTTATTTACCTGCTCCTACACAGGTGTTAACGGAGGAATGGTGATTTGCGTGGCGGACGACGCAGGAATGCATTCTTCTCAGAATGAACAGGATTCTCGCCATCATGCCATTGCGTCAAAGATTCCTATGCTTGAGCCTTCGGATTCTTCCGAAGCGCTGGAGTTTGTGAAACTGGCTTATGATCTTTCCGAAGAATATGATACGCCGGTCATCATTAAAATGTGTACCAGGGTTGCCCATTCCCAGAGTGTTGTGGAAGTGGGAGTTCGGGAGGAAAAGCCGGATAAGCCTTATGAAAAGAACATAGCAAAGTATGTTATGATGCCGGGAAATGCCATTCGCAGGCATCCGTTGGTGGAAGAACGCACCAGAAAATTAATCGAATATGCAGACTCTGATGTCTGTCCGTTTAACCGGATGGAGATGGGAGATCGGAAACTTGGTATTATTACCTCTTCCACAAGTTATCAGTATGTAAAAGAAGTATTTGGTGAAAACGCCTCTATTTTAAAACTTGGTATGATCAATCCGCTTCCGGAAAAATTAATTCTGGATTTCGCGTCAAAGGTAGAAAAGCTTGCCATCGTGGAAGAGTTAGATCCGATCATTGAAAATCACTGTAAACAGCTTGGATTAACCGTGACCGGAAAGGACGTCCTTCCGCTGGAAGGAGAATTTTCCCAGAATCTGATCGCGTCAAAACTCGGCGCAGAGGTTCCGGCGTCAAAGAGTCTTGGAGAAGCCTTGCCGGGACGGCCTCCGGTGATGTGTGCCGGATGTCCGCACAGAGGATTGTTTTATACATTATCGAAGAATAAATGTACGGTGCTTGGGGATATCGGATGTTATACTCTCGGCGCAGTGGCTCCGTTAAGTGCAATGGAAATGACTCTTTGTATGGGAGCTTCCATCAGTTCGGTACATGGATTTAATAAAGCGCTGGGAGAAAAGAGCGAAGGAAAAACCGTTGCAGTCATCGGAGATTCCACTTTTATGCATTCCGGTATGACCGGACTTGCCAATATCGCCTATAACCAAAGTAATTCCACAGTTATTATCCTTGATAACTCCATCACAGGTATGACCGGCCATCAGCAAAATCCTACGACCGGTTATAATATTAAGGGAGACCCGGCAGGAAAGATTGACCTTGAAGCGCTTTGCCGTTCCATGGGATTTTCCCGCGTTGTAGTTGTGGATCCTTATGATCTTTCCGAATGTGACCGTGTGATCAAGGAAGAGCTGGCCGCAAAAGAGCCGTCTGTTATCATCAGCCGGAGGCCATGTGTCCTGTTAAAATACGTAAAACACAATCCTCCGCTTAAAGTAGAACAAGACAATTGTGTTGGTTGTAAGAGTTGTATGAGACTTGGCTGTCCTGCCATAAGTATTAAAAATAAAAAGGCTGTGATCGATGAAACTTTATGTGTTGGCTGCGGCGTTTGTCAGCAGTTGTGTAAGTTTGATGCATTACAGTCATAGGAGGTGTTGGTAAGATGACAAAAAATATTATGATCGTTGGAGTTGGCGGACAGGGGTCCCTTCTTGCCAGCAAGCTTCTTGGACATTTATTATTAACCGAAGGATATGACGTGAAAGTTTCAGAGGTTCACGGGATGAGCCAGCGAGGCGGAAGCGTAGTTACTTATGTAAGATTCGGTGAAAAAGTATATTCTCCGATCATTGATAAGGGAGAAGCAGATTTCATTGTTTCCTTTGAAAAATTGGAAGCAGCACGATACATAGAATATCTGAAAGAAGACGGTCGTATCGTGGTTAATACCCAGGAGATTGATCCGATGCCGGTCATCACAGGAGCCATGGAATATCCGGAAAATCTGATCGAGAAAATGGAAAACCTGGGAATCAAGATCGACGCTATGGATTGTCTCAGTCTGGCAAACGAGGCTGGGTCTTCCAAAGCGGTAAATATCGTATTGATGGGCCGTCTGTCAAAATATTTTGATATGCCAAAGGAAAAATGGTTAAAGGCCATCAAAGAATGCGTTCCTCCTAAGTTTGTGGAGTTAAACCTTAAGGCGTTTGCTCTGGGAAGAGGAGAAGAATAAAAGGGAACTATGAAAAGCACAATCAGTTATGGAAATCCGATAAAGATTGTGCAGGAAATATATAATAATATACAAAAAGGAGACGATGATGAAAAATTATTATCAGCCGGAAATTGAGACGATGCCCCTGGAAGAACTGCAGAAATTACAGAGTGAACGCTTGACAGAGCAGGTTCAATTTGTCTATGATCATGTAAAGTTCTATCATGACAAAATGGACGAACAGGGAGTGAAACCAGAGGATATTAAAGGAATCGAAGATTTGCATAAGCTTCCATTCATTGAAAAAGATGATTTAAGAGATCAGTATCCGTATGGATTGCTTGGAGTTCCATTGGAAGATTGTGTAAGAATCCAGTCCACCAGCGGAACGACAGGACGTCGTGTGGTAGCTTTCTATACGCAGGAAGATATTGACGTGTGGGAGGATTGCTGTGCACGCGCCATTGTAGCGGCAGGCGGAACCAAGGAAGACGTGTGTCATGTGTGCTACGGATATGGACTCTTTACCGGCGGCCCTGGCTTAAATGGCGGTTCCCATCGGGTAGGCTGCCTTACTCTTCCAATGTCCTCAGGAAACACAGACAGACAGCTTCAATTTATGACAGATCTGGGATCGACGATTTTATGCTGTACTCCTTCTTATGCGGCAAACCTGGGAGAAGCGATCAATGAAAGAGGATTAAAAGACCAGATCAAGTTAAAGGCAGGTATTTTCGGCGCCGAGCCTTGGACAGAAGGGATGCGTCATAATATTGAAGAATCCTTAGGCATCAAAGCATATGATATTTATGGATTGACCGAAATTTCCGGACCGGGTGTATCCTTCGAATGCGAAGAACAGGCAGGAATGCATATCCAGGAAGATCATTTTATCCCGGAGATCATCAATCCGGATACCGGTGAAGTCCTTCCGGAAGGCGAAGTCGGAGAGCTGGTATTTACTTGTATCACAAAGAAGGCTTTCCCACTTATGAGATATCGCACCCGTGATTTATGTAAGCTGACCAGAAAGAAATGCTCCTGCGGACGTACTCATGTACGTATGACAAAACCTATGGGACGAAGCGATGACATGATGGTGGTAAAAGGCGTAAACGTATGGCCTTCCCAGATTGAAGCGGTTCTTCTTAACCAGGGTTATCAGGCAAATTATCAGATCGTGGTAGACCGTATCGGAAACAATGATACCATCGAAGTTCAAGTTGAGCTTACACCGGAAATGGCTAAGGCAAACGATGTGGCAATCCCGGATAGAGAGAAAGCAATCGTTACAGGTCTTAAATCCATGCTTGGAATCAGAGTTGACGTGAAAGTTTTAGATCCGAAATCTATCACGCGAAGCGAAGGAAAAGCAGTGCGCGTAGTGGATAAACGAAATCTTTACTAATATAATATAATTTTTATTATATTATCCTTATTAACAGAAAAACGTATTGTAATCATCGTTTTTGTTTTTAACTGTTTCAAAAAACTTAAATGTAACTGCTGTAAAAGAGTCCATCAAAGAGCTTTTACAGCAGTTTTTTAGATTTTCAAAACACAAAAAAGCTTTTATTGGCCGGTGGTGTTTAAGAAGGCTAACGGAGGTTGACAGATGGATTTATTAGAAATTATGAAAAAACGACGCAGTGTGAGGGCGTATACCGGAGAATCTGTGCCGGAAGAAAAAGTGACGAAAATTCTGCAGGCGGGCCTTTTGTCTGCATCCAGCCGGGGAAGAAGACCCTGGGAATTTATCCTGGTGAGAAAAAAGGATACATTGAAAAAAATGTCGGAATGCAGAGTTATGGGTTCTAAAATGCTTGCATCGGCAGATTGTGCAATTGTAGTTTTAGGAGATGGAGAAAAAACAGATGTGTGGATTGAGGATTGCTCCATCGCAATGGCCAATATGCATTTGATGGCGGACAGTCTCGGAGTAGGAAGCTGCTGGATTCAAGGAAGACTTCGAAAAGCGCCGGGAGAAAAAACAACTGAGGAATATTTAAGAGAGCTGCTTGCATTTCCAAAACAATACAGATTGGAAGCAATTCTTTCCCTGGGCATTCCGGAAAAACATCCGGAGGGATATGAACTGGATCAATTGATGATGGAAAAGGTGCATCGTGAAATCTTTTAATGGAATGCCAACCAGAAGAGACGATAATCCGATGCGGCCTGAATAAAAATGTCTAAAGATCCCTTCTAATAAAGAAGGAAATCTTTAGACATTTTTTGTGTAAAGGAAAGCAAAAAAACTTACATTCCCAATAAACTCAAAGCATTTTCCGACATGATCATCCGTTTTTCCTCTCCATTGAGAGGCATGATTTCCATCAGTCTTATGTAATCGCCCTGATCCATCCACGGAGAATCTGTGGCAAATAAAACTCTGTCGGGGCCATGTTTTTTTACCAAACGGATAAAATCTTCATTGGAAAGATTATAATTGATATAAGGCAAATCGACAGAATCGGGATGCTCTGTGATTGGGCCGAGGGAAAATGCGGTATCAAGCCAAACCGGTGCACCGGCGAGATAAAGTTCTACTTCTTCCCAACGATCCCAGTTTCCCATATGGGCAAGGACAAATTTTTCCGGGGCCACATCCTTAAGGATTTTTAAAATATGATCCACAGAAGAATAGTTGTGATCAAAAATCCCAATATCCATTCCAGCGTGGATCACCGTGATGAGTCCCAGTTCGCTGGCGCATCCGATGATCCGCTGCATACGGATATCATCAAGATCAACATTTTGATAAGCAGGATGCAGTTTAATTCCTTTGATGCCATGATCCTTAAGATATCTTAGCTCTTTTTTATAATCTTCGTAATCCGGATGCATTCCGCCAAATGAAATAATTCCCTGGCTGAACAATTCATCATTCATACTTACAAATTTATGATTAATTTTTTCTACTTGCCCCGGCGTGGTCATGACAGGAAGATTGACAGAGTAAGTAACGCCCGATCGCCTCATGGAAGAGAGAAGCCCGCTCAAGGATCCGTCGGTAAAAGGCCGAATATGAGCTACATTTCTTCCCAGATGCGTCGTTACCTTTTTGGAAATTTCATCGGGAAAAGTATGCGTATGAAAATCAATTACCATAAATTAACCTCTATAATATTTTGCAAGCTGTGAAAATGCATCAAGGGATTTTTCAATGCGGGAAGTCGGAACACAGAAAGAGATTCTGGTATGTCCGGCGCATCCAAAACCGATTCCAGGAACGATCAACAGATTGTATTCTTTTGCTTTTTCACAGAAAGCGACGTCATCTTCTTCCAGGGTTCTTGGGAACATATAGAAAGTACCCTGCGGAACCACAACATGGTATCCCATATCACGAAGTCCCTGTAAAAGGAGATTACGGTTAGTTTCATAAATTGCAACATCCGAGGTGAGATCAGCACACATTGCGCATACTCTCTGGAAAAGACCAGGAGCGTTCACATAACCGAGAGATCTTCCGGCGCCAGCAATGGCAGCGTAAACCAGTTTATGTTCTGTCACTTCATCCGGGACAACAATATAACCAAGACGTTCCCCTGGCAAAGAAAGAGATTTTGACCAGGAGTAGCAAACTAAAGTGTTATTATAATATTTTGGCAGATAAGGAACAAAAATATTGTCAAACACGATTTCACGATACGGCTCGTCTGCAATTAAGAAAATCGGACGGCCATACTGTGCGGATTTCTCTTCTAAGATCTTTGCAAGCTTCTTTACGGTTTCTTCGGAATAAATCGCACCGGAAGGATTATTCGGAGAGTTTACGATGACAGCCTTTGTCTTTTCATTGATGGCAGCTTCAAACGCTTCGAAATTAATCTGAAACGCCTCGATATCTGCCGGAATCAGATTCATTTTAGCGCCTGCGCCTTCGATGAAAACTTTATATTCCGGAAAATATGGCGCAAAAACAATGACCTCATCCCCAGGATTACATAAGCCGTTTAAACAGCAGCAAAGCCCTGCAGCCGCGCCGACGGTGACGTAAAGATTGTCAGGACCAAAGGAAGTACCAAAACGGCGGTTTACAGAATCGGAAATCATTTTCCGGACACCGGCGTCTCCTTGCGCGCTGGTGTACCCATGGAGAATAACAGGATCCATCTCGCGGATCAGCTTGATTGCAGTTTCATTTACCTCTTCCGGCGTCGGTACACTTGGATTGCCGATGGAAAAATCAAAAACATTTTCTGCGCCGATTTCTGCCGCACGCATTTTTCCAAATTCAAATAATTCACGAATTACAGAGCGCTGAGTTCCCAGCTCTACCATTCTTTTGTTTAACATATTCATTCCCTCATTTCTAATAATTCATCTGTATTACCAGATTTTACTCAAATATAATAAAGATTTCATAAAATTTAGTATAGCATAAACTTATGAATCTGTGAAGCGCAGAGCAATTGACTTTTATAGGGCTTTATGGTATCCTTATATCACTTTAGCGTGTAAAAGAGAAAAAGAATCAAAGAGCTTTTGACCCTCGGAGTATACAAGGAAGAGATGGCTGGCGTTATATGCTGGCAGCAGTATAAATTACAGGGGCAAAGGTATAAAGCACAGCAGAAAGAGAGGAAAGATCATGCCGGTAACAGATTTGCTGGAAAGAAATCATAAATTATACAGTGAGGAAATCGCTCTTGTGGAGCTCAATCCAAGTATGAAGGATACGAGGAAAAAAACATGGAAGGAATACGATTTGGTTCAGCAAACTTCCTCAATCCCGTATCGAAGGGAAATTACATGGAGTGTATTTGATGAAAAAGCAAATCGTGTAGCGAATATGTTGATCAGCCGTGGCATAAAAAAGGGAGATCGTGTGGCTATTTTAATGTTCAACTGTTTGGAGTGGCTGCCGATTTATTTTGGGATTTTAAAGACCGGAGCTATTGCAGTTCCTTTTAATTTTAGATTTTCAGCCGATGAGATCGAATATTGTATCAACTTGGCGGAAGTACATATTTTATTTTTTGGACCGGAATTTATCGGTCGGATTGAATCTATTGAGAGTAAGATTAACAGAGGGCGCCTGCTGATTTATGTAGGGGACGGATGTCCGACTTTTGCTGAGAGTTATATGGAATTAGTTGCAGACTGTTCCAGCCAGCCGCCTTTGGTTCGTTTGGAAGAAGAAGACGATGCGGCAATTTATTTTTCTTCGGGAACCACCGGTTTTCCAAAGGCAATTTTGCATAATCACGAAAGCTTGATGCAGGCAGCGCAGATGGAGCAAAAGCATCATTTGACAGACCGTGACGATGTATTCTTGTGTATTCCGCCGCTTTATCATACCGGAGCGAAGTTTCACTGGATGGGAAGCTTGTGCGCGGGCAGTAAGGCAGTGCTGTTAAAGGGAACTTCTCCGGAGACAATTTTAAAGGCCATTTCCGATGAAAAGTGTACTCTGGTATGGCTTCTTGTTCCGTGGGCCCAGGATATTTTAGATACTTTGGATCGGGGAGAGCTGCATCTTGAGGATTATGAGCTGAGCCAGTGGCGTTTGATGCATATTGGAGCCCAGCCGGTGCCGCCGTCATTGATCAAACACTGGAAAGAATATTTTCCACATCATCTTTACGATACCAATTATGGACTGTCGGAATCAACAGGCCCGGGCTGTGTGCATCTTGGGATTGAGAATATTCATAAAGTCGGAGCGATCGGGATTCCGGGATACCGATGGGAGTGTAAAATCGTTGCAGAAGATGACAGTGAAGTAAAACAGGGAGACGTCGGCGAGCTATGTGTCAAAGGACCGGGAGTTATGACCTGTTATTATAACGATCCGGAAGCCACGGCAGAAACATTAAAAGACGGATGGCTTTATACCGGAGATATGGCGATGCAGGATGAAGATGGTTTTATCTTTTTAGTGGACCGAAAAAAAGATGTGATCGTCAGCGGAGGGGAAAATATTTACCCGGTTCAGATCGAGAACTTTTTGAGCGCCAACGAAAAAGTAAAGGATGTGGCGGTCATTGGTCTTCCGGACAAGCGTTTAGGAGAGATCACCGGCGCAATTATTTCCATCAAAGAAGGTATGGAAGCGAGCGAAGAAGAGATTATGGAATATTGTATGCAGCTTCCAAGATATAAGAGACCAAAGAAAATCATATTTGCAGAAGTACCAAGAAATGCAACAGGAAAAATCGAAAAACCGGCGCTGCGTAAAAAATATGGCGCTGATCAGTTAGTAGCACAGCAAAACAGAGGATAATCATTCTTAGCCGTGCCACATCGTGATTAACTTGCCAACTCTGTGCTAATCCGTTATAATTAGAAGAGATGATAATATACCGGAAAAGGACAGGTAGATTGGAGGTAAGTTATGGCAGTATGTAAGCGATGCGGCACGGTTTTTTCATATGAAAAACGTGATGGGGTCTGCCCGAAATGTTGTTTTTTCAATCGGCCTGAGGGCACAGTCGGTTCAGACGATTCCTGGATCAAAAATTATAACTATGACGACAATACTTTTGAATTTCCAAAAATCAGTTCCGAGGAGATTTTAGAGGGAAGAAAGCGCAAGGAAAAAATACGTTTTCGCCCCAATATGGATAGACAAAATGATCGAAATGAGCTGGCTCGAAAAATACGGGAAGCTGCGAATATAGAACGGGGAAAAACTGGGACGATAAATGTCGGGAGAGAAAGACCGGCGAAAACTGCAAGAAATTATAATTCAAAGAAGAAAAATCCGATTCAGATTATTTCTATTATTGTTGTTTTACTCATTTTAATTCTTACCATTGTTCCAAGCGTTATAAAAGCGATTTATGAAGAAATCAGGTATAAAAATTTAATTACAGAAAACGTAAAAGTATCAAATTCCCAGATTGAACCGGTTGAGACTATTGCAATAACACCACAGGAAGCATCAGAGGGAATCCAGGCAGGAGATGTATATTATACCATTGGCGACGTCGTCACTTTATTTGAAGACCAGGAACTTGAGTCATTGCCAGAGGGAGAAAAGTGCATCGGAATCTGGATAAAAGATAATGAAGATGAAATTGAGTATGAACGCTTAGACTGGATTAAACCATATGTTTATGATGGAACCTATTATCGAGATATAATAGATTATTCTTCCGACGACGATGTTTATGATACTCTGGAAGATAGATATCCATGGTATAAAAGCGATTATGACAATGAAGGATATGCGATTTATTATGTGGATAAAGATGCGGAATCTGTGACTCTATCTTTACCGTCTATGATAGTCGATGAAGACGGTATCATCCAAGAGGCTATATATGAGGTGGAGCTGCCCATTCATAAAAACGAGCAATAGACAGAGGGGATACTGGCGACCAAACAAACCAATTAGCGAAAGTTTTTCATAAAGATATTTTTCTATAAAGAAATTTTCCATAAAGAAGAAACTTTTGCAGCGGAGATTATTTATGAAGAAGAAAAAATCAATCATAGTCATTATTATTTTGGCAGTGATACTGTTTAATGCATTAGTAAGTATTGTCCCTTCCCTCATTATGACAGTTTATTCTGGCTTTCATGAAGAGGAAAGCGAATATTACTCTGATTTGCGGATTCAATCTGTGGAATCGGCTTTAATCGAAGATCCGTCCGATGAGATGCTTGCTGTAAATCAAAAGGCTTATATGCTCACTCTTACTGTGGTAAATTGTGGAAATAAACATGAATCTTTAAAATACCATCCTTTTAGTGTCTATGGAGTAGACGGATATGCCTGCATATTTGAGGAGGAAGAAGATACAGACTCAGAAAATTATGTGGACGAAAGGATTTTTCCTGTAGGGAGAGAAGTTACATTACAGATTCCAATTATAACAGATGACACAGTTAGTAAAATCAACCTGGATAATTACTATGCAATGGATGAGGAACAAAAGGAGATAGAGGTAACGCTGGGGGAATAGGGAGAGAGTATAATCATAGCATATAAAATATTTTGTAATAATATCTTGACATATTTTAATACTCATGATACTATAATAAAGCATTTGCGCCGGCCTGTCGGAATGGCAGACGAGGCAGACTCAAAATCTGTTGTGGGTGACCACGTGCGGGTTCAAGTCCCGCGGCCGGCACTGCTTCTATGTCCTGAAACTCACTTAAATAAAGGGGTTCGGGACTTCTTCTTTGTTATGGTTTGAAGACTCGTGAAAACTTTAAAATCAAACTATTTGACGGTCAAAGTATCTGACGTTTCAGCTTATTTTTCCCGCCTTTTTCATTATTTTTTTCTTTTCATCCATGGAAAGCACGTCATAGGTGTAGTTTTCCTCGTTTACCTTCTCCGTATGTCCAAGTAAGGCGGCGGCGGCCGTCGTGGAAACCCCGTTGCATTTCATATTTGAATTTAAAGTCCTTCTTATCACATGGATGCTTTTGGTACAAGAAAATTCATCTCTTCGTAGTGGAAATATAATATTCCCTCGTCAATCGATTATATTTTTCCGAGGATTGCACGGTGATGACTTCCCTGACGAAGTCGACGTTGTCCCACCTCAAGGAGGATAATTCCCCGACCCTCATTCCTGTAAAGAAGGCGAATTCCGCCGCGTATTTTGCCGGATTTTGACTTTTTGTAATTTTTTCCATTAGAATCTTTTTTTCTTTGGAAGACAAGGTCCTTTCTTCCGGACTTTTCCTTTTGGTTTCCTTGCAATACTGTTTGTAAATTGGAAGATCCACGTATTTACAAGGATTGTTGTCAATGACCTTGTCGACAATCGACTTTTCAAACACGCCGGAAATGTAACCAAAGGATTTTGTCAAAATTAGTTGACACATTTTCCTCAAGGACTCTGCAACCTATGCTGATTCTTTTAGGGAATCAGAGTATTGCTTTCGTTATGCCATTCGGCTTGCGCTTGGGATGATGGCTGATCCCGATCTCCTCCATAATGCGGTAAACGGTGCGTTCGCTGGGAATCTCCACATGCTCCGGCTGCTTCAGAACCAATGCCTAGTACATACGAACCCGCCCATAGGTGTCATTGCATTCATCTTCCTCAAGGATTTCCTTCATGGCGTCTGTCAATGGCTGATATTTCCATGGGCGGTCTTTGTTTTCGAGGTACTGGTAAAATCCCTGTCTGCTGACATGAAGGCTTCTGCAGCAAAAAGC
>CAZKQV010000045.1:0-15913 GCA_964555015.1 uncultured Eubacterium sp. | reverse complement strand
GTGGTTGATCGGGTAAGATACACGAGTATTCTCTGTTACGCTCTTATCGTCAAAGTCGATCTTTCCGTCTGCGTCTACGGTAACATTTTCTAACAATGCGTCGCGCTTGATCGCATTATAGATATCTGGCTCAGATTCTTTGTCAAGGTTGATAACTTTTGCGTAGCATCCGCCTTCAAAGTTAAATACGCCGTTGTCGTCCCAGCCGTGCTCGTCGTCACCGATCAGAAGTCTCTTCGGATCTGTGGACAATGTAGTCTTACCTGTTCCGGAAAGTCCGAAGAAGATCGCTGTGTTTTCACCGTTCATGTCTGTGTTTGCAGAACAGTGCATGGAAGCAATTCCCTTAAGTGGAAGGTAGTAGTTCATCATGGAGAACATACCTTTCTTCATCTCTCCGCCGTACCATGTGTTGATAATTACCTGTTCACGGCTTGTAATGTTAAATACAACTGCTGTCTCAGAGTTCAGTCCTAATTCTTTATAATTTTCTACTTTTGCTTTGGATGCGTTGTAAACAATGAAATCCGGCTCAAAGTTTTCAAGCTCTTCTACAGATGGCTTAATGAACATATTTTCTACAAAATGTGCCTGCCATGCAACTTCCATAATGAAACGAACTGCCATTCTGGTGTCTTTATTTGCGCCACAGAATGCGTCAACTACAAAAAGCTTTTTGTCTGAGAGCTCATCCTGAGCGATTTTTTTCACTGCTTCCCATGTTTCCTGGGATGCCGGATGATTATCATTCTTATATTCTTCGGATGTCCACCATACGGTATCCTTAGAATTTTCATCCATTACGATAAATTTATCTTTTGGAGAACGTCCCGTATAGATACCAGTCATAACATTCACAGCGCCAAGTTCTGTATCCTGTCCTACTTCGTATCCTTCTAATTCCGGCTTCATCTCCTCTTTGTATAATTCTTCGTAGGAAGGATTATACACGATTTCAGTAGTTCCTGTAATTCCATACTTTGTTAAATCGATTTTTGACATATTAATCTTCACCTTTCTAATAAATATTTTGATCCACGCTCCCCACATGGGAAGCAACGCCAATAAAAAATGAATTTTTAGCTTTTTAACTTAATTTCTAAACTTCACATATATACTCTGTTCCCAGCTATCAATAAGCCGAAAATCAACTTACGTCCAAGATTGTAACACTATTATGGTTCTTCGTCAACCATTAATTGTTAAAAATTTATCCATCATTCAAAAAAATTGAAGGATGAGTAATGCTCTGATTCATTTTTTTGAGGAATTTTTATATTTTTTACGTAATTATGAAAGAAAGAAAAAAGCTTACTTTAAAAACATCCGGACCAGCTTATCCGAAAGCTTACGGTAAGGCTGGTAGCGCATCGAGAGATCGATCCACGTTTTTTTGTCCACGATACTCTTTCTGTGGGAAAATGTTTCAAACCCGGCTTTTCCGTGATAGCTTCCCATTCCGCTCTCTCCAAAACCGCCAAATCCCATTTCGCTGG
Source organism: uncultured Eubacterium sp. (assembly GCA_964555015.1). Lineage (GTDB taxonomy): Bacteria > Bacillota > Clostridia > Lachnospirales > Lachnospiraceae > Anaerobutyricum. The sequence goes on along the minus strand of CAZKQV010000045.1, from coordinate 14,417 downwards.
TTGCAAGATGGATGATCGTGTCGTTGATACAGCCGCCGCCAAAACCGCAGTTTCCCGTCACCTTCTTTTGTATCTCTTTATCCCGGGTAAATAAATAGAGGGCAAGGGGATGAGGGAGCTTATTGATCTTAGCAATCACTTCATCCAGAGAATCGTATGTGAGAATCGGCATAAGCGGCCCAAAAATCTCCTCTGACATTACCGCGTCATCCCAGGAGACGTCTCTTAGGACCGTCGGCTCTATTTTTAAAGAATTTCTGTCGGATCGTCCGCCATAGACTACTTTTTTTTCATCGATCAGTCCAAGAATCCGGTCAAAATGTTTTTCATTGATGATCTTTCCATATTTTTTATTCAAAAGAGGGTTTTTGCGGTACTGTTTTTTAATCTGGTCTTTCACCTCTTCCACAAAAAGCTCTTCCACTTTTTTGTGACAAAGAATATAATCGGGAGCCACACAGGTTTGACCGCAGTTTAAATATTTTCCGAAAACAATTCGCTTTGCCGCTAAACGAATATCTGCGGAGGCATCCACGATGCAGGGGCTTTTTCCTCCAAGCTCTAAAGTGACCGGCGTTAAATACTTCGCAGCGCTTTCCATCACTACCTTTCCCACCGCCTGACTTCCGGTAAAAAAGATATAATCAAAATGTTCCTCTAATAAACTGGTATTTTCCTCTCTTCCCCCTGTCACCACGGAGATAAATTCCGGCTGAAAGCACTCTTCTAAGATACGCTTGATCACTGCGGAAGTGTTTGGAGAATAGGCGCTTGGTTTTAATACCACCGTATTTCCCGCTGCAATGGCGTCCACCAAAGGCTCTATGGACAGCAGGAAGGGATAGTTCCATGGACTCATCACCAAAACCACGCCGTAAGGGGACGGCTTTGTAAAGCTCCTGGAATGAAATTGAGCCAGGGGTGTGTGAACTCTTTTTTCCTTTGCGAAAGACTTTATATGGGATAACATATAGGAAATCTCGCTCAGGGAAAGTCCCACCTCGCACATATAACTTTCTGAGCTGCTTTTTCCAAGGTCCTTCCAAATGGCTTCATGGATGGCCTCTTCATTGTCCTCGATCGCCTGCCGCAGCCTTTTTAATGCACGGATTCGGAAGGATACCTCCAAAGTCGCTCCGCTCAAAAAATATTCTCTCTGCTTTGCAGCAATTTCTTTAATCTCTTCTCGTTTCATGATTTATTTTTGTTCCCCCATTAATTGATAATAAAACTCTTCCAGTTCTTTGGCATTCATCAAGACCGGAACCGGATAAAGAGGATTTGCCTCCTTATCGGCATAGCGTGACAACTTTCCGATTTCCCTCTCATTGATCTCCTGAATCGTCGTCCCGATCCCAAAATAGCGGTTCATATCTTTGATCGCCTCAATAAAACGAGACGCCCCCTCTTCGTAAGAAACTCCTTTATGTACCAGTCTTGCTTCCAGGGCAAGCTGCCACAGTTTCTTATGGATGCTCTCGCCATAGGCTTCCAGAACCATCGGTAAAATAATGGCGTTGGCCAGTCCGTGGGGAATATTGTATTCTCCTCCCAGAGAGTGAGCCACTGCGTGCACATATCCAACGTAAGACTTTGTAAAAGCACAGCCTGCGTAAAATGACGCATGAAGCATATTTCTCCTTGCTTCGATATCACTTCCGTTTTCATAAGCAGTTTCCAGATTTTCAAAAATCAGCCGCACCGCTTTTTTAGCGTCCTTCCTTGTGTCAATGGTTGTGGAATTTCCGATGTAACTTTCCACCGCATGGGTTAAAGCGTCCATACCGGTGGATGCTGTGATGTGAGGCGGAAGACTGATAGTAACCTTAGGATCCAGGACTGCATAACGGGGAATTAACACAAAATCATTCATAACATATTTATGTCTTGTCTCTCCATCGGTGATGACCGCCGCCAAAGTAGTCTCACTTCCTGTTCCCGCCGTCGTTGGAATTGCGATGAGCAAAGGAAGTTTTTTATGAATCTTCAAAAGCCCCTTCATCTTTTTTAGAGATTGTTTCGGCTTGACCGTCCTTGCCCCGACTGCTTTGGCGCAGTCCATACTGGATCCTCCCCCAAAGGCAATCAGACTGTCGCAGCCTTCGTCAAAATACAATTCCAGCGCCTCTTCCACGTTATCTGTCGTAGGATTTTGCACCGTCTTGTCATAAATCTGATAGTCCACTTCGTCTTCTTCCAATACTCTTTCCAATTTTTTTACCAAACCAGCCTTCACGATTCCCTGATCCGTGATGATTAAAACTTTATGGCATTTATTTTTTTCCAAAACCTCGGGAATCATCTTCATATTGCCGATTATTTTTGGTTTTCGATAAGGTAAAAATGGAATGGCAATTTTAAAAACGGTCTGAAATGTCCTGCAATAAACTTTTCTTAATGGATTCATAATACTACACCCTGCTCTTTCTTCTCACTTAGTCGCGCGTCACGTCCCGAAGCCACTTCAAGGATCGATAACGCCAAATATTAAATGGTAATTTTATATATTCATCAATTAAAATCACAGCATAAACAGCCGGAACACTTAAATGGAACACAAAGGTAGCAATCGCTCCAAAGAAAACGGAGCACCCCCACAAAGCCGCCATCTCCATATACAGGCCATAACGGGTGTCCCCGCCGCCCCGGAATATTCCCACGATATAAAGTGTATTGACAGATTGGAGCCAGACATAAATTGACATCATATACATCATGATAGATAAATTATTTTTTGCCGCCGGAGTTAATTCCATGATATAAAGCACCGCCGGCCGGATCATCAAAACCAACAGGAAGGCAAAAAAGCCGCTTATCATCATTAACCTGGTAAATCTTTTGCCATATTCCCGGGCAAGATCCTGCTTTTTTTCTCCAATTGCTTTTCCGATCATGATCGCCGCCGCACTGGCAATCCCCATTCCAATGACAATGGAAAGCTGCCGCACCACCTGCACGATCGCATTGGCGGAGGAAGCCGCGCTGCCAAGCTGCCCCATGATGGCCGCCGAGGCGGACATTCCCGCCGCCCACATAACTTCATTTAAGACAACCGGAGAGGCTATGACAAAAAAGTCGTGAAGCAAAAGCTTATTCTTTCGAAAAATCAATTTAATATGATACTGAATCAAATTATTATATTTTCGGTGGTGGATCCACGCCATCACACACTCAGATATCCTTGCCGTCAAAGTGCCGATGGCCGCCCCCAAAACGCCTAACCGGGGAAAAGGTCCCATTCCGAAAATCAGAACTGCATTTACCAGGATATTCAAAACCAGCGAAATGCCAAAAATTACGGAAGATACCACCACCCGTTCCATACTGCGCATAATGTTTAAGTATACATTGGACACCGCCATAAAAAGAAAGGACAGACCCAAAACACGCAGATAAGACACGCCAAGGCGCCATACTTCTTCATCCGAAGTAAGAATATGCATGATCACTCCCGGCGCAAAAAATGCGGCCGCAGTGACTAAAACCCCCACGAGAAGCCCGTACTTTAAGCAAAATCCAGTGATCGTCTCAATGGAATGCATATCTTTCTTTCCCCAATACTGGGCGCACAAGACAGACGCGCCGGAAGTTAAGCCAAATAAAAATAAGTTAAATAAAAAGTTTACCTGTCCTCCCAATGACGCCGCCGACAGCGCTTTCTCACTGACTCTGCCAAGCATCACCACGTCCGCCGACTGCACGGCAACATTCATGAGATTTTGCAGAGCTATGGGAATTACCAAAGCTCCCACATTCCGGTAAAACATCTTTTTCTCACTCATAGAATCCCGCCTTTTTCTTCTTATTTATATATCATATTATTTCTTTATCTTTACTATATTATATATCTTTACTATTATATATCTTTACTGCATCCCCGCCGGTACATTTCCAAATTCTGAGAGAATTAAGCCGTCATTTCTCTCCAGAGTCATTCCCACACTCCAGCTATTGACAAACAAAAGAAGCGGTCTGCCCTTTAAGTCCTTTACTTTCTTCATATCGGAAGTTCCCTGTACCTTGGCAAGATCAATCTCTTCGTTCATGATCCAGCGGATATACTCATAAGGAAGTCTCTCTAAAATAATGTCTACATTATATTCATTTTTCAGACGATAGGTAAGCACATCAAACTGAAGCACTCCGACAACGCCGACGATAATTTCTTCCATACCGGTATTAAATTCCTGGAAAATCTGAATGGCGCCCTCCTGTGCGATCTGGTTCACACCCTTTAAAAACTGCTTCCTTTTCATGGTATTTACCTGGCGTACCCTAGCAAAATGCTCCGGCGCAAAGGTTGGGATCCCTTCATAAGCAAAATGAGCAGAAGAGGTGGTAAGTGTGTCGCCTATGGAAAAAATGCCCGGGTCAAAAATGCCGATGATATCTCCCCCATATGCTTTTTCGATCATCTTTCGCTCACTGGCCATCATCTGCTGCGGCTGGGAAAGACGGACTTTTTTTCCTCCCTGCACATGGAAGGCGTCCATTCCCGCCTCAAACTCACCTGAACATATGCGCATAAACGCAATTCTGTCCCGGTGGGCTTTGTTCATATTTGCCTGGATTTTAAATACAAATGCAGAAAAATCCTTTTCCTTCATCGGGTCTATCACGCCCTGATCGGACATTCTAGGAAGGGGCGACGTCGTCATTTTAAGGAAGTTTTGCAAAAACGTCTCCACGCCAAAGTTCATCAAAGCCGAACCAAAAAACACCGGAGACAATTCTCCTGCATCCACTTCTTCCTGATTAAATTCTGCGCTGGCTCCGTCCAAAAGCTCAATCTCTTCCTTAAGCAGCTCCAGGGCTTCTTCCTCCACATGATCAAAAACCTTCGGGTCGTCCAGAGAAATCTTTTCCACATTGCCGACCCGGGTTCCCTTCATGGTATCGGAAAACAATTCGATTTCCTGATTGTCCCTGTCATAAACACCCCGAAATTGCTTTCCCGATCCAATGGGCCAGTTCACCGGACAAGTGGGAATCCCCAGCTCCTTTTCAATCTGGTCAAGGAGTTCAAAGGTATCCAGAGCTTCCCGGTCCATTTTATTGATAAAGGTAAAAACCGGAATATGTCTCATGGCACAGACTTTAAATAACTTTCTTGTCTGCGCCTCCACGCCCTTCGATGCGTCAATGACCATCACGGCAGAATCCGCCGCCATCAAAGTCCGGTAAGTATCTTCCGAGAAATCCTGATGTCCCGGCGTATCCAAAATATTAATGCAGCAGTCCCCGTAATTAAATTGCAGTACGGAAGAAGTCACGGAAATTCCTCTTTCCTTTTCAATATCCATCCAGTCTGATACGGCGTGCTTTGCCGTAGCCTTTCCCTTTACGGAACCCGCCTGATTAATCACTCCTCCATATAATAAAAACTTTTCTGTCAAAGTAGTTTTTCCGGCGTCCGGATGGGATATGATTGCAAACGTCCGCCGCTTCTTTATTTCTTCTAACATCTCCATTCTTCTCTGTCTCCCTCTTTGTTATTTATTCCCAGGCTCCCTTATATCCAATGGTCACACTGCTGTTTGCCGCGCCTTTTTCCATACACTCTTTTATAGATTTTCCTTCTAAAATCCCCAGAAGGAATCCGGCAATATAGCTGTCACCTGCGCCCATAGTATCCACCACGTCACAGGGAATGATTCCAAAAGTGATAAAATCCTTTCCGTCGTAGACGACGCTCCCCTGCTCTCCTCTGGTCACGATCACCATACCGGCTCCTCTTTCTTTCATCCTTCTCATGAAAGAGAAAAGCTCCTCTTCCGCCTCTTCTTTTGCGGTTTCATCCCAGGCAAAAAAAGCATAATCCACATAGGGAATCGCCGTATCCACAATCTCACCTTCGTATTTTGTGGCAAAGTCAAAGGCCACCTTCGTCCCCGCTGCTTTTATAGCGGGAAGATCCTTTTCAATCATTCCCCAAAGCCCGCTGACCACAAGGTCATGGGCCGCAAGAAAATCTATATCATCCCGGCTCAGCAAAAACTCTGCCATCACGCCTTCGTCATATTCTCCGAGAATCCTCTCTCCGTCTATGATTTCCACATGGGTCACAGCCGTGGCGCCCGGCAATGTTTTTACATGGGAAATATCCACGCCCTTTTTGGCAATCGCTTCTTTCATAATAATTCCATACTCATCATCACCAACCACGCCGACATAAGACGCCTGGCCTCCCAGGCGCACGGTATACACCGCAACATTCACCGGGTTTCCTCCCGGATACACCTCCCCTGTTTTATCATACGCATCGATACAATTATCGCCCACAGCGGCAATTTTTATCTGTCTGTCCTTCACCGATTTTCTCTCCTTAAAAATTCCTTTGCTATATCAAATGCCATGGTATACACATTGGTCTCAAAACCAGTCAAAGATTCCAGAATGATCTTTGTTCCAATTTAAGTGGCATATATTCTTTTTGCGTCCCGAAACGTATATTCCAAAGGATAATATTGATACCCGCCGGTAAACATTCCAATCCTCATAAAACCTCCTTGCCAACCCCTGCAAAACTATGCAAAATGTTTTCATCGGTCGCAGAAAGCAAGTCCAATCGTATCGCAAATCATCTTCATATTCAGTAATAAAACGCACTGTTCCAATATTATCACAAATGAAGAAGAGCTTCAAGCCTTCGAAATCTTTCATAAAAATCTTATAATAACGCAAAATATTAATAATATTTTCTTTATACTGATCAACCTCTTTTTGATTCCAGGTTGTGCTTTTGCGACAGACGATAATTTGTTTCTAATACCGGACACCAACCGGTATTTTTTTGGCGGGATCAGCCGTAACTTTGCCAAATATAACTGATTTTTTCACAACAAATATCCTCCCGCCATTCGTAATCAGAAACATTGTAACACACTACAAAATGAAAAACATCCCGGAAAATGTTTTTCGCATTTTTCGAGATGTTTTTTCGTTTAAGAAATATTCAAATCTTGACCGGCGCGGTCGCCGTACCGGTTTTAAAGCTTAATAGGAAAGCTGTCGGTAATATCTGCGGATATCCATCGGATGACAATTAATCTTTTCTATGTGAGCGTCGATCCTCTGGGTCACTGCATGGGTCACCAGGTGGGAAAGGTTGCCTCTGAACTTCTCACTGATTCCAGGCAGCGGATAGTCTTTGCTATCAATCACCGTATAGTTGGCGCAAATCTGCGGAAGGAATTTTACGACTCTTTCGCTTAGTGGTCTCTCCGAATCTTCTCCCAAGAACACGGTGACCGGAGTATCCTTCTCCACAATTTCAAACATACCATGGAAAAATTCTGCGCTGTGGATGGATTTTGTTTTAATCCAATGTTGCTCTTCCCAGTAGCACATTGCATAGGAATAGGTGGAGCCGTACTGATTTCCGGCGCCGACAAAATAATGTATGGAATCCTGGCAGTGTTTTTTTGCAAATTCTTCCCCGAAGGCATCCGCTGCCTTTTCCACTTCCACAAGATCTACTGCAAGATTTTCGTCCAGCTCTTTATAGTATTCTTCATATTCCGGAAATTCACCTGCGTTATACATAAAACGGTCTGCCACCATGAAAAACTTTAATTGCTCATTTGCCGGATAGGCAATCTCATAATCTACCATTTTGGCAAGCTCGGCGGTTTCTTTATCGATGAAGCCAAATACTTTCGCTCCGGCTTCCTGTGCTTTTTTCACACCCTTTACCATTTCGATGGTGCTTCCGGTTACGGAAGAAAGGATCACTAAAGTTCCTTCGCCCACTCTTTTGTTGCCGGTAGTAAGATATGCGGCTGCGTTTTCCACAAAAAATTCTATCGCAGATCGTTCTTTCATGTGAACTTCCGCCTGCAGGCAGGAGGCATAGGTTCCGCCTATGCCCAGCCAGCAGATATTTTTATAGCCATTTTTACAAATCTGATCAACGATATCTTCAATCTGTCCTCTCAATGCCAGTGCGCCGTTTACACTGTCTATCTGTTTGCGTTCATCAAATTTCAACATAATTATTCGCCCACTTTAAGTTTCTGATAGTAATCGTCATAAATTGTCAATGCTTCTCCAACGTCTTCCTGGAAGAAGATATTTTCTTTATAGGAGAAATCTCTTGCAGGATCGTTTTTGTATTTGTCGGAAGCTGCTTCCACTGCTGCGTCGTTTGGACAGGAGTATGGGTATTCTTCTAAGTTTGCTGCCATCACTTCCGGATCACAAATATAATTTAAGAACTTATTGGCAAGATCGATATGGGAAGCTCCCTTTGGAATAACATAAAGGTCATATCCAAGCTGAACAGGATCTTCTTTGAAATCAGCGATCTTTAAAGTATTTTTATCGCCCATTTCTTCCATTGCCCAGGAAGTATTTCCGTCGTAAGTCAACGCCACGCTTGCCGTACCGTTGGTCAGATTCTGCTCTGCATTTCCGTATGCGACAACATTATCGTTGAACTTTGTTAACCATTCATAAGCTTCTGCGATCTCTTTCTCCTCTGTGGAGTTTGGATCATAGCCAAGTGCGATCAAAGCGATCGGGAATAAGTTTCTTGCTCCGTCAATGGTGGAAATCTGGCCTTTGAGCGCCGGATCAATCAGATCATTGTAGCAGGTAATCTCGATCGGGCAGGTTTCTTCATTATAAACTACATAAATATAGTTCATAAGATAAGGAACACAGTAGTTCTTGGATTCTTCCGGCCAATATGCCTCGTTAATATTGGAAGAATTTGGAACCTCATTCAGATCGATCTGCTGGATGTAGTCGCCTTCGATGAGAGACTTCATATAAGCGTCGCAGGTCATAATAAGATCATATTCCTGCGCTCCTCCTGCGGTAAGCTTTGTGATGGCGTCCGCATTGTCACTCATGTAAGAAAGGTTCACTTTACAGTTATTTTCTGCTTCAAAGTTTGCGATGAGGTCATCGGAAATGTACTGCTGCCACATATAGATGTTTAATTCCTGGGCGCCGTCCGCACTTGCTTCTCCGGTATCTCCTTCGCTTCCGGATCCGCTGCCTCCTCCGCAGGCTGCCAATGCTGCGATCATAGCCGCTGCCAGCAGTAATGCCAATAGTCGTTTCATCTTCTTCATGTTCTTTCCTCCTTATTCTGTACGTCCTTTCCGTACCTTTTGTATAATATTATTCAAAATCATCGCCACAACGATGATGAGAATCATAATAGTGGTAAGCGCATTGACGTCCGGCGTAATTCCACTTTTGTTCATGGAAAGAATCAGCACCGGCAAAGTAGTCTGTTTCGCTCCCGCAAGCATATTGCTCATAACAACGTCGTCAATGGAGAGGGTGAAGGCCAAAAAGGCGGCGCTCATAACCCCCGGCATGATGGACGGCAGGGTCACTCTAAAAAAGGTCTGAATCCGGTTTGCTCCCAAGTCCATAGACGCTTCTTCCAGGGAATCCCCGTCTCCGCTGATCCTTCCCTTGATGGTCACAACGGCGTACGGAATACAAAAAGTGCAATGCCCGATCAAAATTGCTCCCATGCCCAAATTAATCCCTACCAAAGAAAAAATAATGAGCAGCGCAACCGCCAATACGATTTCCGGCACAATGATCGGAATGTAGAGCATATTATTGACAAGGCGCTTCATTTTAAATTCGTATTTTTTAAGTCCCAAAGCCCCGATGGTGGCGATCACCACAGAAATCACCGTACTGAGTACCGCGATCACAATGGAGTATACCAAACTGTCGACCAACGCTGTGTTGGTAAGGAGCTTTGCGTACCATTTTGTAGTAAATCCATTCCAATAATAATTATATCTTTGATTATTAAAGGAAAAAATCATCATCACTGCCACAGGAAGATAGAGAATGGCATAAATGATCAGAGAATAAATATTGCTGATAATATTAAATCTCCGTTTCTTCTTTTGAATCCTGGTAAGAGACGACATTATACCACCTCCATTTCTTCGATATTAGCAAATCTCGTATATATAAAGATCAATAAACCGGTAATTACGATAAGCAATACCGAAAGGGCGGCGCCAAGCGGCCAGTTTCTGATCGCCCCAAACTGATTCTTAATGATATTACCAATATATAACACTTTTCCACCGCCCAACATATCGGAAACCGTATAGATTCCCAGCGTCGGAATAAATACCAATATAATGGAAGAAAAAATTCCCGGGAAAGTGATCGGCAACGTCACGTGCAAAAAGGTTTTTACCGGATTCGCACCCAAATCTGCGGAAGCCTCTAATAAAGACTTATCAAGTTTTTCGATGGAACTGTACAGAGGAAGTACCGCAAAGGGCAGCATATTCGTAATCATACCAAGGACTACCAGCCCATCGGTATAAATAAATGTCACCGGATGATCGGTGATCCCTGCGCTTTGTAAAAAGGTATTGACCGGACCACTGGTCTGAAAAAGGAGCAGCCAGCTATTTAATCTCATCAAAGAATTTGTCCAGAACGGAATCATGATCAGCGTGATCATTTTCGAAGCCACGTCTCTCGGTTTCCTTGCAATAAAGTAAGCAAAGGGATATCCCACCAAAAGACAAAGCACCGTTGTAAAAACCGCCACCCTTAACGACTTAAGGATTACCTTAAAATAAGTCACATCCAGCAAGGTTTTATAGCTCTCCAGGGAAAATTGATAAACCACATCTCCAAACATTCCCCGGGACATAAAACTGATATAGATAATATAGATCATTGGGATCAGAACAAACAAAATCATCCAGGCGGACACAGGACCGGCCTGTGCCAGGACAGGAAGCGCATTATGCTTTCTTCCCGGAGGATTTAGCGCATCTTTCTTTCTTTTTTTACCCATGCTGCTTTACCTCCTTTTATTCCTGATTCTTTTTGATGGCAACGGCCTTTTCCGGATTCCAATAGAGATAGATTTTATCCTTTTCATGGAGATCCGTACTCTGTTCAAACCTGGTAAACTTCACTTCCGAATCATCTTTCATCTTTATGGTAGTTTTTACCGTAGTACCCATATAAATAAAATCAAGTACATTGCCCGCCAGATCAAAGCCTTCCACCGGTTCCCGTGATACTTTGACCATCTCCGGGCGAACCGACACGTGCATCTTTTCTCCTTCGTCAAATCCTTCTCCCTTTACCCGGATGGTTCCGGCAGAAGTCTCCACCGTAAGAAGATCTCCGTCCACCTTTGCAACGGTCCCGTCAAAAATATTGGATTCTCCGATAAACCCTGCTACGAAACGGGTTTTCGGACGATTATAAATTTCCATCGGTTTGTCAAGCTGCTCGATCAGGCCATTGTTCATAACCGCAATCCGGTCGCTCATCGTCAGCGCTTCTTCCTGATCATGGGTGACATAAACAAAGGTAATTCCCAGCTTTTTTTGCAAACGCTTTAATTCGATCTGCATCGACTTACGAAGTTTCAAATCCAGTGCGCCGAGAGGCTCATCCAACAGGAGCACCTTAGGATTATTCACCAGCGCTCTGGCGATCGCCACCCTTTGCTTTTGTCCGCCGGAAAGCTCATCCGGCTTTCTTTTCTCAAAGCCCTTTAGCTGAACCATCTCAAGCATCTCCATGGTTCTCTCCCGCCTCTGTGCCTTTGGTACTTTTTTGATCATCAGGCCGTATTCGATATTTTCAATTACTGTCATGTGAGGAAACAGCGCATAATTCTGAAATACGGTATTTACATCACGCTCAAAAGGTTCTTTATCCTCGACCCTCTCTCCCTGTACCGTAATCTTTCCTGCCGTAGCGTCCTCAAAGCCTGCGATCATACGCAAAGTTGTGGTCTTTCCACATCCGGATGGTCCAAGTAATGTAAGAAACTCCCCCTCATATACATCCATATTCATTTTCTTTACTACAAGATTGGACCCATATTTTTTGTCCACGTCTGTCAACGACACGATAACCTCATTCATTCCTTCTCCCCCATTCAAAAAGGGTGGCCGTAACCTACCAAAATATTACAAGCCACCCCAATTTTTGTATTAGTATGACATAATACATTCCTTTGCTTAACTATAGCATATTCACAATTATAATTCAATAATTATCACTTTTTTTGTTAATTTTATTGGTTTTTTAAACCGTTTTTCCTATTTTGCAACAAATAATTCCATATTTCAAAAAATTTTTTGAAATTTACCGTAAATTCTGTACATCGATCGTATTTTCATCTCCAAAAGAAGCCATTTGACGATTTCCGGACAAAATGCTATTCTTAGTTGCAACACTGATGACTTTTGAAACAACAAAGGAAAGGATTGATTTTTTATGAACTGGGAAATGATCTGTCTTGATATCGATGGTACTTTAGTGACTGATGATGAAAGGCTGCTTCCATCCGTAAAAAGCTCACTGCAAAAAGAGGCCAGCCAGGGAACTAAAATCGCTTTAGTAACCGGCCGAATGCCGGATGGAGTTACCAAGATTGAAAAAGAACTTGGCGTAGAATGTGTAAAGATCTGCGTTGCCGGAACTTTTGCTTTACTGGGAGACCGTACAGTATATTCCAAATTCCTTCCGGAAGGGATCCTTCCTTTTCTTTATGAAAAGTATGCAAAAAAATACCAGCTTCCGCTGTGGATCTTTCATGAAAAAGAGTGGTATGTGACACAAATAGACGCTTATGTCCAAAAAACCATTGACAGACTTCATTTTGACCCCATTGTAAAAGACGCAGACTTCTTTCTTTCCCAATGGGAGGACAAACATATCACCCCTAATAAAATACTGTTTTCCGCACCAAATGAAATTCTTACAAAAATAGCGTCCTCTCTTAAAGAGCTAAACTCCCCGGACTTTGACGCTGCATTTTCGGACACCACCTTTTTGGAAATCTTTCCAAAGGGAGTGAATAAAGGAAGCGCGCTTTTGTCCGTCTGCGAACAGCTTAACATAAATCCTGAAAAGACCATTGCCTTTGGCGATCAGGAACTGGATATCCCATTTCTTCAATCGGCGGGCTATGGCGTCGCCATGGGAAATGCCATCGACGAACTTAAAAATATCGCTGATTTTGTGACCACAAGTAATAACGAAGGCGGGGTTGCCCATGCGTTAAAACTTTTAGGCTCCCCCGCTTTATAATACAAACATTTTACCAGTTTCGAATCACTTTCATCACTCCGTCATGGTCGTTATCTTCTTCTGTGACATATTTTGACACCTTTTTTAAATCCTGATGTGCATTCTTCATTGCGTAGCTCTCTGCGCATTGAAGAAGCATATCATAATCGTTTAAGTAATCTCCAAATGCCGCGCTCTCTTCCCGGCTGATCTCATACTTATCCTGAATCGCACGAATGGCCTTTCCCTTGCTCACAGACCGATTGCTAATATCAATCCAGCTATCTCCCGATAGCACAGAAACCACCTTCTCATCCAAGGCCGGAAAAGAATCAAAAACCTCCTGAGCCTTATGATGATCCACAAATATTGCGATCTTCACAATCTGGTCTTTTTCTATACAACTCTTCAGATCCTCCACAAATTCCAGAGAAGCATAATACATATGGGCGTTCGCCTCCACATTTTCATTACTATGTTTCATATAGGCCGCTTTGGCTCCGCACAAAATTAAGCTGAGATCCGGAAGATCTTCCAGTTTATCAATACACTCTAAAAGATTTTCTTTTAGCATAGGATTACAATATAAAATCTCCCCGTGAACAAATACCAGACCGCCGTTATCTGCTACATAAATCAGATGTTCGTCAATTTCATTGAACATCGCCTTTAACGTATAATACTGTCTTCCGCTTGCCAAAACAGTTCGGATTCCTTCATGGGAAGTCACCCACTCTTCAAAATCCGCCGGCGGATTTTTTTCTGTGTCCAGTAAAGTTCCGTCTAAATCTGTTGCCATCAGTTTTATAGTTGTATTCATGATAATTTCTCCTTTATCTTCATCACAGTATCTCCTACGCTGGCTTTTTCACATAACAGTTCGGAGATTTCTTCATAATCGTCGGAATTGGTGATAACTATAGGCGTGATCACGCTAAATCCCTTCTCTATGATCCGTTCCCTCTCAAACACTGCCAAGAGATCGCCCGATTTCACATGATCGCCGTTTTTTACCATATCCTTCATATAATTTCCCTTAAGTTTTACTGTATCAAGGCCGACGTGGATCATGATCTCCGCGCCCTGATCTCCCCGGATAAAGATGGCGTGTTTTGTATCATATACAGAAACGATCTCTCCTTCCACAGGAGAATAAATCTTATTATCCTCCGGGTCTATGGCAAAACCTTTTCCGAGAACTTCGGAAGAAAATACCAGATCATCCACATCACACAAAGGAATCACCGTTCCGCAAACCGGACTTTTAATTTCCTGCCAGGATTCTTCTTTTTCCCGCTGCGGCTCTCCTTCTTCCTGCCATGGATTATCCTTTTCCCACAACGGCTCTTCTTTCTCCCACCGAGGATTCGTTTTCT
>CAZKQV010000044.1:0-17391 GCA_964555015.1 uncultured Eubacterium sp. | reverse complement strand
TCGGAGATCAGCTTCACAGCTACACAATTGTGGATGCCATCAACGATAAAAATGTATGGTTCTGCTCTCCGACAATTTGCGGCTCTGATAGCGGAAATTTATGATTCAAATCTTCCATCATATCCACATACCCCGGCATCAGTTTGCCGTCTACAGATTCATAGCCATAATAATAATCCTTAAAGCTCTGCAGCAGAACAATACCTCCGGCATTCTTATCCCCAAATAAGGAGATGGCACTGTCCACGCGCTTTTGAAGATTTCGAAAACAAACAATATTTCCATATGGAGAAAAATCATAGAGGAAAAAATTACACGAGATGGAGTAGCCAGATATGAGAAATGTGTTTATGGTTTGGTCATTGAGAAAAAATTTGCAGTGCCATTTACAGTGCCAATACAGTGCCATTTTTGATGGCCTTTCCATTTCCTCTATTTTAAATAAGCATGGCGTTGGAACTTTATATTTTGGCATAAAGCCGAATGGCGATGTAATTGGGCAGGATGTATCGGAATCATCTCTTCGTGATGTATCCAGACTGGTATATGAATCCATTAAGCCACAGATTTATCCTGTAATACAGGAAGAAATTTTGGATGGTCGTCATGTGATTAAAGTAGAGTTTCATGGGGAAGACTATCCGTATTCTGCTATGGGGAGATATTATTTAAGGACGGCAGATGAAGACAGAGAAGTAACACCTGCTGAGCTTAGACAATTTTTTGTCGCAAATGAATATAAGGAAAAATGGGAGAAATCGAAATCACAGTGCCTTGCAAAGCAAGTTGATAAAGAGACCGTAAAGAACTTTTGTAAAAGAGCTATTTCTGCGGGACGTATGGCGGATGGAAGATATACGGTACAGACAGTGCTGAAAAGGTTCGGATTTGTGGAAGGAGATCATTTGACGAATGCCGGGAATGTTCTGTTTGGAAATTCGCATCCGGTGACTTTAAAGGCAGCCGTTTTTGCGACGGATGAAAAACTTACATTTTTGGATATGCAAATGTATGAGGACAATATTCTGAATCTTTTAGGAATAGCTGAAAAATATATTTTAAAAAACATAAATTGGAGAAGTGAGATTGTTGGCATGGAGAGGGAGGAAATACCGGAGATTCCTATTGCGGCTGTGAGGGAGATTTTGGCGAACAGTTATGCCCATGCGGTGTATAATGGCAGTACATACCATGAAATTTGTATATATCCAAATAAGGTTACTATATATAGTCCGGGTTCTTTTGCAAGTACATACAGTCCTGAGGATTATATCAACAAAAACCTCCAGTCTTCTATACGGAATGCTGCGATTTCAAAAATTCTGTACTTGAATAAGTCAATCGAGCAGTTTGGAAGCGGATTTAAGCGTATTAACAGTTTGTGCAAGGAAGCAGGGATAAAGTATTCTTATGAATTCGCGGATAATGGATTTACATTTATTTTTTATAGAAACACAAAAAATATTCTTGCATGGAAAAATGAAAATCAGACAAATGGCACTGTAAATGGCATTGAAAGTGGCACTGTAAATATTTCTTTGAACAAGAATGAGCAAGCAGTATATAGTCTGCTTGAAAAGAATCCTTTTTACACAAGACAGGAGCTGGCGGATGCTACGTCGAAATCATTGAGGACGATACAGCGCACATTGGATTCTTTAAGGAAGAAAGATTTAGTAGAGAGAATTGGAAGCGACAAATCGGGGTATTGGGAGATTAAGAACCAATAAAGAATTACAAACAAATGAATAAAATATCTTGCACTTTATAAATCCCTGTGGTATAATCAAAAAGCTGTTTGAAACGAAAATTGTTGATGTGTATGAGAATATCATCATCGAGAAGAATATAAATAGAAGAGGTGAAACAGATGCGTGAAGGAATCCATCCAAAGTACTATCAGGCAAAGGTTGTATGTAACTGTGGTAATGAATTTGTAACAGGTTCTACAAAAGAAGATATCCATGTAGAAATTTGTTCAAAATGTCATTCATTCTACACTGGACAGCAGAAGTCTGTAAAAGCAGACGGACGTATTAACAAGTTCAATCGTAAGTACGGACTTACTCAGGAATAATAAACATACGTTTTATCAATCAGGCGACGGCACCAGTTTTCGCATTAGCGAGCCAGTGTCGTCGTCTCTTTGTTTATGTCGGTGCAGAGATTTGCTTAAGATGGAGGTGATTCATTGAAAAGAACAAGTATCGGCGGTCAGGCGGTGATGGAAGGCGTTATGATGAAAAATCATAATGTTTATGCTGTGGCAGTCCGAAAGCCAAATCATGAAATAGATATCAAAAAGGAAAACTGCGTTAGTATCACAGAAAAGTACCCGGTATTGGGACTCCCGTTGATTCGGGGTGTGGTAAGTTTTGTGGAATCCTTAGTGGTGGGAATGAAAACTTTGATGTATTCCTCTTCCTTTTATGAGGAGGAAGAAGAGGAGCCGGGAAAAGTAGAGCAGTTTTTAACTAAAGTGTTTGGGGAAAAACTGGATGCGGTAATCATGGGATTTACCCTGGTGCTGTCCATTGTTCTGGCGATCGGTATTTTTATGCTGCTGCCCTTTTTCCTGGCAGAACTGCTAAAATCGGTGATCGCGTCCCGGATGATCCGGACCCTCATAGAAGGTGTGATCCGTGTGGGAATCTTTCTATTATATGTATGGCTCATTGCCAAGATGGAAGACATCAAAAGGGTTTTTATGTACCATGGAGCAGAGCATAAAACAATCAACTGCCTGGAACATGGCTATGATCTTACGGTGGAGAATGTCAGAAAGCATTCCAGACTTCATAAAAGATGCGGCACCAGCTTTTTACTCATCGTTATGATCGTAAGTATTATCGTTTTTATGTTCATTGCAGTGGAAAACCCTCTCTTAAAAATGCTCTTTCGTATTTTGCTGGTTCCTGTGATCGCGGGGATTGCCTATGAGTTTATCCGGCTGGCGGGCAGAAGCGATTCCAAGATCGTGTGCGCTTTAAGCAAACCGGGGCTGTCTTTGCAGTATCTTACGACAAAAGAGCCGGAAGACGATATGATCGAAGTGGCCATCGCTTCCGTGGAGGCGGTTCTCGACTGGCGGGAATACTTAAAATGTATGCGAAACGGTGAACTGGAAGATTAAGCGGATAAAGAAAAGCCGGAAGATGAATTGATATGACAAGACAAGAAATTTTAAAGCAATTGAGGGAAAGACTGGCGAAGGCGGGGATTGAGTCCGCAGAGTATGAAAGCCGGGCGCTGTTGGAGTGGGTCTTGGAGATTGACCGCAGCGAATACTATATGGATCCGGCGTCCCCAGTGGAAAAAGAGGCGGAAGAAAAGCTTTTTTATGTCTGCGCCCTGCGGGAAAAGAGGATTCCCCTTCAATATATCATGGGAGAGGCGGAGTTTATGGGCTATTCCTTTTTGGTCAATTCCCATGTTTTGATTCCAAGGCAGGATACGGAGTGCCTTGTGGAGCTTGTGGTTTCG
Organism: uncultured Eubacterium sp.; assembly: GCA_964555015.1. Classification (GTDB taxonomy): domain Bacteria; phylum Bacillota; class Clostridia; order Lachnospirales; family Lachnospiraceae; genus Anaerobutyricum. Next base: position 13,908 of record CAZKQV010000044.1, on the reverse strand, counting down.
CTGATGGGAGACTCCCGTGGGCAGGTGTTGGATTTGTGCTGCGGAAGCGGCTGTATCGGAATCAGTGTAAAAAAAATCTGTATAAACGCTCAGGTCACTCTGTCGGATATTTCTGGGGAGGCCCTGGCTGTCGCAGCAGAGAATGCGAAAAGGTTAGACGCTGATGTTTCCGTCGTAAGATCGGATCTGTTTGAGGAACTAAAAGGAAACACCTATGACTACATCCTTTCCAATCCCCCATATATAAAGAGTAAGGTTGTGGAAGAGCTGATGCCGGAGGTTAAGGACTATGAGCCAAGGCTGGCGCTGGACGGAATGGAAGACGGACTTTATTATTATAGAAGGATCATAGAACAATCTTTTGAATTTTTAAATGACAAAGGAAGATTACTTTTTGAGATCGGCGCAGATCAAGGAGAGAAAGTGGCAGGGCTGATGAGACGCCAGGGTTTTAAGGATGTTGAAGTAAAACAAGATCTGGCCGGCCTTGACAGAATCGTACTTGGTGTAAAGCCATAGTAAAACAGGAGGAGAGATAAGATGTTTGATAAATTGGAAGATTTGGTGAAACGTCTGGAAGAGGTTATGAACGAACTGAGCAGTCCGGACGTGGTAAACGATCAGGATAAGTTCCGGAGACTGATGAAGGAACAAAACGAACTTACGCCGATCGTGGAAAAATATAAAGAATATAAAAATGCAAAACAGACCATCGAAGACAGTCTGGAGATGCTTGAGATGGAAAGCGACGAAGAGATGAGAGAGATGCTTAAGGAGGAGCTTTCCGAAGCAAAGAACGACACGGCAAAATGTGAAGAGGAATTAAAGATTTTACTTTTGCCGAAGGATCCAAACGACGATAAAAATGTTATCGTGGAGATCCGCGCCGGCGCCGGCGGAGACGAGGCCGCTTTATTTGCAGCGGAAATTTACCGGATGTATAAATCCTATGCAGAATCCAAGCGTTGGAAGACAGAATTTATCGACGTCAATGAAAACGGAATCGGCGGCTTTAAAGAAGTGTCCTTTATGATCAACGGGCAGGGCGCTTATTCCCGTTTAAAATATGAGAGCGGCGTTCATCGTGTACAAAGGATTCCGGCGACAGAATCCGGCGGAAGAATCCATACCTCCACCGTCACTGTGGCGATCATGCCGGAGGCAGAAGAAGTGGATGTGCATATCGATATGAACGACTGCCGTTTTGATGTGTTCCGTGCTTCGGGAAACGGCGGCCAGTGTGTCAACACCACCGACTCGGCGGTTCGTCTTACCCATATCCCGACAGGCATCGTGATTTCCTGCCAGGATGAAAAATCCCAGCTTAAGAATAAGGATAAGGCGATGAAAGTTCTCCGTTCCCGCCTTTACGAATTGGAAATGTCCAAAGCCCACGACGCCGAAGCGGAGCTTCGAAAAAGCCAGATCGGTACCGGGGACAGAGCGGAAAAAATCAGAACCTATAACTTCCCCCAGGGCCGTGTGACAGACCATCGAATCAAACTTACACTTCACCGTCTGGAAGGAATTTTAGGCGGAGATCTGGAAGAAATCATCGACAGCCTGACTGCCGCAGACCAGGCAGCCAAGCTTAGCAAATTACAGGAAATGGAGGCATAAGAAAATTTCTATGCAGGCATGGATGAACCAAATTCGGAGGGTGACTCCCTATGTGCCGGGAGAGCAGCCCAAAGAAGAGAATATTATAAAGTTAAATACCAATGAAAACCCTTATCCGCCGTCGCCTATGGTGGAGAAGGCGATGAAGGAAGCATCGGACTTACTTCGGCTGTATCCGGACCCGGCGGCGTCGGATCTTGTCCATAGCATCGCCCGGTATAAAGGGCTAAAGGACAGCCAGGTCTTTGTGGGAGTGGGATCAGACGATGTGCTTGCTATGAGCTTTTTGACATTTTTCAATAGCGACAAGCCCATTCTGTTTCCGGACATCACCTATTCTTTCTACGACGTTTGGGCGGAAGTATTTCGGATTCCTTACGAGACAAAACCACTAGACGATAATTTTCAGATCCGAAAAGAAGATTACTATGGAGAAAACGGCGGTGTGATTTTCCCGAATCCCAACGCCCCTACGGGAGTCGCCATGTCGCTGGATGAGGTGGAAGAAATAATACGCCATAATCAGGATGTGGTGGTTATAGTGGACGAAGCCTACGTGGACTTTGGCGGGCAGAGCGCATTGTCTCTCACAGAAAAATACGATAATCTGCTGATCGTACAGACCTTTTCAAAATCCCGCAGCTTAGCAGGACTAAGAATCGGTTATGCCATGGGAAGCGAAGCATTGATTAAGGCGTTAAACGATGTGAAATATTCCTTTAATTCTTACACCATGAACCGTCCGTCCATCGTGATGGGGAAAGCCTCGATACAAGATGAGGAATATTTTTCAGAGACCGTTCATAAGGTGATAGATACCAGAGAATGGTTTAAAGGAGAGATGAAAGCATTAGGCTTCCGGTTCCCGGATTCCAAGGCCAATTTTATTTTTGCCTCCCATCCGGACGTGCCGGCAAAAGAAATCTTTGAGGCGGCAAGGGAAGCAAAGATCTATGTGCGCTACTTTAACAAACCGCGCATCAATCAATATTTAAGAATCACCATTGGCACCAGGGAAGAAATGCAGATTTTCCTCGACTTTTTAAAGGATTTTCTTAAAAAAAGAAAATAATCATAGTCAGCAGGAAAATAATATTGTAAAATAAGAATAAGTCTGGGGAAGGATTCTTTCCAAATAGGGGATGATTTTTTCAGACAAAAGATAGTACAACTGCAAACGAGAAGGAGGATTACGATGAAAAAGATATTATTCGCTGCATCTGAATGTGTTCCATTTATGAAAACCGGCGGATTAGCTGACGTTGTGGGGGCATTACCAAAAGAATTTAACAAAGAAGAATGGGACGTAAGGGTTGTTATGCCGAATTATAAAGGCATTCCGGACAAATTCCGCAACGAATTTGAGTATGTGACACACTTTTACATGGGAACCGGGCCATATGTACCGTCAACCCATACCGGAATTATGAAGTACGTCTATAATGGAATCACATATTATTTTATTGATAACCTTGATTATTTCGGAGGGGACAAGCCATACGCCGACACCAGAACAGACGTGGAGAAGTATACTTTCTTCTGTAAAGCAGCGCTATCCATCCTTCCGGTGATAGACTTTAAACCGGACTTGATCCATTGCCACGACTGGCAGGCAGGTTTGATTCCGGTATACCTGAAAACAGAATTTGCTTCCAATCCATTTTTCTGGGGAATCAAAACAATCATGACCATCCACAATCTCCGTTTCCAGGGAGTGTGGGATATTAAAACCTTTAAGGGATTAACCGGACTTCCGGACGACTTATTTACTCCGGACAAATTAGAGTTTAATAAAGACGCCAATATGTTAAAAGCAGGTATTGTATATTCTGATTTTATCACTACCGTAAGTGAGACATACGCACAGGAAATTCAGACAGATTATTACGGCGAAGGCTTAAACGGACTGTTAAGCGCACGTAATCAAAGCCTGTTCGGCATTGTAAACGGTATCGATTATACATTATACGATCCAAAAACCGATGAATCCATCTTCAAAAACTACGATCCGAAAAACGTGACCGAAGGAAAAGCTGCCAACAAAGCGGCGCTCCAGGAAATGCTGGGTCTTGAGGTGAATCCGAATAAGTATATGATCGGACTGATTTCCAGATTGACAGACCAGAAAGGTCTCGATCTGATCTCCTACGGCATGGACCGCATCGTCGACGACAACACACAGCTTGTTGTGATCGGAACCGGAGAACAAAGATACGAAGATATGTTCCGCTACTACTCTTATAAGTATCCGGACAAAGTATCGGCAAACATTCTCTACAGCGACGACCTTGCCCACAAACTTTACGCAGCGGCAGATTCCTTCCTGATGCCGTCACTGTTTGAACCTTGCGGCCTTACACAGATCATCGCCTTCCATTACGGAACCGTTCCGATCGTCAGAGAGACCGGAGGATTAAAAGATACCGTCATCCCGTTAAACGAGTATGAGGGTACCGGAGACGGATTCTCCTTTGCAAACTACAACGGCGACGAACTGGTTAACACTGTAAACTACAGTAAGAAGATTTATTTTGAACAGCCAAAGTTATGGCAGAACATGGTAAAACGTGGCATTCAAAAAGATCTTTCCTGGAAAGTATCCACGAAAAAATACGAAGAATTATATAATACATTAATTGGAAGATAGATTGAGAACAATATTTTTTGCTGCCAGCAGATATACTTTGCTGGCAGTTTTTTTCTGTCTCCCGTAAACATATCTCATATTTTCCAGAATTGCCCTTTCCTTTATCTAATCGTTATCTTATGAATAAATAAAAATATCCGGAGTATTAAAGTTTCCGGCGGGTCGCCATAATAGCAAATGTAAGGCAGGAAATCCGCAGACAAAAAGGAACTAGGACGAAGAAAAAAATTGCTTTTGTGATAATATTCTGATAAAATTAGGATAAAATAAATGATAAAAAGGAGTGCTTAAAAAATGATACAAATTCGACCTGTTTCTGATCTTAGGAATAAATTTCCAGAAATTGAAACAATCGTAAATAGTGGAGAACCTGTTTTTCTTACTAAGAATGGATATGGGGCAATGGTAGTATTAAGTCTGGAAGAATTTGCAAGTTTGACAGATAATATTGAAATGAAACTTGATGAAGCTGACAGACAGGCGGCAATGACAGAAAAAAGGCTTTCCCATGAAACTGTTTTCAGTAATGTAAGGAGCGCAGTACATGGAAAATAAACCTTATCAGCTTAGGTATTTACCACTTTTTGAACGGGATTTAATTAGTACAGCAAATTACATTACGAATGTTTTAAAAAATGAGGATGCCGCATTACATTTAATAGATGATCAACACTCATCGCCTTTTAGTGCGCGGCCATCGAGTGAAAAACGAAGCAAACAGTACATTAGTGCCTGCGGACGCCTGGCAGATCGAACCGGTCATCGTTGGCTTTCTTATGGCCTTCCTTGTGTTATTCTTGTTATTTATCGGGCTGATGCTCAAGACCCGCCGGAAAGCAAAAGAAAGGAGAGGCAGTGGGAGCTAGAAAGGATTTGACAGGACAGCGGTTTGGCAAGCTTGTCGTCCTTTCTCCAACAGAAAAACGGATGGACGGCGGGAGCGTAGTGTGGAATTGCCGCTGCGACTGCGGAAAAAACACAGAAGTATCCGCCAGACGTCTGATCCGGGGAAAGGTTCGCTCCTGCGGCTGTCTCTCCGCTGCTTCCTATAAAAAATATGAAGGCAAACGATACGGCCGCCTAGTGGTAATAGAGCCCGCCGGAAAAATCCGAAAAAACGGCGTGACGCTAACCAAGTGGAAATGCCTGTGCGATTGCGGCAAAGAGACGATCGTCTCCCAATCCGAACTGCAAAGAGGCGATACAAAAAGCTGCGGCTGCCTGCAAAAAGAGCGGGCAAAAGAAAACCTAAACCTGATCGACGGCACCTCCGTAACCCTCTTAGAACGCATCCATGAAAAAAAGCCGCAAAAAAATAACACCAGCGGATGCACCGGCGTTTACCAGAGGAAAAAAGGAGGATGGGTGGCCTATATCAACTTCAAGAAAAAAAGATATTACCTTGGAAGCTATACCTCCAAAGAAGAAGCAATCAAAGCGAGAAAACTTGGAGAAGAAATGCACGACAATTTTTTAAAATGGTATTATGAAAATCATTATAAAGAGAAAAAATAATAAAGTTGCAAAAGCTATTGATGAAGAGGGGCAAGGTTCTGCCCCTCTTCGTTTTTTGGCAAATTGCAGTAAGATCATCTATCACATCTTTAAATGAAAGAGTATGTTCAACATCATAAAACTCCAGCAGAAAATCTATATCCTTATACTTTGACAGACACAAATAAGCATCTCTCATGTGCATCCAATAACCATTTGCAAATTCGCTGGTACATAAGTAATGGTAGGTTTTACAAATCCAGCTCTTCCACAATTTTTCCTAAGGTTTCGGCGGACTGCTGCAAAGCTTTTGTCTCAGCCTCATTTAAGGAGATCGGTACGTGTGTTTCGATTCCGCCAGCGCCCACAATGGCAGGCATACTGAGTGCGATTTTGTTGATGCCGTAATCTCCATCTATAATAGAAGAAATCGGCAAAATGGATTTTTCATCCCGGATGATGCATTCGCAGATTCGTTTTACGGACATGGCGATGCCGTAATAAGTGGCGTGTTTTTTCGAAATAATTTCATAGGCGCTGTTTTTAACATCCTCTGCGATTCTTTCCATGGAGCGCTCATGGTCGAAGTGTCCCCGCATCTCACAGAAATTATCCAGAGCGATTCCGGACACATTGGTGCTGCTCCATGCAACGATTTCGCTGTCGCCGTGTTCTCCGATAATAAAAGAATGCACGCTGCGGCTGTCAACGCTTAGATGTTCCCCGAGGATGTACTTTAATCTTGCCGTATCAAGAACGGTTCCGGAGCCGAGGACCCGCTCTTTCGGAAGACCGCTTAATTTCACGGCGGCGTAAGTTAAAATATCCACCGGGTTGGAGACGATCAGGAGAATACCCTGATAATTCCTCTTTGCAATCTCAGGGATGATGCTCTTATAAATCCCCACATTCTTTTTTACAAGATCGAGTCGGGTTTCCGTCGGTTTTTGGTTTGCGCCAGCGGTAATAATGATGATTGCTGCATCGGCAATATCATCGTAATCGCCGGCATATATTTTCATCTGTCCTGCAAAGGGAATCCCATGTGAAATATCTTTGGCTTCCCCGTCTGCTTTGTTATGGTCTGCGTCGATTAAAACCATTTCGGAAAATAATTTACTCTGCATGAGGGTAAAAGCGATTGAGGAACCCACAAACCCACATCCGATTACAGCAACTTTTCTAGTGTTATTCATGTTTAATAATCCCTCCTATAATAAAATTTTTTTGTATATATTTTGTGTTAGAACAAATTTTCGTAACATATTTATTCTCTGGTATGAGGGATTTATTGTCAAGAAAAGAAGGCCCTGGTAAATGAGAAGTGTTTTCAATGAGAAAATTTTTCTGTAAAACGTCTCCAATTATCCAAGAAAAAGATACTGATCGAAGATTTTTTGGAAATAAAATCCAAAGGTGGCTTTTTGGCAGGAAGATCCGGTACGGATCGGATAACTGCGGTACTCTTTTTCATCAATCCATATTTTCACCGTTCCGATCACCTGATTTTTTGCCACCGGAGCAGCCAGTTTGCTAAGGCAGGAAGTTTCCACCCGGACTTCCTCTTCCTGATTTACTAATAAGGTGTCGCTTTTGGGCCAGGTGACGGAGCAACTGCTTTTTTGCCCGTCTTCCACGGGGATACTGTCCATTTTCTCTTCGGTTAAATCAATTGTCTTTTTTTCATAATTTTCCGTTCCGTAATTCATAAGCTTGGTGGTGTCTTTCCATTTGTAAGAACGATTCGGATAGCCGCCGCTGTTTAATACCACCGATATTAAAAGCCGATCCTCTTTTTCCACAGCCCCCACAAAACAGTATCCGGCATTTCCGGTAAATCCGGTTTTGACGCCGATAGCTCCGGGGTAGGTGGTGAGGAAAGCGTCCTTGTTGTTTAACACGGTGGCCCGGTCGCTGCTTAATTCATGGATCGTGTAGGAAGTTTCCCGGATAATCTTGCGGAAATCTTCATTTTGGAGGGCATGGCAGGTAATGACAGCTAAATCCTTACAAGTGGTGTAGTGATTTTCACTGTCAAGGCCGTTGGGAGTTTCAAAGCAGGTATCGTAGCAGCCAAAATCCCGGGCTTCCTTTGTCATGTCCTTGCAGAACTGTTCCACGGAACCGGAGATATGTTCCGCAATGGCGATGGCAGAATCGTTATGGGACTCCAGCATCAAAGAATAGAGGAGTTCGGACAGGAGATATTGATCACCTTTGGCGGCGCCAAGATGAACCTTGGGGGCGGAAGCGGCGCGGAACGAGAAGGTGACGGTGTCTGATAAGTTTCCGTGTTCGAGGGCGTAGAGACAGGTCATGATCTTTGTGGTACTTGCCATGGGGAGACGTTCCGTCTCCTTTTTTCCAAACAAAACCCGCTGATTTTGCCCGTCCATCAGAATGGCGGATTTCGCAAAAAGTTCAGAAGGTATTTCCGCGGCGCATACATTTATGGTATGATAAAATAAGAAAAAAAGCAGAAAAAGAACGGATTTTATCAGAAATGGAAGCTTTTTCATTTTAGGCTCCGGAGATGATATTATTCTATGGTATGCGGTCTGGATTTTTTTTATGAATCCGCCGGTGATCCTGCGATGAAAAAAAGGAAAAGGATCGACGGCAGGTCCGGGCGCCGGAAAGGGAGGTAAGATGTACTATCGATGCGACAATTGCGGGGGCAATGTAATTTATGATCCCGGCAAAAGAAAAATGATCTGTGAGAGCTGTCACAGTGAGGGCAGCCAGAAAGTAATTCTGCAAGATAAGATGGAGATTTGTGATAACTGCGGCGGCACATTGGATCTTAAGCCCCATACTTTAAGCTGCAAATGCCCTTATTGCGATACTTATCTGGTTTTGAAGGAGAGAATGGAAGGGGAACTTGCCCCTGATCTGGTCCTTCCTTTTTGCATTGACAAACACAAAGCGGCAGAGCGCATTAAAGAAAACTTTGGGTCTAAGCTATTTCTCCCGAAAGATTTTTGTTCCGTTTCTTCCATTGAAAAAATGGAGGGGCTTTATGCGCCGTTTTGGATGTATGATATCAACACCCACGTAGATTTTGAGGGAGAAGGAGATAAGATCCGAACCTGGACAGACGGAGACTATCAATACACCGAGACAAAAACCTTTGCGATCCAGAGGGAATTTTGCGCGGAATACCATAAGATCCCGGTGGACGCCTCGGTGGTTTTGGAAGATGATCTGATGGATATTCTGGAGCCTTATCATTATGACGAACTCTTGGATTTTGTACCGGAATATTTGTCTGGATTTTTTGCAGACGTCTATGACGAAGATAAAGATCTGTTAAAGCCCCGTGCAGACCAAAAGGCGGAGCGTTACTCAAGACAATACTTGGAAGAAATGAATGCCCAGTACAGCCATGTGCGGACCTTCCGCAATAAGATGGAGCACCGGGAAGAGAAAGCCTACTATGCGTTTTTGCCGGTGTGGAGATATATTTACCGATTCCATCAGAAAAACTATGTATTTTATGTCAACGGACAGACCGGCAAAGTAATCGGAGCCCCGCCGATCAGCAGGAAACGGGCTGTGGGACTGAGCGCGCTGTTATTTTTAAGCCTTTTCTTCTGTCTGGAAATGCTTGTGATCTTACTGGGGGTGATTTAGATGAAAACCTACAAAATGTGCATTACAGTTCTTCTGGTTTTGGGGGTTCTTTTGGGAGCAGCTTGCGTAATACTCCGGATTTCTTCTTCCGGTTCCGGGGAACGGCAAAATACAATACATACAGAGGAGCAGCGGGTCTTTGATTATGCCGATGTGCTTACCGAAGAAGAAGAGCAAAGTTTAGAAGAGCTGATTAAAAAACAGCAAAAGGAAGCCTGCGCGGACATTGTGCTGGTCACCATCGATGAGCTTTCCCTGCAAAGTGATCGGGCCATGAGAGAATATGCGGAGTCATTTTATGACGAGAACGACTTTGGATGGAATCAGGCCAAGGGAGACGGCGTGATCTTTGCCGATAACTGGGCGGAGGGAGCCGACGGAAAGTATTGCAGGCTCCTCACCACAGGCGCTGCGATGACAAAGATCAGCGACGATAAGGCGGAAAATATCGTGTCGGATATTTGTGAGAAAGTCAATGACAACACTTACGAAGCCTATCGATCTTATGTTACAAAGACCGCCCGGGCCATGAAAGGATCCCCTGTGACAAGTCCGGTAATTCCGGCGGCAGTGGCGTTGATCCTCACCATCATTTTTGCCATTTACCAGTTTATTTTTAATAAAGGAAAAGACACCACCCCAAGATCCGCTTACCTTGATAAAGAGGGGATTCAAGTCTTAAACAAACAGGACTTTTACCTCCGCTCCCATGTTTCCAGAGTAAAGATCGAGAAAGATAATCACAGTCACGGAGGCGGCGGAGGGGGCGGCGGTTCTTCCCACGGCGGAGCCGGAGGAAGCCATTAAACTTAATTTTATTCGTTTCTTTTGGATGTCCCTTGATTTGGAAGGATAAATATGATAGTGTTTTAAAGTTAATGCAGACAGAATCATCCTTTGCGGACAGGTTCCCATGGCAGATATGCCGGTCTGTATGGCATTTTTAAAGAGAAAAAGGAGAGCGGCAATGGATAATTATATTTCCGATGAAACCATAGAATATGTTGGGATTCTTGCCAAACTGGAACTTTCACAGGAAGAGAAAGAACAGGCAAAAAAAGATATGGAAAAAATGCTTGATTATATTGACACCCTAAATGAGCTGGATACCAGTGGCATTGAACCGATGAGCCATGTTTTCCCGGTGAAGAATGTTTTTCGCGAGGACGTGGTGACAAACGGCGACGACAGGGAAGAAATCCTTCGCAATGCCCCGGAAAGCAAAAACGGAGCCTTCGTCGTTCCAAAGACATTTGATTAGGAGGAACGTCATGAATCTGATGAAATTAACAGCTCTGGAGCTGGGAAAGAAAATAAAAGAAAATGAAGTGACGGTCATGGAGGCGGCAAAGGAAGCCCTTACCGCCATAGAAGAACGGGAAAAAGCAATCCATGCCTTCGTGACAGTGTACGATGAAAAAGCGGTGATGGACCATGCGGCAAGAGTGCAGGCAGCGATAGAAGAAGGAAGCCTGACAGGCCCCCTTGCGGGAGTCCCGGTGGCTATCAAGGATAATATGTGTACCAAGGGCAATCTCACAACTTGCAGTTCCAAAATCCTTGAAAACTTTGTTCCCACCTACTCTTCCGAAGCGGTGCTTCGCTTAGAACAGGCGGGGGCGGTGATCCTTGGAAAAACTAACATGGACGAATTTGCCATGGGAAGCACCACAGAGACCTCCTACTATGGACCGACCATGAATCCATGGAACACCGGACACGTTCCGGGTGGTTCTTCGGGCGGTTCCGCTGCGGCAGTGGCGGCAAGGGAATGTTCCTATGCTCTGGGTTCCGACACCGGAGGATCCATCCGTCAGCCGGCGTCCTTTTGCGGCGTGGTAGGGATGAAACCGACTTACGGGACCGTATCCCGCTATGGACTGATCGCCTACGGCTCATCTCTCGATCAGATCGGACCGATGGCAAAAGATGTGTCCGACTGTGCGGCAATTCTTGACATCATCTCCGCCCATGATCCGAAGGATTCCACCTCGGTAAAAAGAGATCGCTATGAGTTTAGCGAGGCCCTCGTTGACGATGTAAAAGGAATGAAAATCGGAATCCCTCGGGATTATTTCGGAGAAGGATTGGATGAGGAAGTCAAAGAGACCATCCTGCGCGCCGCAAAGAAGCTGGAAGAAAAAGGAGCCATCCTGGAAGAATTTGATCTGAGCCTGGTGGAATATGCTATCCCGGCTTACTACGTGATCGCTTCCGCAGAAGCAAGCTCCAACCTGGCAAGATTTGAAGGCGTAAAATACGGCTACCGCACCAAAGACTATAACGGTCTTCATCATATGTATAAAAAAACCCGTTCCGAAGGCTTCGGCTCCGAAGTAAAGCGCCGTATCATGCTCGGCTCCTTCGTGTTAAGCGCCGGTTACTACGACGCTTATTACTTAAAAGCCCTTCGGACAAAGGCTATGATAAAACAGGCTTTCGACAAAGCCTTCGAAAAATATGACGTCATTCTCGGACCGGCTGCGCCGACCACCGCGCCGAAACTGGGAGAAAGTCTGGCAGATCCGATAAAAATGTATCTGGGCGACATTTACACCATCTCTGTAAACCTTGCTGGACTCCCGGGCATTACCGTCCCTTGCGGAATCGACAAAAAAGGACTGCCAGTGGGGATGCAGTTGATCGGAGACTGCTTCAAAGAAAAAGATCTCATCCGCGCCGCTTACGCTTACGAGCGTGCAAGGGAGATCAGACCGACAGAATTTATGCCGGGGATCATCGCAGAAAAGGAGGAGCGCTAAAATGAGCAGACAGTACGAAACCGTCATTGGTTTGGAAGTTCACGTAGAACTTGCCACAAAAACAAAAATATTTTGCGGATGCAGCACTGCTTTTGGCGGCGCACCCAATACCCACACTTGTCCGGTCTGCACAGGAATGCCCGGCTCCCTTCCTGTACTCAACAAACAGGTGGTAGAATACGCCGCAGCCGTGGGACTGGCGACCAACTGTACCATTACCCAGCACTGCAAATTTGACCGGAAAAACTATTTTTACCCGGATAACCCGCAAAACTACCAGATCAGCCAGCTCTATCTGCCGATCTGCCGAAACGGCCATGTGGACATCGAAGTAGACGGAGTGAAAAAAAGCATCGGAATCCATGAAATCCACATGGAAGAAGACGCCGGCAAACTGGTACACGATCCGGCGACAGGAAACTCCCTCGTAGACTTCAACCGAAGCGGCGTCCCTCTCATCGAAATTGTTTCCGAACCAGACATGAGATCCGCAGAGGAAGTCATTGCCTACCTGGAAAAACTCCGAATGATCATACAATATCTGGGAGCTTCCGACTGCAAACTCCAGGAAGGCTCCATGCGCGCCGACGTAAACCTTTCCATCCGTGAGGCAGGAGCCAAAGAATTTGGCACCCGAACAGAAATGAAAAACTTAAACTCTTTCAGCGCCATAAAAAGGGCCATCGAGGGAGAACAGGAACGCCAGATCGATCTCCTGGAAGCGGGACAGCCGGTAATCCAGGAAACCAGAAGATGGGACGACGACAAAGAATACTCCTATCCAATGCGTTCCAAAGAAGACGCCAACGACTACCGTTACTTCCCGGAACCAGACCTGGTTCCCGTAGTCATTTCCGACGAATGGCTGGAAGAGATCCGAAGCCGCCAGCCGGAATTTCGCAATGAAAAAATGGCTCGCTACCAGGAAGAGTATGGTCTGCCGGAGTACGACACAGAAATCATCACCTCCGATAAAAAGCTCACGGACATTTTCGAATCCTGCGTGGCTTCCGGAGCCGCTCCAAAAGAAGTATCCAACTGGATCATGGGAGACATGATGCGCCTGATGAAAGAAAAAGAAATGGAAGCATCCGACTTAAACTTCTCCCCGGAATACCTGGTGAGCATGATCCGGATGATTGAAAAAAATACCATCAACCGTAAAGTGGCAAGAAAAGTATTCGAAGCCATTTTCACAGAAAATGCAGATCCGCAGCAATACGTAAAAGAATATGGTCTTGAGACCGTCAGCGACGAAGGCGCTCTTCGCGGAGTCATCGAAAAAATCATCGCAGACAATCCAAAATCCGTCCAGGACTACAAAGACGGAAAGAAAAAAGCCATGGGCTTTTTCGTCGGCCAGACCATGCGCGCCATGAAAGGAAAAGCAGACCCTGCCATGGTAAACCAGATCGTAAAAGAACTGCTGGAAAGCTAAGATCTAAGATCGGACGGATCACGGATCGGAACAGCGGCGCAGAGCCTCGTTTTTCGCGGTCTCCTGCGCCAGCAGCGCTTGAAAAGGCATTGCTTATTCATACACGGATGCCATAATATAGGCATATAAATCGGTAAGCGTCAATTTAAGGAGAGAAAAAATGGCGGATAAAATTCAGCACGCATATCGCGATTCAAAAAATATCTATGACGATGTGTTAACGCAGAAAAGCTTTTTGAGCAGGCTCTATATAAAACTATTCTGGGGCGGAACAGATGACAATGAAATTGCAAGAAAGGTTCTTGCTTACATCC
>CAZKQV010000043.1:0-17845 GCA_964555015.1 uncultured Eubacterium sp. | reverse complement strand
ATGTTATTAAAACAAAATATTTTGCTTATGTTGCCTGTGGTATCTGTACCGCAGTAGCAGGACTTGTTATGCTGGCAAGCTTAGGTTCCGCGGAAGCAACGGCGGGAATCAGTTATGAGACAAATGCGATCGCCGCAGCAGCAATCGGCGGCACGCGTATGGCTGGCGGAAAAGGAACTTCTCTTGGAACCTTCATCGGAGCGCTCATGCTCGCAGTTCTTAAAGTAGGCATGGTTGTTATTAATGTGGATTCTTTCTGGCAATATGTTGTAACAGGTATTATAATTGTAATTGCTTCTTATTTCGAATTTATCAAAGGAGATCTGGAAGCATTTCGCGCCCGCATTAAAAAGTAATTCCCGAATGAGCATACATAAAATATGTTCCAGAAAAACAGGAGGGATGAAATGAGAAATAAAATTGTTGTAGTAGGAAGTCTGAATTACGACATTATTTTAAAAGTATCCCGTTTGCCGGAGCTTGGAGAGACCATGCCGGCAAATGGAGCGGCATTTGCAGCCGGGGGTAAAGGAGCCAATCAGGCAGTACAGGCTGCAAAGCTGGGAATTGACACATATATGGTCGGGGCTGTGGGAAAAGACGCTCACGGTGATGAGCTTTTGCAGACAGCAAAACAATATGGTGTGAATACTCAGTATATCAAAAGAGTAGATGAACCGACCGGACTTGGGGTAGTGGATGCTTTAGACGATGGAAGTGTATTTGCTACCATTGTAAGGGGAGCAAACTTTGCTTTGACAAAAAGAGATATCGATGAAATGGAATTTCTCTTAAAAGAAGCAGGAGTTTTGATCCTGCAGATGGAAATTCCACAGGAAATCAACGAATATTTGATAGATAAGGCAAAAGCTTGTGGCTGCATTATCCTCCTCAATGCAGCTCCGGCTGCCTGGATATCAGAAAAATCACTGAAAAAGGTGGATATTCTGGTGGTAAATGAGGTAGAAGCAGGATTTTTCCTCAATAAAACCATCAACTCTGTGGAAAAAGGAATGGAAGGAGCGAAAAAACTGTTTCAGAAATACGGATGTCACGCAGTTGTTACGATGGGAAAAGAAGGAGCCGCTGTTTGTGAGGATGGTGTATGTACATTCGTCCCTTCTATGGAGGTGCCCGCCATCGAATCCACGGGAGCGGGAGATTCCTTCATAGGTGGAATCGGTTATTCCATCGTTTCACAAAACGGGATTGAAGATCTTGTTGGGGCATGCCGTTTTGCCACAAAATGCAGCGCAGTTACCGTGTGCCGCCTCGGGGCGCAGTCGGCAATGCCAACCCTTGATGAGATAAAATAAATAAAAAGAACACCAAAATATTTCTCTATGCCCGGCAAGATGGTAAAAACCGTTTTGCCGGGCGTTTTTTTACTTTCATTTTGCGATGAATTCGATGACGCCGTAAGTAACGCAGCTCCCGGCAGTTTTAGATGGAATTGTCAGAGGATGTATTTTCGGCGGTCTCCGGGGTGACGTCGGGATTGGCAATGAGATAATTGCCGCCCGATTCTAAGGCATCGGTCATTTTTTCACTGATGATGGTCACGTCCGCCAGATTAAAAATTTTACACATCATGGTTTTGCCTGCCTTGCTGCTGTCGGCCAGCACATAAGTTTCTTTAGAATTGGATTTCACGATCTGTTTCTTTTCTGCTTCCCGGATATCCGGGGTTGTGATTCCGGCTCTCTCGGAAAAAGCGCTGCCGCCCAAAAAAGCCTTGTCAAAATATTTTGTGGATAATTCACTGTTGGTGGTAGTTCCGAGAATGGAAGCAGTGGAAATGTTGATTTCCCCGCCCACCATAAAGCACTGCAGCTTTGCTTCCTGCAGTTCTGTCAGAACGAGAGCGTTGGTGGTTACCACTGTGATTTTTCGGTTTCTTAAATGTTTAATCATGCGAAGGGGTGTGGTGCCGGAGTCAATATATACGGACTCTCCGTCTTTTACAAGACTGGCAGCATACCGTGCGATCCTTTCCTTCTCGTTCACATACTGTACATTTTTAGAATTGACAGGCATTTCGTAGGAACCCTGCTTCAAACATGCGCCGCCTCCCCGCAGCAGAGTAATCTGTCCTTCTGCCTCCATTGTTTTGAGATCCCGGCGGATTGTTGATTTGGAGACACCGTTTAATTCCCGGCAAAAATCATCCAGGGATACCACTTCTTGTTTTTCTAATAATTGAAGCATCTGGCTTCTTCTCTGATAAGGTATCATATCCTGTCCTCGCTTTTCAAATAATTTCAAATTCGATCAATAATCTGTAAAACATTGTAATATGAGATATAAAGTTTGTCAAATAGACTTCTGTACGACTATGTTTCGTTTTCTTTGGTCACAGGTGACAGGGAGGAAAAGTCTGTCTTAGAAATTTTTCAGAATAAAGTTGATAAGAAAAAGGATGCCCAAATAAATGAGCCATTTAAAATGAAACACCATTCCGATTTTCCGGCGGCCATGGCTTAAATACTCTATCAGATTGGACAGTTGAAACCAAAAAAGCCATATCGCTCCCAGGGGTACTGCCGGGTGATACAGGAAAGACTGGATAAGCTTTCCTTCACATAACATTTTGCATGCTCTTGTTCCGCCACAGGAGGGACAATAAACGGAAAAATGCTTGCGGAAAAAACATTCTTTTACAAATTCCGGAAGAGAAATAATATTCAGTTGGAGGAAGAAAAACAGGATTACTCCAAAGATGAGAGCAAGCCAGATTAAACACCATAAATACCAGGTTAGCCTTTTTTGTTCATTTAAAGTCATGCCATACCTCTTTCCGGTAATAGAGAAAGGGCATATCCGTTTGATACACCCCTTGTAAAATACATGAATTAATACATGCCTTTGTTCGGATAGCCGCTCCCTGGTGAAAAAGCTGCCTCTGCCTGAAGGAGTTCATTGCGGTGGGAGAGGGCGCTGCTTTGAACTGTCAGATCATAGATGGAACCGATTACGCCGAACAAAGCGCCTAAAAACAAATTAAGAAAAAAAAATACAACCAGCATAGTGCCATTGGACTCGAAATAATTAACAATACCTGTTGGATTCTGATCAAAGCGGGCAGCGTTTTTACGTTTTGTATTGCTTTGTACAACATTCCAGATTCCAAGGCAAAGCGCCAAAATGCCATAACCCAGACAGAAGGTGAGCACACCCGTAATAATCTGAAGAATACCGATGATCATCCAGATTGTGGAACTGGTACGCATTTTTCTGGTAATGGAAGAGACAACGGCCATGGCATTTCCTCCGTAATTGGGTCTGCCAACATTCACGGGAGCGCCGGGGTATCCCATATTGCCAGAGTATCCTCCATTATAATAAGGAGGATTTGGCTTTGGGGGTTGGGGCGAATTATTCCTGCTGCCCGGCATGACAGTAGGTGCACCACAATTAGGACAAAATCCAACGGAATCATCCAATGGCGTACCGCATTGATTACAAAATCTCACAAAAACACCTCGACTTTTCTTTCGTTTTTTTCTGTAATAGTATGTTAACGCTTTACTGCATAATAATTATAGCATGGAAATAGGGAATGTCAATTTTCTTGAGCGGCTTTTTCAATAAGATTATGGAATATGAGAATTTTTCTTATCTAGTCATATTTGGTTTGACAAAGCTAACTTAAAGAAATAAATTAAATATGAAACTGAAATTAGAGATGGCTAACCGAAGGAAATGAATCAAAAAAATCTATAGGGACAGCTTTTCTAAATCTGGTTTGATGTATTTATTTTTTTCAAAGGAGGGAGCTATGAGAAGGAGCTTTTTTATGACCAAAGCGGCGTCGATGATTATGTCAGCAGCAATGGCGCTTTCGGTGTGCCCTGTCAGTGTGGCTGCGGCAGAAAATGAACCTGCTGGCGATACGGCTGAATATGTATTAATGAATATCCCTTATGAAGATTTTTATGAGGCGGAAGTGAGCAATGATGTAAAAGTGGACGGTTTTACATCGGCCACCAAATCAAAGCCGAAAAAAAAGAATCTTACCGGAGGAACATATCATGTAAATGAGGATGGCTCGGATATTACCGGTGTAACTTATCCGGTAAAAGTAAGTCCAGATGTGGATTTGTCTGCTTACAAAGAAGTGACAGATCAGGATGAGCTGACCATCGATGGAACGGAGTACAAAGGGAAAGATACTCTTTATGAAAATCCTTCGTATTCTTATTATGTACTAAGTTCAGAGCCGGACTATTATAAGGAACTTACGGTGGAAGATGGCAAATTATGCTTTGGAGAAAGCGCAGGAGCCAGATCTGCTTATTCTGGCGCAGCTACAGAGCTTTCTACACAATCCAATTACGGTGACTATCAGTTGACCGTTGGTTCTTTAGGTGATGAACTTGCCTCATCGGATACAGTATATGGCGTAGTTCTTGAAACAACCGAGGGAGACAGCTATGGACTTCGCCATCTGGAAAATATCTGGAGACAGACTAATCTTGCATGGTGTACAGGATTTACAAAGGAAGTCCATGGATGCCCGACCAGCTCAGAACACTATAAAGAAATCATGGGAGAACATATCAATAATATTATTTATTATACGTCGAAGGGAGTAATCGAGCTGAATCTGAGCAGTCCGGTTTATGTTCCGGTCAAGAGCGAAGCGGAGGTATCTGTGGAGGATGCAGCGGTGACTTCCGGAGAGATAAAGGTCAGTGTCAGCGGATTTCCGTCAATGTATAAAGCGGGGTATTCCGTGGAAGGACTCTCTGATGCATCGGTGAAAAACGGTGTTCTCACATACGATGCGGCATCAGCCAAAGCGGGAGAGTATACCTTAACAGTTACAGATAAGAGAGGGGTTTATGCTCCGGTTACAGCAACATTTTCTCTTTATAGAGAATCTACTCCGGTGGAATATAACGGAGATAACAATACTCCGGCAATTGTCGCTAAAGCAGATGCACAGGAAGGAGAACTTGAGGAATACATTTCCGGTATTACTTCGGTCATTGTCAATGAGACATCTTATTCGCCGACAGGACATCATGGCGTGACCATTGTGAAGGAGGACGGAACAATTGACCTGACTGCGGCGCCGTTTGCCGACGGAGATTCCTTTGATATTATCGTGAAGTCCGCAGGATATCAGGATCTGAGTTTTATTTATGTCACAAAATCGGCAGCGGAGAGCGCCTATGTACTGATGAATATCCCGTACGATAAATTCTACGAAAGTGAAGTGGAAAATGATGTAAAAGTGGACGGCTTTACATCGGCAACAATGAGTAAACCGAGAACAGGTACCCTTGTCGGCGGCTCTTATCATAAGAAAACGGACGGCTCTGAGATCAGCGGCGTGATCTATCCGGTCAAGGTGAGCCAGGGCGTAGATCTTAGCGGTTATAAGGAAGTAAACGACAGTGACAAGTTAGAAATTACCGTAACAAACAGGGGACAGCAGACTACCACAACCTATAATGGAAAAGAAACTTTATTCGAAAATGCAGATTATGCATATTACAGACTAAGTGAAAGACCTGCATATTATAAAACAGCTTCGATGGAAAATGGACAGCTTGTTTTTGGAAAGAGCATTGGAAAGGTGACTGCAGTTTCCAATGCCTCAGCGAAACTTTCCACTACAACGACTTATGGGGATTATCAGCTTGATATTTCCGGATTTTCTCTTGATCTAAATAAAGACCAGGTGAATGCGGTAGTATTAAAGACAAAAGAAGGAGCAAGCTATGGACTTCGTCATCTGGAAAATATCTGGAGAGGAACCAACCTTGCTTTCTGTACGGGATTTACATCTGCGGTACATAACTGCCCGACATCTTCTGCACATTATGAAAAGATTATGGGACAGACAATTACAGAAATCGTATATTACACAAATAAGGGATTGTATTCAATTCCCGTCAATATTAAAGTCCCTGTGAAATTTGAAGGAAGTGTCACGGTGGAAAATGCCGCAGCCAGTGCAGGTCAGACCGGGATTACAGTAGAAGGACTTCCGGCAGATTTTAACGCAGAATATTCTGTAGAAGGACTTAAAGATGTTGAAGTAAATGGTGATGTTTTAACTTATGCAAATTCTGCATCCAAAGGGGAATATACGCTGGTAGTATCTGACGCCAGTGGGAAATATGCAAGTATTTCGGCAAACTTTGAATTGTTTACAGGTACAATGCCTGCAGCATATGATGAAAATAACGCATCGCTGAAGATTGCGAGTGGCGCCAGTGCTTCAGAATATGCAGATTTTATTGATAATATTACCACAGTCTATGTAAACGATACTGCATATGCGGCATCCGGACGCGGTGCGGTTGAGCTGATTGAAAACAACGGCGCGATCAAAACAGACGCTGCTCCGATCGCCAAAGAGGGAAGCTATGATATCACTGTAGTGTCTACCGGTTATCAGAGTCTTAACTTTACATATAAAGTAGATCATAAATGGTCGGAAGAAAAAACAGAGCCTGCGACAGTTTCGGCAGACGGAAAAGTTTATAAGACTTGCAGCCTTTGCGGTGAAGAAGAAGTGGTGAAAGTGATCCCTAGCGCAGTGGTTTCCCTTTCCAAGACACAGTTTGCATTCAACGGAAAAGAGCAAAAACCAAGCGTAATTGTAAAAGACAGAACAGGAAGTACAATTTCCAGCGATAATTATACCGTTACCTATGTGGGAGATACCACAGGCGCAGGCAAAGTGAAAGTAAAAGTTAAATTCCAGAATCTGTACACAGGTTATACAGTAAAAGCTTATAACATTGTGGCAAATGTTGGAAAGGTTTCCCTGGCTAAAGACCGTGTGATCTACAATGCAAAGGTACAGAAACCAAGCGTAGTAGTAAGAGACAGCAGCGGAACTGTGATCAACCCTGCATATTATAGTGTTTCCTACATTGGAAATCTTAAGACTGTAGGCACCCATAAAGTAGTGGTTACCTTTAAGGCACCGTACTCCGGCACAAAACGCTTAAATTACAAGATTAGCCCGCAGAGCGTAATTCTTAAGAGTGTTTCTGCTTCTACCAGACAGCTTCTTGTAAAATGGACGCCAAAGACAGCCCAGATTACGGGATATCAGATTCAGTTCTCAACAAATAAGAAGTTCACGGAAGGCAGTGCGACAAAGACCGTTATGGTAACAAAGAATACACTTTCTCAGAAAGTGATTTCCGGATTAACAAAGGGTAAGAAATACTATGTACGAATCCGTTCTTATCATACAGTCAATGACGTAAAATACTTCTCAGATTGGTCAGACATTATCAGTAATACTGTAAAATAAGAATAAGACTTAGAGGGGCGGCTGTAAATATATTTTGCAGCCGCCCTTTTTCTTTACTATTTTCCAAAAATATGAGATACTTCATGGAGAGTGGGCGTATGGGGAACGGCGCCCATATACTATGGAGAAAAAGGAAACCGGAGGTAGGAAAATGGAAAAGGCGCAGCAGATGATAGCTGAAATCAATAAGGTGATCATTGGAAAGGAAAAAGTCGTAAAAAAGGTCTGGATGACGATTTTGTCCGGAGGCCATGTCCTTTTAGAGGACGTTCCGGGCGTGGGAAAAACAACGATGGCTCTTGCCTTTTCCAAAGCGCTGGGACTTGATTTTAAGCGGATCCAGTTTACTCCGGATGTGATGCCTTCCGACGTGGTCGGTTTTTATTATTATGACAAGGAATCTTCCACATTCCGTTATCGCAGCGGCGCGGCGATGACCAATCTGCTCCTTGCAGACGAGATTAATCGTACTTCCAGCAGAACCCAGTCGGCTCTTTTGGAAGTGATGGAAGAAGGACAGATCACCGTGGACGGCAATACGCAGAAAGTTCCCAATCCTTTTTTTGTTATTGCCACCCAAAACCCGGTGGGTTCCGCCGGAACGCAGATGCTCCCGGAGGCGCAGCTTGACCGTTTTATGGTGATGCTCCAAATGGGATATCCCACTGTGGCAGAGGAAGTCAGTCTGATGCAGGACAGAGGGAGACGCAATCCCTTAGACAGTGTAAGACAGATCATTTCCGTGGAAGAGCTTCTTCGGATGCAGAAGGAGGTTACGGCAATCTATACTTCTCCGCTGATCTACGAATACATTGCCCGACTGGCAGAGGCGACGAGAAAGCATGAAATGATTCAGCTTGGCGTAAGTCCCAGGGGATCGCTGGCCCTTTGTAAAATGGCCAAGGCGGGGGCCTATCTGGCAAGCAGAGATTACGTGGTGCCGGAGGATGTGCAGGAAGTTCTTGTGGAAGTGTTCCGCCACCGCATTCGGTTAAAGTCAAGGGCCAGATTATCAGCCAATAACGAGCAGACTCTTTTAAAGGATATTTGCGCCAGTGTAAAAATTCCGGATGGGAAACCGGTAAAAAAGAAAAAAGAGAACAGGGATAAATAAAAATGAAACGAAATCGTACCTATGTATTATGTACCGGACTCTTTCTCGTATTTCTTGCCCTGATTTCAAACGGAACCTGCCGGACTCTCCTTTTGGTAAGCAGCGGCCTGGCTGCGGGACTCTCTCTTATTTATTTTTTAGGACTTCCCGGTAAGCTGATCTGCCGGCTGGTACTTACAACTTACACAAAAAAGAAAGAAAATATAGTGGGAGAGCTTCAGGCGGTCCACGGCGGCCTTTTTCCGATATTTTACGGGAAGGCGTTTTTCCAAATTGAAAACTTTTTGACCGGGGAGAGAGAAGATTTTGATTTAAGCATTACACTAATGCGAAAAGAGGAGGGAAGCTCTTCCTTTGATTTTCGGCCCGCCCACACCGGGATCATAGAAGTAACTCTTGATAAAGTGGAGTTATACGGCCTGCTTGGCTGTATGAAAAAGACGATTCCGATCAGGGAAAGCCGGGAGATCATGATCATGCCGGATACCTTTGATCCGGAGCTTTCGCTGCACCCGGTTTTACGTATGAACGAAGAAGGGGAAAAGACGGTCAGAGCGCAAAGAGGGTTTGATCCGGGTCTTTATGACGGTATCCGCCCTTTTCGGGACGGAGATTCCATAAAGAATATCCACTGGAAGCTTACGGGCAAAACCGAAGAGTATGTGGTTCGGGAGCTGGGGATGCCCGCGGTGATGCTTCCGGTGCTGTATTTGGAAACGGTGATGGAAGATAAGAATCCGGCAATGATTGACGCATTGATGGAAATATTTATATCGATATCCCAGAAGATGGCGGAAGAAGGCTTTTTGCATTGCCTTTGCTGGTATGACGGATCCCGGGGACAATGGATCTGGCATCGTGTCTCTGAGGTCGCCCATCTGGATGAAAGCTTCGGCGTTCTCCTTCGCACCAGCTTTCAAAGGGGAAAAACGCCCCATTTCTTTGAAATCGGACCGGAAGAATGGGAACAATACGGGCAGATCATCGTGGTGTCTGATAAGGAAGCGGACTATACTTCTTTTTTGGATCGCCCGGAGATGCTCACCCTTCTTTTAGGAAAAGCAGCAGCAAAAGAAACCGGGAAGAAAGCAGCCGCGTCTCAAAAAACTGGTGAGAGGGCGGCGGGCCAGAGTTATGTTTTTGGACCGGATACCTATGCGAAGGATCTTTGCAGGTTGGAATTATAATAAAAAATATGTTAGATCGATTACAAAAATTATTATTACAAATTCATAGATCAAAGGGAGCTTTTCAGGTTCATCGATGGGAAGAAGAGGAAGAACTTTTTTCTGTCCATGTGAGATTTTGTATCCTGATCTGGCTTTCTCTTTCCTTATCTGTGGAAATGATCCGCGAAGTGTTTTTTTCACAACTGTCTCCGCTGTATGAGCCTTTTATTCTCGCCGGATTTATTGCGGTTTACCATTTTGTTCACGTGAGGGGAAGGCGTTTTATTTGGGCGTTAAGGGGAGCCTATTTCTTTCTTCCTGTGTTTGTGCTTTTTGGAGAAAGAAACCGGGAGGAAGGCTATGCTCTTTTGCACCAGATGGAAGCCTTTCTTTTAGATCAGGGGATTTCCTTTTGGCATTTTGGAAACTACACGGAGCCCGGTTTTCAGGCGGAAGTTCTGTTTGCGGCATTTCTTTTGTGGGGGATCATCCTCTACTATGAAATCGGAAAGAAAAAAAGGGGGACGCTGTTCCTTTTTCCCGCGGTATTTTATATGGCTGCGGTGCTGTTTTTAGGCTGGGAAGCTCCGTGGTGGATCTGCCCGCTCCTTCTTTTACAGGCGCTGCTGCTTTTTATGCCTTCCTTTTTTGCCTGGGGAGTGTTCGCCTGTGTCGGCGGCTGTCTGGTGATCCTGATATCCCGTCTGCCGGCATTGCAGCAAAGCGCGCCGTCCGGACTGTACCAAAAGTGGGAAAGCTGGAGATATGAGGAGGACCAGGCTGCGCTGCCCCAGGGAGATATGAATAAGGTGTGGAAGCTGGTTCGGGAGGACGAAACTGCGTTGACCGTGGAGACTGCGGCAGAGGGACCTTTTTATTTAAAAGGGTTTGTGGGAGTTTTCTATGACGGAGATCACAGCTGGAACCATGAGCGCGCCATGGCAAGAGCCGTGGAACAGGGAGTGTTCGGATCCCGGTATGATGTTATCGACCTTCTGGGAGAGAGGGGTTTTTACGGAAATTATATTCTGATGAATCATAGTAAAATCCGAAAAACCAAGTCTCTTAAGTTTCAAGTGACCAATCTTCACGCCAACAGAAAGTATCTCTATCTTCCTTATGAATCAAAAACGCGCCCTTCCGCCTACGAGGAACAGGCGTCCCTTACCGTGGGAGAGCAGCTTGTGGCGCAGGGGCTTAGAGGACAGAGAGATTATGAGTGTAATGTGATCTCCAGCCTGGCGGGAAAAACCGGGACGATTGTGGATAAAGAAAAGACAGGAGAGAGCGAAGAGGATTCGGAGAAAAGTTCTTCTCCTGTGAAACGTACCGGAGAAATTTACCGGGATTATGTGGACAGAGTTTATCTCTCCATTCCAAAATCCAGCAGTGCGCTCCTTACCGATGTGTTAAGCGAAGATAATATGGCAAAAAGTACCTCCCTTGCCGGAACGGTTGCCATGATAAGAACCTGGATGCAGGCGAATATAACCTATACGGAGGAGGCTGCGCCCATTCCGAAGGGAGAGGAGTTTCTCTCCTGGCTGTTAGAGGAAGAAAAGCGGGGAAACGACATTTATTATGCGGCCTGCGGTACGCTTCTTTTTCGCTATTATGGGATCCCGGCCCGCTATGTGGAAGGGTATCTTTATAACGGACAAAATGGCGGCGAGGTCCTTCAGTCCGACGCCCATGCCTGGACGGAAATCTACTATGAGGGTCTTGGATGGATTCCTGTGGAGCTTTGTGAGAAGTATCAATCTGAGATTCCTTCCTATCTGCCGGAGGAAGTCAGTAAAGGGACAGCCTTTGCTGTTTCGGAGGAAGAGGAAGAAACGGAGGAAAAGGAAGAGGAAACCGAGGAGGAATCAGAAGAGACTATGCCGGAAGAGACGGATACGGCAATGGAAAATACGCAGGACAAGCCGGAACCGCTTGCCATAGAAAATCAAAAGAAAGAAGAAAGTTCCCTTGTGAAAGAGGTTTTTTCTGCGGTTTTCCATGGGGGAAGCCTGCTGCTTTTGGGCCTGCTGTTTTTGGGAATGGCGGTTCTGATCCTGGGGGCCTTGGCCGGACTTTTCTGGTATTTCATCCGGGAAGGACGCTGGCAAAAGACCGGAAGTTCCCCGGTGTGTATTGTGGAGTGGCAGCGCCATGTGAGGATGTGCCTTTATCTTTTGGAAGAGGTGAAAGAGGTTCCCTTTGATCAATGGGATAACCGAAACAGCACTTTGGAGCAATTGCTTCGAAAACATGATGAGGGGTTTGACCAAAAGGAGCTTGCGGCGTGCTTTTTGATCTATCAGATCGCCCTTTACAGCCCGAAAAGTATTTCCTGGAATCAGAGAAAACAATTTGTTCTTTTTTTCCGGCAGACAAGAAAGAGATTAAAGCGCAAGCTTAAGGCAACACAAAGGCTGCGTTTGATTTATGATAGAAACTTTATTTAGAAACATTGATGGTATTACTGATATGGAAGAGATGAGGAAAAGGATATGTGGATAGCAGACCAATGGAAAGATTATGAGGTGATTGACTGCTCTGCCGGAGAGAAATTGGAACGGTGGGGAGAGTATCTTTTACTTAGGCCGGATCCCCAGGTAATCTGGCAGACAGAAAAAAAAGACGGCAGATGGAAGCGTTTGAATGCCCATTATCATAGAAGCAAAAAAGGCGGCGGCGAATGGGAGTTTTTCAATCTGCCCGAGCAGTGGGATATCCGGTATAAAGGGCTAACCTTCCGGTTAAAGCCATTTAGTTTTAAACATACCGGGTTATTTCCGGAGCAGGCGGTAAACTGGGATTGGTTTTCTGAGATCATAAAATCTGCAAATCGCCCGGTGAAGGTTTTGAACTTATTTGCCTATACGGGAGGCGCAACTTTGGCGGCGTCTAAAGCGGGGGCCAGCGTGGTTCATGTGGACGCTTCCAAGGGAATGGTGACCTGGGCAAAAGAAAATGCGGCGGCCTCCGGACTTTCAGATCGTCCGATCCGTTGGCTGGTTGACGACTGTGTGAAGTTTGTGGAACGGGAGATCCGCCGGGGAAACCGTTACGACGGAATTATCATGGATCCGCCTTCTTATGGCAGGGGGCCGAAGGGAGAGATCTGGAAAATCGAAGAAAAAATCTATCCGATGATCCAATTGTGTGAAAAGATCTTAAGCGACGATCCTCTGTTTTTCCTTTTAAATTCTTACACAACCGGTTTGCAGCCGGCAGTGCTAAAATACATGATAAGCAGCGTGATCGAGAAAAAGCGGGGCGGCTGTACTCGGGCAGAAGAAATTGGTCTTCCGGTTACGGCCAGCAATCTGGTGCTGCCTTGCGGCGCAAGCGGAAGGTGGGTAAAATAATGAAAGCGAAAAAAATAGCCTTATATGGTATGTTTCTTGCTCTTGCACTGGTATTTAGCTATATCGAGCAGTTAATCCCGATCTCCCTTGGAATCCCCGGGGTCAAACTGGGTCTGGCCAATATCATCACCATGATGGTCTTATATTATGCAGGATTTGGGAGCGCGATCATGATCTCTGCCATTCGTATTTTACTGTCCGGACTGCTGTTTGGGAGCGGCTTTGCCATGGTATACAGCGCTGCGGGAGCGATCTTTAGTATCCTGATCATGACGCTTCTTAAAAAGACAGGAAAGTTTGGAAGCGTGGGAGTCAGTGTTTCCGGCGGTGTGTTCCACAACATAGGGCAGATCATCGTGGCGGCCATCGTGCTGGAAACTAAAGCGCTTTTTTACTATCTCCCGGTTTTAATTCTTTCCGGTCTCGGTTCCGGAATCATCATTGGGATCTTAAGCGGATTTATGATTCGTAGAATGGCGCCGGCCATGAGGCAGTATTAAAAAATGTTTGTTCCTGCCGGAACCATGCTAATAGTTTGCGTTTCAAAAAATATGATATGAAAAAAGGAATTGACAACAAAGAAATGATAACAGATAAGAATAAAGAAAAAAATATAAAAAAAAGGCCGGGAAATATTCTGTTTGCCTTTGCGTTGGTTTTGATTTTGGTTTTTGCCGTGGGATGTGATCAGAAAACGGAAGGTGCAAAAGACGCCGGCAAAACAGAAAGCGCCAAAAAGACAGAAGAAAATTCCGGTGAAAATGCGGCGGAAAAGTTTCAGTATACGGATTTTGTGATGGATACGGTTCTCAGCGAGACCATATACGGACAGGAGGACTGTACCAAAGAGATCCAGGATATTTTAGCGTCTTTGGAGGAAAAAGAACTGTCCTGGCGTATCAGCGACAGCGAAGCCGCGCAGATCAACAAGGCGTTTAAAGAGGGAAAAAGCTATGACCTTAGCGAGGAATTTGAAACATGGATCAGCGCCACTTTGGAGCTGGCCGAAAAAAGTGAAGGCGCCTTTGACCCGACCATCGGAGAACTGACCAGGCTTTGGAATATCGAAGGGGAGAATCCCACTGTCCCGCCAAAAGAAAAAATTGAGGCTTGTTTAAAAGAGATCGGATATGACAAAGTGCATATAAAAGACCATCAGATATATACAGAAGAAACTCGTACCATAGACTTGGGGGCGGCAGGAAAAGGAATCGCCTGTGATGAGGCGGCGGACTACCTTGAACAAAATGAAACGGTAAAGGGAGCGGTCGTCGCCGTGGGAGGAAGCATCCTGACCTATGGAGAAAAGCCTGATGGGGAGCCGTGGGCCGTGGCAGTGCAGACGCCGGACGGCGAGGACGGACAGGCCATGGGCGTGATCCGATTATCCGGAACAAACTATATCTCCACATCCGGAGACTATGAGAAGTATTTTGAACAGGATGGAAAACGATATCATCATATTTTAGATCCCCACACCGGTTATCCCTCAGAAAGCGACCTGTCCTCTGTGACCATCGTCTGCGATAACGGGCTGCTCTCCGACGGACTGTCCACAGCGTGCTATGTGCTGGGGGAAGAAAAAGCGCTGGCTTTGTTAAAAGAATATGACGCAGAGGGAATCTTCATCGACCACGAAGGAAAAGTCACCGTGACAGACGGACTTTTGGATTCTTTTGAAATTCTGGATGGAAATTATTCATATAAGTAATGGGGAAAAGCAAATTACAAAATAATAATAAAAAACTCTTGATTTTTCCCCCTTACCGTGTATAATAGTAAATGTTGTGTGACATGATAGCTGTGAAGCGTGAGGTTGCTGCGTATGACGCAGGTTTTTCCGTGGAGCGAATGTCAAGTTATGAAACTGGCGACAAGTCACTGTACAGACAATTACAATCTACCAATGTGCGTAGAGACGCAGTGTGTATATTAATAGGATACACACGGAGGAGTGTACAGTCACCGCTTGTCGTACTCGTTATAAGTGCGAAAAGGAGGCGACTTTTTTTATGGCAAGTCAAATTATGAGAATCACGTTGAAAGCGTATGATCATCAGTTGATCGATGCTTGTGCTAAGAGCATTATCGAAACAGTAAAGAAAACAGGATCTAAGGTGAGCGGACCGGTGCCGATGCCTACGAAGAAGGAAGTAGTTACGATCCTTCGTGCGGTTCACAAATACAAAGATTCCAGAGAGCAGTTCGAGCAGAGAACTCACAAGAGATTGATTGATATCATTACCCCGACGCAGAAGACGGTTGATGCTTTATCAAGACTGGAAATGCCAGCAGGTGTTTACATCGATATCAAGATGAAAACAAAATAATTAACTTATGTCCTATGGCTAGAATGATTACCCAAAATGAGTCATGAAGCAGGGCGAATGTGTGCTTACACACAAATTTGCACTGATACATGACGAATGCCCTGACATGAGCACGGGAGGATGAAATCCGGAAGTGCGAATGGCAGCGCCGGACGCGGGAGCGTGGGAACGCGAAGCGGACGGTTTGGGGTTGACTAAGTTGATAAGGTAATCCGCTGTAGACTAGTATGATCGCCAGGTTGCGATCCGCTGTAGAAAACTAGGAGGAAGAAAGAAATGAAAAAAGCTATTTTAGCAACCAAAATCGGAATGACTCAGATTTTCGCAGAAGATGGCGAATTGATTCCGGTTACAGTATTACAGGCTGGACCATGTGTGGTAACACAGGTAAAAACAGAAGAAATTGATGGTTACAGCGCTGTACAGGTTGGTTTCGTAGATAAGAGAGAAAAATTATCCACAAAGCCAATGAAAGGTCATTTTGAAAAAGCCGGCACATCAGTAAAGAGATTTGTAAGAGAGTTCAAGTTTGAAGACGCTGAGAGCTACGAATTAGGTCAGGAGATCAAAGCGGACATTTTTGAAGCCGGAGATAAAATTGACGCAACAGCGATTTCAAAAGGTAAAGGATACCAGGGTGCGATCAAGAGACACGGACAGCACACAGGTCCAAAGACCCATGGTTCCAAGTATCACCGTCATGCAGGTTCCAACGGTATGGCTTCCGATCCTTCCAAGGTTATGAAGGGCAAAAAGATGCCTGGACATATGGGAAGCGTACAGGTGACAGTGCAGAACCTTGAGATCGTTAAAATAGATGTAGAGAATAATGTTATTTTGGTAAAAGGTTCCGTTCCTGGACCAAAGAAATCTTTAGTAACATTGAAAGAGTCAGTAAAAGCGTAGGCGCTTTAAGGAAGGAGGAACGAAACGATGGCATCAGTATCTGTTTATAATATGGAAGGTGCTCAGGTTGGAACAATCGAGTTAAGCGATTCTATCTTTGCAGTGCCTGTTAATGAACATTTGGTACATCAGGCTGTAGTAGCACAGCTTGCAAATAAACGTCAGGGTACACAGAAAGCAAAAACACGTTCTGAAGTACGCGGCGGCGGAAGAAAACCATGGAGACAGAAAGGAACCGGACACGCAAGACAGGGTTCCATTCGTGCACCGCAGTGGACAGGCGGCGGAGTAGTATTTGCTCCAACTCCAAGAGATTATTCTGTAAAGGTTAACAAAAAGGAAAAGAGAGCAGCATTAAAATCTGCCTTAACTTCCAGAGTAAATGAAAATAAATTTATCGTACTTGACGAACTTAATCTGCCGGAAATCAAGACAAAATTGGTGAAAGGTATGTTAGACAGCTTTAAGCTTAACAAAGCGTTAATCGTAACAAAAGAAGTAGATAAGACAGTGGTAAAATCAGCAAACAATTTACCAGGTGTAAGAACTGCATCCGTTGGATCAATCAATGTATATGATATCTTAAAATACGATACCGTAGTTGTGACCAAAGAAGCAGTTTCCGCGATCGAGGAGGTATATGCATAATGGCAGATTTAAAATATTATGACGTCATTTTAAAACCGGTTGTTACGGAAAAAAGTATGACCGCAATGGCAGAAAAGAAATATACTTTCTACGTTAACCCAGACGCAACAAAGAGCCAGATCAAAGAAGCAGTAGAAAAAATGTTTGAAGGCGCTAAGGTTGCAAAGGTCAACACCATGAACCTTAATGGTAAAAAGAAAAGACGTGGAATGGTTTACGGAAGAACGGCTGCAAAGAAAAAAGCGATCGTTCAGCTTACCGCAGAGAGCGCAGATATTCAGATTTTTGAAGGTCTGTAGAATCTAAAAAGATAATATGACAATTATACGCATAAAAGCGTGATATCAAATATTCGGAAACGAAAGGAGTGAAAGGAATGGGAATCAAAACTTATAACCCATATACACCTTCCAGAAGACATATGACTGGCTCTGATTTCTCAGAGATCACAAAGACTACTCCTGAAAAGTCTTTAACTTATTCTTTAAAAAAGAGTTCCGGTCGTAATAACCAGGGTAAAATCACAGTAAGACACCGCGGAGGCGGCGCTAAGAAAAAATATAGATTGATCGATTTCAAGAGAACAAAAGACGGTGTTCCAGCTAAAGTAATCGGAATCGAATATGATCCAAACAGAACAGCAAACATTGCTTTGATCTGCTATGCAGACGGAGAGAAATCTTATATTATCGCTCCTAACAAATTAGAAGTGGGAGCAACCATTATGAATGGACCGGAAGCAGAAGTTCATGTTGGTAACTGCTTACCGTTAAGCGCAATTCCGGTTGGTACAGAAATTCATAACGTGGAGCTTTATGTGGGAAGAGGAGCACAGCTTGTTCGTTCCGCAGGTAACTCCGCGCAGCTTATGGCAAAAGAAGGAAAATATGCTACAGTAAGACTTCCATCCGGCGAGATGAGAATGGTTCCGATCAACTGCCGTGCAACCATCGGCCAGGTTGGTAATGTAGAGCATGACCTGATCAATATCGGTAAAGCAGGACGTAAACGTCGTATGGGTATCCGCCCAACAGTTCGTG
>CAZKQV010000042.1:0-20351 GCA_964555015.1 uncultured Eubacterium sp. | reverse complement strand
CCGCATAGAAGAAAATTATCTTTACTGCTGTCTTTCTTGCCGCACAAAAAATAAAAGCCTGCCAAAAGAACCATAAACTTAATTTAAAAAGGGAGGCAGCGGCCCATGCGGGCCGCTGTCTCCCCTTTTGTAATAAGGCAAAATCATAATTTCCCAATCTCTTGCCTTTGTATTTTTTTATTTTTCTTACTTTTTAATAAGCAAGGACTTTCCGGTCATTGCTGCCGGCTGTTCCATACCCATCATCTCGATCAGAGTCGGAGCGATATCTGCAAGGCAGCCGCCTTCTCTTAAAGTATACGCCTCGTCATAGTTTACTAAGATGAACGGAACAGGGTTTGTGGTGTGGGCAGTAAATGGCGCTCCTGTCTCGTAATCAATCAACTGCTCGCAGTTTCCGTGGTCTGCGCAGATGAACATCTGACCGCCTGCTTCTTTTAATGCGGCAACGGCATTTCCCACACAAGTATCTACGGTTTCTACTGCTTTTACCGCCGCACTCTGGATTCCGGTATGTCCCACCATATCCGGGTTCGCAAAGTTAATGATGATCACGTCGTATTTATCGGAGCGAATCGCATCGCAAAGTTTTTCTCCTACTTCCGGAGCGCTCATCTCCGGCTGAAGATCGTAGGTTGCCACTGATGGGGATTTTACCAAAATTCTGTCTTCGCCTTCGTTTGGTACTTCCACGCCGCCGTTAAAGAAGAATGTAACGTGAGCATATTTTTCTGTCTCAGCCAATCTCAACTGTTTTAAACCGTTCGCTGCAAGGAACTCTCCAAAAGTATCTGTGATATCTACTTTACGGAAGGCTACGGTCTTGTTCGGAATGGTTGGATCGTATTCCGTGAAACATACATAAGTTAACGGGAATATGCCGTTCTTTCTTTCAAACCCTGCAAATTCCGGATCACAAAGAGAACGGGTGATCTCTCTTGCACGGTCCGGACGGAAGTTGAAGAAGATAACGGAATCATTTGCTTTGATTGTTCCCACTGGTTTACCGTCTTCACAGATTACAGTTGGAAGTACAAATTCATCTGTCACTTCATTATCGTAAGAATTTTGGATTGCTTCAATCGGATCTGTTTCCACAACGCCTTCACCGTAAACCAAAGCACTGTAAGCCTTTTCTACACGCTCCCAGCGGGTATCACGGTCCATAACGTAGTAACGTCCTTCGATGGTGGCAATCTTACCAACGCCGATTTCTTCCATCTTAGCTACTAACTCTTCAATGAAGCCTTTTCCAGAGGTAGGCGCTGTATCACGTCCGTCAAGGAAACAATGTACACAGACATCGGTCAATCCTTGTTTCTTGGCAAGTTCCAACAATCCGTAAAGATGTGTGTTATGGCTGTGTACTCCACCGTCGGACAATAATCCGTAAAGATGAAGCGTGGAATCATTTTTCTTGCAGTTTTCTACTGCTTCGAGAAATTCCGGCACTTCGAAAAAGTCTCCGTCCTGAATGGACTTTGTAATTCTTGTAAGCTCCTGATAAACGATACGTCCGGCGCCCATATTTAAGTGTCCTACCTCGGAATTACCCATTTGCCCATCAGGTAAACCTACCGCCATACCGCTGGCATTTCCTTTTACAAATGGACACTCTGCCATAAGCTTGTCAATGTTCGGAGTATTTGCCATATAAACTGCGTTGGCTTCTTTTCTTTCATTCAGCCCGAATCCATCTAATATCATTAATACTGTCGGCTTTTTACTCATCTTATAATCTCCTGTTTTAAAAGTTATTTATCCCTTATAGTTACAGTGTGGGGAATGAATCTAACAGCCTTGCCGCCGCATCGCATTTCTGTGCCAGCAGCATCGCCGTATTGCCGTACCTTAATCATTTACGTATCGGTTGGTTCATTCACCTCAGATTATTCTATCATAATTACTTTCTTTGTTCAATATTCTTTCCCGGGACAATTTATTTTATCACTTCCCCAGGACAATTTATTTTATCATTATTATAATTTATTTGATAAGACTTTTTTAGCAGACAAATTTTGGGCAATGGATACTTTCGGCACTTACCTCATACTAATTTCTCTCCACAATATAATTGTCATGGTATACTAAGTTTCTTTACAACTATGTCTATGCATAGAATATATTCTGTATTTATAATACCTTTTCAAGAAATAAATGTCCACTGTGCTCTATGACATTGCCCACTTTCATAGAAGCCTTTGCAACAATTTCAAATCCCAGCTTTTTATAGAGAGTTACCGCCGGAATGTTCTGACTTCCCGTATCAAGTCTTAATGCTTTACATGAATGACTCCCTGCTAATTCTATGGCATACTGAATAAGGGCGGATGCAATTCCTTTTCCCTTCATGCTTGGACGCACCATCAGCAAATGAACTACCATTACTTCATCGTTTGTAAGATTTTGTTTCCAAGGGATTTTGGCGTATTCTGTCGGCTGTATTTGGTTCACAATTATAGTTCCCAAAATATTGTTGTTTTCTTCATATACATATAACGCACCAAGTTCCACCGCTTTCTCAGCGTCTTTTCTAGTTGGATATATGCCTTTTTTAAATATGGTATAAGCGCCATGCTCCAACTCATACTTAAAGTGTTCGTTGTATGAATCTTCAATTAATTCAATATCGTCTAATGTTGCTTTTCTAATCATGGATCTTACCTCCAATCAATAGCCAATCATTCCAAGTTTTAATAAACAATGGATCCACGCTTTGGCTATTGTTTTATGTCCGTTGGCCGTCGGATGGGAGCCGTCTAAGGTTTCATATCTTATGTTTAATTTGGCCAGATCAGCCAGAATACATTTTTTTCTTTTACATAACCGTCGTATTGTTTCATTATACTCTTCCAACGCTATACCGGCATATCTCTCCGGAAATTCCCAATCTTTTTTATTTTTTATCACCGTTCTCATTAATGTGCCGCATACGATTTGGAAAGTCGGGATCCGGGCTATAACAATTAGTATGTAAACCCGTCAACCTTTCATAACAAGAAGCAGATGGGAAAACTCCTCCTGTCACTTTACTTCCCGAATAAGAATTATTGACACATAAATATGCACCTAATGCCTGATTGACCTTTGCCCACCATGTATCATATACCGAATTAAGATCGTTTGCATATTGATATCCTTCATTATAATAAACTGCATACCCCGGCGGATTGTAGCCTTGATAGGTGCTTACAGAATCCCCCAGAATTGACACCATCTTCACTGTGTTTTTCTCCTTATGTTTGCATCTCTTTGTTTTCTACTTTTTCTATTTATTTTCGCCATTAATGTTTTCTATTTCAAAGTAACCTATAAAACAGATTGGACGGAAATGCTGATCTGTATTCCATCTAATTTTGAACCGACAGCACAGCAACCGTTCTTTCGGCTGCTGTATCAAAGAATAAATCAAACCTGATTTCTAAGCGAAATGCAAGAAGGAATCCGATTCCTTTACTTCCTGGTACAGAACCCCTAACTTACGGTGAGATTTTAATTTCAGCTTTGTCATAGCTTCTCTCTGATACTTCAATCTTTGATTCATAGAGTTTGAATCACCTTTTTTTACAAAAATTTCATTTGCCATATATAAATTTTCTATGACGTCTAATGTTAAATTTTGAAGGCGGCTTACAAAAGTATAACGAAAATGTTTTGGCGATTTTTGTGTTACTGTCATGATATAAGAACATAATTCCTTTGCTTTCGTTATTACTGTAAGATCACTTTGTTTTTTGTTTCTCATAATATACTCTATTCACTTTTTAATTTTTCGCCTTCGGCGAAATTTGTATCCCCATCCGTCACGGCTTTGCCACGACACCTTCCCCTTATAAGAAGGGGAAGGTAGAGTTGGGCGCCCCGTTAGGGCGCCTGATTGGGTGAGTTTCGATTAGAAGGTATCCGAGTCCAGAGTTACCCATAAAGCGGGCCGAACGCCGTAGACATAGCGGACAGTGTTACCAAGCTGAGTGACGGAACCGTCATACCTCACTCTAGCGGCACAATTATCATAGTTGCCAGGGGAACGCAGCCACCAAAACGCCGACGACCCGTCGGCGTAGGTTGCTTTTCTCTCGTCGTCCGATGAAAAATATTCATTCGCCTCGTCTATGGATAATAAGAATACTTTGTCCTCCGTGTCGCTTCCGCCTTCTGTACCGTATTCCGGATTATCCGGATTTTCCAGCGTGGTTTCTATGATGCGCGCTTTTTCTTCCTCATTGAAGGCATCGTTATAAAAATCGTCGTTTAACCATTCTCTTAAAGTACAATCCTCCCAGGTGATAGATCCGCTTTCTTCATTGTATTCTTTATCCAATAAACAATCTCCACTGAGCAATAATACTTTATCATCTTTTTTATCTAAAACTTTCCATGGAATATCGGAATTATCATAGCTGCCCATTCTCACAGTGTCACCAACTGTAACATTCGACGCCTTTAATTTCGTTACCTTTTTTGGTGTGTCTCCATTCTGGAATACATATACAATTCCAATGACACATAGCACCAAAACTGCCGCTATCACCGCCCCAACGGGACTTTTTTTCTTTGGCATCCCGGTCATTTCCCCCGGGATGTTTTGATTTTTCTTTTGTTGCTGCTTTATCCGCTCCTGGCGCTGCCTTTCTTCTTTTCTTCGGCGTTCCTCTTCCTGGCGCTTGTTTTGCTCTTGCTGTCTTTTTCGCTCCTCTTCAAAGCGCTGTCTCTCTATCTCTTGTTTTTTCCTAAGGTCTTCCTCTTCTTTCCATTTTTTCAACTGGGCGAGTTCTTCTTCCAGCGCCTTAATTCTTTGGTTTTCCTTTTCTGTATTTTCTGTTTTACTATCCTTTTCTCTCCCGGAATCCATTTTGCCGCCCAATTTTTGTTTCAGGCTCCATTCTTCCAGGGCATCTTTAAATTCCTTTGCGCTGCTGTATCTGTCGGCCGCCTTATGGGAGCAGGCTTTGACAATGATCCTTCCCAGTTCTTCATCCACCTGGGACGGCAGCGGCAGTTCTTCTCCTTTCAGCCTTCTAAGCAATGCGTCCTGGTTGCTGGCCGGGCTGATGGTATCCGGATCCACAAAGGGAAAACAGCCCCGATTGGCGATACGGTAGAGCATGATTCCAAGGGAGTAAATGTCCACCCGTTTATCTGCAGTTTCTTCCCGGTACAGTTCCGGCGCCATGTACATCGCCGTTCCAATCTTGGTCATCCCGGTCTGGGTGTGCTGCATCTGCCTTGCCACGCCAAAATCCCCCAGCTTAAAGGTGCCGAAGGAATTGATAAATACGTTGGCCGGTTTGATGTCCCGATGGACCACATTCATTTGCTCACAGACAATCAATGCGTCGCAGATATCTTTTCCTACGGTCACGATATCATCCGGGCCAAGTTTGTAATCTATCATCATGGAATCCAGGCTCTCTAGTAGTTCCATCTTGATGTAGATGGTATAACCATCGCCCTCTTTGTCTTTTTCCACAATGCAGTCTTCGATGGTGACGATATTAGAGGCCCCTTTCAGTTTTTCCATCACGGAGTTTTCATTTAAGAAATTATCTACCAGCTCTCTGTAATACTCCTTGATTTTTACCTCGGACATCCCCCAGGATTTCATTTCATACCGCATATCTTCATTTGGCGGAATGTGGATGACTTTTAGGGCGGAATAAGTGGTGTTTCCTAAATATTCTCTTTTTATTTTGTAAACCTGTCCGTAAGCGCCGTGCCCTAATACTCCGCACACTTCATAGGCGGGCCAGTTACGCTTGATCCCGGCTTTGTCTTGTTGTTCATTCATAAGATTTTTCTCTCCATTTGTATACAATAATTATCTATAACATTTATTGTTTTAATA
Source organism: uncultured Eubacterium sp. (assembly GCA_964555015.1). Lineage (GTDB taxonomy): Bacteria > Bacillota > Clostridia > Lachnospirales > Lachnospiraceae > Anaerobutyricum. The sequence continues at coordinate 14,506 of CAZKQV010000042.1, read as the reverse complement.
TTATCATACCGTATATGTTCCTATAATTAGCAGAGCTAAAAATTCATCTTTTTTAGTTATTTATGATTTCCTAACATCAGCTTATCAAAATCGCTTTCCTTCCTGCTTCACGACCCATTTTCCCTTCCGGCTGGATCCAATTCGTTCAATGATATGTTTTTCCTTCATCTTTTTAATGTAATATTTCAATGTATTTTGATTTATAGATAGCATTTCTGCCATTTGTTTTTGAGAAAGAAACGGTTGCCGTTCTATGAGCTTAATAATTTCCTGTTCCACATTTCTTCTACTAGATTGGGTGAACTGGGTGACTGATTGGGTGGTCAACTGGGTGGATTGGGTGGCCAATCGGGTAATTTCTTCATCCATAATTCTATCATTCAACGGCACTATAATTCTAAAAATATCTCCTTCAATAAATTCTGGATCTTTTCCAGAATAAAATTTGCTATATTTAAATAAATTACGCACTCCAGAACCAAGTTGATCTGCGTATCCGATATTTCTAAAAAACGCAGCAATAATCGGATTCTTGGGTGACGGCTCCATATTGTCCGGCGTAATAATAGCATTCTGAGAAGCACGATTTGCGTTCTCCGTATACATCCTATTTTTCTCTATCACAAATTTTGCCTGATAAGAGCTTGTGTATTCACGATGAATCAAAATATTTGCAATGATTTCACGAGCAATAATATTCCTCAGACTCTTTCTCTGGTCTTCTTCCAAAAAAAACTTATCCAGCAAATGCTTACGTCCAAAATCCATCAGCCTCTCATAACTTTCTATCAAATTTGTCTGAATGATTTCTCTATCATCATAACGATCCACATTCTCACGACGAAGCAGAGCATCTGTCACATAAGCCGGAACAATATCCAAAATCACGTCATCCCTTCCTAAAAGCATAACCGCAGCCAAATTAAAGCCTTGTTCTCCAGTCACACGATCCATAGAATATAATCTTGCACTTCTTAATAGCTCATCATCTGTCATACTGTTCCACGGATGTCCTTGTCCATCGCTCTTATTTTCTGCCATAACACGCAGCTTAGGAAGCAAATCCAACCGAAGATCTTCTTTTTTTACATAGGGATAAACCTTTCGTTCTGTAAAAATTCCCTGTTTACGAATATACATTTGCGCTATCTGCCCAGTTGCTGTTACTTTTACATCTGCATCGTCTACACGATCATAAATTATTTTTTTATAACTGTGAACCTCCGCACTTGGAGGAACATGAATATGAATAATTGTTTTTCCTTCATACTGTATAATTTGGGGAGACAAATAAACTGTCGGCGCAAACAACGCAGGATTACTGATACAGCTTATGAAATTCTTTATCATATCGGGGGCAACCTTTTCAGAGATTCCTGAAACCGTCCCATCATCCAATATCCCCAAAAAAATATCTCCGCCAAAGCGATTTAAAAAGGAACATATTGTCTCATAAACATCACTTTCAATACCATTTCCGCAACGCTTAAATTCTACCGCAACAGTTTCACCAATTTCCAAAATTGTTTTGAGAGCATTTGAATCCATTATTTCTGTCTCCTTATTCTAAAATTGCAATTAACACTTTATAAACCAGATTTTTGATCTTTTCTTTTTTTAATCTTTATCATTAACACACATACACTCCTACAATCATCACGCCTAACATTAGCGTTAAAATCTCGCAGACAGAAGACAACTTGCAGATGACGGCATATATAATCCACATTGAACAACTCCCAATCAGAAAATGTCTTAATCCAAAGTTACCCATAAAGCGGGCCGGACGGAAATATTAATATCTATTCCACCACTTTTATTGTTCACCTCGATTCCTTCTTCATTAACCGTTCCATCAGACTCCATTACCGCTGCATTATTATTTTCTTTGCCAGGAGACCTTAACCACCAGTCTAGCTCCATACCGCTTTTTTTATACGATGCCTTTCTTTCTTCATCCGAGAAAGAATACTGTTGTGCTTCGTTAATGGACAAAAGGAAAATATTATCCTCGGTACTATCCCCGCCATCTGTCTTATACTCCGGATTATCCGAATTTTCTAAAAATGACCTAATGATTTGTTCTTTCTCCGCTTCATCAAAAGCTTCCGTATAAAAATCATCATTCAACCATTTCCGCAACGTACAATTTTCCCATGTAACAGATTCATATTCCGTATTATAGGGTGTTCTACTCAACAAATATCTGGAAATCAGCAAAGCCTGATTATTATCTTTTTCCAATACAATCCATTCCAATGGTTCTTCTGCACCGCCAGAAAAATATTGATAAGTACCAAACTCCACAATATCGCCAATATCTACAGAAGTATTTAATTTTACTATTTCTGGGATTGTTATTTCATCATCATTTATATCTTGGACGCTCGATTGTGTTGTTTCTTCTTCGGTATCCGCAGCGTCAAATTTCACAGTTGTTTCTTCGGTATCCGCAGCGTCAAATTTCACAGTCGTCTCTGCGATCTTCTCATTTGTACTAACATCAATACGATTACTCCTATCACCATTATTTTTATTCTGCGATACCAGTGCAATTCCAATCACGATATAAGCCGTAACTATAGACATAAGGATTACGCCGAATAACATTTTTTTCTTTGGTATCCCAATCACTTTCCTATGGATGTTTTGATTATTCTCTCTTTGCCGCTTTAGCTGTTCCTGGCGCTTCCTTTCTTCTTCTTTTCTCCGGCGCTCCTCTTCCTGGCGCTTATTTTGCTCTTGCTGTCTCTTTTGTTCTTCAACACTCTGTCTTTCCTCTTGCTGTTTTCTTCGATTTTCTTCAACTCTCCGGCGTTCCTCTTCCCGGCGCCTTCGGAGTTCTTCCTCTTCTTCTTTCTTTTTTAACTGTGCAAGTTCTTCTTCCAATTCTCTAATTTTTTGCTTGTCCCAACTTATTTCCTCTGATTTTCTATCCGCTTCTCTCTCGGAATCCAATTCGCCCTTTAATTTTTGTTTCAGGCTCCATTTTTCCAGAGCGTCTTTCAATTCCCTCGCACTACCGTATCGTTCTTCTGCCTTATGGGCGCAGGCTTTGGCAATGATTCTTCCCAGCTCTTCATCCACTTGGGACGGCAGCGGAAGTTCTTCTCCTTTCAGCCTTCTAAGCAATGCGTCTTGATTACTGGTCGGGCTGATGGTATCCGGATCCACAAAAGGAAAACATCCCTGATTGGCAATGCGGTAAAGCATGATGCCTAAGGAGTAGATGTCCACCCGTTTATCTGCGGTTTCCTCCCGGTACAACTCCGGAGCCATGTACATTGCTGTTCCGATCTTGGTCATTCCGGTCTGAGTGTGCTGCATCTGCTTTGCCACGCCGAAGTCTCCCAGCTTGAAGGTGCCAAAGGAATTGATAAATACATTAGCCGGTTTGATATCCCTGTGGACGACGTTCATCTGCTCACAGGCAATCAGGGCGTCGCAGATGTCTTTTCCCATGGTCACAATATCCTCCGAGCCAAGCTTATAGTTTCTCATCAGGGAGTCCAGGCTTTCCAACAGCTCCATTTTGATGTAGATGGTATAGCCGTCTCCCTCGCTGTCCTTTTCCACAATGCAGTCTTCTACCGTGACGATATTGGCGGCGCCTTTAAGTTTTTCCATCACCGAATTTTCATTTAAGAAATTTTGCACCAGCTCTTTGTAATATTCCTTGATTTTTACCTCGGACATCCCCCAGGATTCCATTTCATAGCGCATATCGTCGTTTGGCGGGATGTGAATGACCTTTAATGCGGAATAAGTGGTGTTTCCTAAATATTTTCTTTTTATTTTGTAAACCTGCCCGTAAGCGCCGTGCCCCAATACTCCGCACACTTCAAAGGCGGGCCAGTTGCGCTTGATCCCAGCTCTGTCTTGTTGTTCGTTCATATTCGTTGTTCCTTCATACTATTTTCTCTTTGCAAATGCGTTAATTATCTTTTTCATAATATCCCTTGCGGCTATACTTTTACTCTATTTTTCACGTAGTTTATTCATTCCAAATTTTATCAATAAAATCAATCTGGCTACCTATCGAAACAAAGGATAGACAGAGATTTTAAATTATCACTTCAAAAATATCTTTTTCTGTTTCACAGGAAGACAGCCAATGACATATGCATTGTTTTTCTTTTTGGAAAGAAAAGCTGACAAGATACCCTTTTTTTGCATTTCGAGATTCCATATATTTTTCCAACTGTTTAATGCCTTCTTTGCGATATTGCGATCCGTGCCAGATTTTCAATTCACAGATATGTTCTTCTCCATCATAAGCTATTACAATATCCATACGGGTGTTATTTCGCGTTTCTGGCTCTACATAATAAAATCCCGTCCCGTTAATGATTGGTTTCAAGAAACATAAAAATAACAAACGTCCTTGTCTCTCCAAAAATTTCTCGTCTTCTTCTCGATATTCTGATTTCATTAATTCCTGAAACTTTCCTAAAATACGAGGCATATCTAATTTGCCGCTTTTGATGAACTGGCTTTGCTCGGAAAGAAGACTGGAATCCTCTATGCTTTTACTGTTGATCGTATAATCATAGAGGTACATCTCAAATGTTAAATTTGAGATTGCCAACATATGATTTTTTTCGCTAAAAATGCCGAGCATAACCCCCTTTTGTATCACAGGAGCTGCCAGACTGTAACTAAACGATTTTCCATAATATAAAAGATCTATGACCAATTTCTTTAATGCTTCGTCATTTTCCACATTTTTAATTAGATCATCAAATAATGTATTTCTTGTTTTTAAAATTGCCTTTTGCGCATTTCTCAGAGTTTCTAAAGTCCAAATTTTCCCTCCATTTTCATCAATCCATTTGCATAAAAGACTGACTAAAAATGGGTATCCATTGGTATAAAAGTACAGTTCCTTGCTAATACAAAGGATATCCATTCCTGTATGATTTTCTTCTTCGTACTCTTTAAGCATCGTGGCAATTTCTTCCGGTGAAAAACTCATATCCACTGCAAAATCGGCTGCAAAATTCCAGGGACTATTGTATTTTCTTTCCTCATCCGGGCGTATTTTCAACTTTAAATTTTTTATATCATAAACACTGGCGAGAATTACACTTTTAAAAGTGACGTCTCTTCCTGAACTGCGGGAAAGGTATTTGTTTCTAAGCATCCCCAAAAAATTCAAAAATATCTGATTATCTGATACTTGATCCACTTCGTCGATCATTAGAAGGATTTCTTTATCTGCATTTTTACACAATCTGGTGACTTTTTTACTAAGATATTCAAATGGAGCTTTCTTTCCGGCAGTTTCCCAATGAGTCATTTCCTTCCACTCATGAATTACTTTCGGATGTATGGACGTAAATTCCAGATTATCGGCCACCATTGAAATAAAAGTCTCTACGAATGTTTTGTTATCCGCAAAACTTTCTTCTGTCATGCCTTCAAAACTCATCCATATGATATAGTAATGATTTTCCAACTTTCGGTTTAATGTATCTAATGTAGTTGTCTTTCCATACTGCCTGGCACGATTGATTGTAAAATACTTATTTTTTTCGATTAACTGTATAATCTGATCTATTTTTTTCGAAGTATCAACCATATAATGTTCGTCGGGGATACAGGTTCCTGTTACATTAAATTCTTTCATTGGACAATTCACCTCCCAAAAAGACAACTGTCATTTTCTTTTTTTCATTGATGGGTAATCAATGCATGGTCTATATTTTTAATAAACTTTAATTGGCCGGCCTCGTGTCAAAAAAACTGCGTAATGTTAAAATCAGCAGACGTCCTATTTAAGCTTTATCCATAGGGCTGGACGAACAGCTCCACTGACACGATCAACAACAAGGCCATACTCATATACAGAACCGCCAAGATCCACCAAAGCAGCCTTATCATAATAACCATGAGAACGCAGCCACCACCAGGACGGTGAGCCATTATCATAGGTTGCCTTTCTCTCATTATTTGAATAAAAGTATTTTTCCGCTTCTTCTATGGACAAAAGGAAGAGCTTATCGTAAGTGTGGCTTCCGCCTTTTGTTCCATGTCTTGAATTATCCTCGTTTTCCAACTGTACTTCTATTATTTGCTGCTTTTCTTCTTTGCTAAATGAAATTTCAAGAAAATCATCATTCAGCCATTTTCGTAAAGTGCATTTTTCCCAAGTAACGGCTACATAATCATCATTATACGGTTTATCTAATAAACAATATTTACTGATTAATAATGCCTTATTCTTTTCTTTATGTAACACTATCCACTTGATTGGTTTGTCATTATAGTTTCCAAATTCTATCACATCATCTTTGTCTATCGCTGAAAAATAAGATTCGCCGGAGTGCAAATTGTGGACTGGACAAACATCGTGCTTTTGAATATCATATTTTGACTTCCATCGTTCTTCGTCCTCTTGCATGAACTGGCTGATTTTTCTCAATTGTTCCAATTCCTCGTTCTGTCTTTTAATCTGTTCTTCTAATTCTTTTATTTTCTGTTTTTCTAATCTTTGTTGTCTTTTTTCTTCTTCCAGTTCCCGGATTCGTTGTTTTTCCCAACTCATTTCTTGCTCATCAGCTTTCTTAGAAGAAATCTTCTGTCCATCCGTTGCCAAATCACCGTATTTTTTCTTTGCTTCCCATCCTTCTAACGCATTTTTAAATTTCCTCGCACTGTCGTATCTGTCTGCCGCCCTATGAGCGCAAGCTTTGACAATAATTCTCCCCAGCTCTTCATCCACCTGGGATGGCAGCGGCAGTTCTTCCCCTTTCAGTCTCTTAAGCAATGCATCCTGGTTGCAGGCAGGACTGATGGTATCCGGATCCACAAATGGAAAACATCCCTGGTTAGCAATGCGGTAGAGCATGATACCCAGGGAATAGATGTCTACTCTTTTATCGGCGGCTTCCCCGCGGTACAGTTCCGGCGCCATATACATTCCCGTGCCGATCTGTGTCATACTGGTCTTCGTGTGCTGCATTTGCTTTGCTGCTCCAAAATCCCCCAGTTTAAAGGTACCAAAGGAATTGATAAATACATTGGCTGGTTTGATGTCCCGATGGACGACGTTTTTCTGTTCGCAGGCTATCAGAGCGTCACAGATATCTTTCCCCACAGTTACGATATCATCTGGCCCCAGCTTATAGCTTCTCATCATGGATTCCAGACTTTCCAGCAGCTCCATTTTAATATAAATGGTATATCCGTTCCCTTCTTCCCCTTTTTCCACGATACAATCCTCAATGATGACGATGTTGGCGGCTCCTTTAAGCTTTTCCATCACGGCATTTTCCTTTAGAAAATCTTGAGCCAGCTCTTTATAATACTCCTCAATTTTCTCATCCGTCATTCCCCAGGATTCCATCTCATATCTCATAGACGGATCAGGAGGAATGCGGACTACCTTCAAAGCAGAATAAGTAATGTTACCCAGATATTCTCTTTTTATTTTGTAAACCTGCCCGTAAGCGCCGTGCCCCAATACTCCGCACACTTCATAAGCGGGCCAGTTGCGCTTGATCCCGGCTTTGTCTTGTTGTTCGTTCATATCCATTGTTCCTTCATACTACTTTCTCTCTGTAAATGCATTAATTATCTTTTTTAATATCCCTTGAAGCCATACTCTGCCAAAACCACAGCTTTATCAAGACAGACTTTACCTCTTTTATTCTATAGTGAATCCGCTATATCTCGCATAAATTCATATACATACCAGAAATGATGACATATCACAACTTTTCTATTACACAACTATGAACTTTCGTTACCGTATCATAATTTATGCCAACTAGTAATAACTCCCTTCCCATTTCAGTCAATTTTTCGGGATAATTATTCTCTTTGATTTGTTTTATTGCTCCTTCCGCTGTTTTATTCCATTTTAATTCAACAACTATTATTGGAAGTGTTGCGTTTTCCTGTTTTTACTGCACGAATAAATTCCTGCTTTACTTCTTCATTTGGAATAAATACTTCTTTTTTTGAAGCATCATATGCAAGATATCCCAAATGGATTAACAATGTAAGCACATCATCTTTACATAGGATACTTGTCATATCATTCTGAAAGGTGCTAACGTCAATTGGATAGTGGGTTCCCCCAATCATCTGTACGATTGCTTCCTTTAAGCCATCCTCATCCATATCAATATATATTTTTAATGACAAATACGTTTCTGATTGTGTCCAGTAGGAACCATAATCATTATTTTTCATTGCTCTTGTCACTGAGTTAGGACTATAGATTGATTTAATTTTATTAAAAGAATACCCATCATACCAGCGTTTCACTTCCTTAAAATCCATATCATAGACGGAACAAAGTTCTTTTACTTCTTTTTCTGTAAATCCCATAAAGGGCGCCATAACCCCGGGAGCTATCATAGTATATTCCACAAAATCTGTTAATGCAGACTGTGTTCCATATTTCTTGATAGGCAAAATTCCTGTCATATACGCAGCTTCTATTATTTTATCCGTAAGCCCGCTTTTAAATAATCCTCTTAATAATTGCAGATATTCTTTGTGTAATCCTTTGTCTTCTTTTGCCTCTCGAAACAATGCATCCCACTCGTCTATAATAATAATAAATTTTCTGTTAGTGACATCATTAATCTCTGTGAGAGTCTCCGGTAATGTGTCTGCACATTTTGCTTGAGGAAATGTTTCTCTTAACTCTTTCATGACCTTACTTTGAATCTCTAAAACTACATTTTTTATATTCACTGTCATAGAAATAAACCATGTAATATCCAAATAAATAACGTCATATTTATTCAAATGTTTTTCAAACGAGTCATCTTTTTCAATGGCAAGTCCCTGGAAAAGTTTTCTGGAGTCACAACTTCTGTCATAATATGCGCAAAGCATTTTTGCCGCATAGGATTTTCCAAATCTCCTTGGTCTGCTTACACAAAAAAGCTTGTCCCCCAACCAAGATTTTTATTTATAATTGAAATCAACCCGGATTTATCTACATAGAGCCCTTTTCGCACCGATTGAAAACCTGCATTCCCAAGGTTAATATAATTTCCCATATATGATATCTCCTATTCTTAACAAAATATGCTAAACTCTGCGTGTGACATCCACTTCTTTCACTATTATAATTGTTTTCTAGTTTCCCTGCAATCATTTACAAAAAATCCTAATTCAGCTTAACCCATAAAGCGGGCCGCACTCCTGGAAATTTGCTGTGAATCAGATATCCGGATTGGTCAACGAAGCCGTTGTCTCGCACGATCGCTGCAAAAATATCACAGTAGCCAGGAGAACGCAGCCACCACCAAGAGGATGAGCCGTCCGGATAAGTTGTTTTTCTTGCGTCATCAGAAATGATATAGGCTTCCGCTTCTTGTGAGGACAGCAAAAATATTTTATCTTCTGTTTTTTCTCCTCCCGGTGTGCCATATGTTTGATTATCACTATTTTTTAGAGATGTTTTTATAATCTGGGCCTTTTCTTTTTCGGAAAATGCATAAGAGTAAAAATTTTTATTAAGCCATGTTCGAAGAGTGCATTTTGACCACGTAATGGTTTGCCATTTTTCATTATATGGCTTGTCAAATAAGCAATATTTACTGAGCAATAAAGCTTTATTATTTTCAATTTTAATCACTGTCCATTGGATTGGTTTGTTGCCATAAACGCCAAATTCCACTGTATCGACCGCATCATCGGCCGGATCGTTAACCGCAGGATCAATCACCTCAAAGGTATTGGCCATATTCACCGCATTGGTCACATTGAGTTCTTTAACTGCCGGAAGCAAGACTTCTTTATCTTGGTGATCTGCCGTTTGTAAGTTAATCAGCCCTTTATATTTTTGCAAAACTTCCCATTTCTCGAGAGCTTCTTTCAACTCCCTGGCGCTTTCGTATCGTTTCTCCGTCCTATGGGCGCAGGCTTTAACGATAATTTTTCCCAGCTCTTCGTCCACCTGGGACGGCAGCGGCAGTTCTTCCCCTTTCAGTCTCTTAAGCAATGCGTCTTGATTGCTGGCAGGACTGATGGTATCCGGATCCACAAATGGAAAACATCCCTGGTTAGCAATGCGGTAGAGCATGATACCCAAGGAATAGATGTCTACTCTTTTATCGGAGGCTTCCCCGCGGTACAGCTCCGGCGCCATGTACATTCCCGTGCCGATCTGTGTCATGCTGGTCTTCGTATGCTGCATTTGCTTTGCTGCTCCGAAATCTCCCAGTTTAAAAGTACCGAAGGAATTGATAAATACATTGGCCGGTTTGATGTCCCGATGGACGACATTTTTCTGTTCGCAGGCTATCAGAGCGTCACAGAGATCTTTCCCCACAGTTACGATATCATCTGGTCCCAGCTTATAGCCTCTCATCATGGATTCCAGACTTTCCAGCAGCTCCATTTTAATATAAATGGTATATCCGTTCCCTTCTTCCTCTTTTTCCACGATGCAATCCTCAATGATAACGATGTTAGCGGCTCCTTTAAGCTTTTCCATCACGGCATTTTCCTTTAGAAAATCTTGGGCCACCTCTTTGTAATACTCTTTGATTTTCTCATCCGTCATTCCCCAGGATTCCATTTCACGCCGCATATCGTCGTCCGTAGGAATGTGAATGACTTTCAATGCAGAATAAGTGGTGTTTCCTAAATATTCTCTTTTTATTTTGTAAACTTGACCGTATGTTCCGTGGCCTAATACTTCGCACACTTCATAGTCGGGCCAATTGCGCCCTATTCCGGCTCTGTCTTGTTGTTCTTTCATTTCTGTTGTTCCTTCATACTGTCCTGTTTTGCAAAAATGTCCTTGACAAAGGGTACACTTTAGGTACACTTTAAAGGGTACACTTTAAATGTCCTTGACAAAGGGTACACTTTAGTACACTTTAGACAAAGGGTACACTTTAAAGGATACACTTTAGACAAAGGGGACATTTTAAACAAAGGGTACACTTTAAACCTTGCGTTTCACTAAATTATTTTCCTTATCGCACTATATGTCATCCACTTTGCCGTTATTAACTCAATTGATCTGCTGCGATTTACTAAGTCCATCAGAATGAACAAAATCTCCAGTCAAAAGTCTGAATCGTTCTGCCATTTCCTGCGGATGAAGAGAAGCCATGCTGGCATGACCCATATTTTTGAATTTTATGAAATCTACATTGGAAAATTTTTCTTTTACGTATTTGATATCCCATGCACGGTCTTTTTCTTCTTTATCCCCATACCAGTATTGAAGTCTGCCGTGATATTCCGGTACAGGGTTTGGCATGGCATAATTATTGCAGGACTCAAAGGTACGCCAGATAGTTTTATAGCTCATAAACCGTAGGACTTTATCGATGTATTTTAAATCTTCCGGGCTGTACTCGTCCGTTGAAAAAGCTTTTTCAAGAAGTTTCAAGCCCCCGATCTTTCCCATAGCAATCATCAGAAAATCTCTGGCTGCAATACACCTTGTCACGATCCATGGCAGCCGGTAGGGGGTGATCCCTCCATCGCATACCGCATTTTTTACTGTAATCTGCTGCTCTGCGAGCATTCGCAGTACGATGCTCCCTCCCATGGAACATCCATAGAGAATATCAACTGTTTTGATTTGATGATTTAACAGCCATCTTGAAAGATCTCCTGCTATTTCTTCTACGCTGGTATAATTTTCATCCGGCTTTTCTTCATCATAGCCGGGGAGTGCAGGGATAATCAAATGATAATCTTCTTTGAGTAAAGGAATGATATAATCAAAATAGTCCCACATAACTGCTGAGGGATGTATCAGTACAATTGTTTTCTCTGCCGCTCCATATTCATGAATTGTCATTTGATCACCTCGATAGAACTCCTATATAAACATCATTGCCAAGAACCAGATAATCACTAATAAAACTACAATTTTTCTTTTATGTTTATAATATCCTTGCAGTTTTTTAATCTTCTTTGTTTTTGATGTAATAGTCGGGCAAGCCATGACCGCCCAGGCTAAAGTAACGATTCCAATAATTCTATATCCAATACCGTCGGTCTCTCCAATGGAAAACCATGCCATTCCTAATATGGCAAAAAATATTGTAAGAATCCAAAAAATTATTTTAATGAGAGCGTTAATAACCGGATGCTTATTTGGGGAAGAGTCGATTTTACCCGGGGGTTCCATTCCTCTCCCGTTATCTTCTTTCTTGTCCCCTGCTTTCCTGTTTTGTTCTCTTACATTTCCTTCTTTTTCATTTTCTTTTTTTCCGTTTCCTTCCGCCAGGAAAGTATTTTTGTATTTCTGCCGTGCGCTCCAGATTTCCAATGCTTCCTTAAACTCCCTGGCACTGTCATATCTGTCTTCCGGTTTATGAGCGCAGGCTTTAACAATAATCCTTCCAAGTTCCGGAGGAACCTGAGATGGCAGCGGCAGCTCATCTCCTCTGATTCTTTTTATCAAGGCATCCTGGCTGCTCTCCGGATTCATAGTATTGGGATTAACAAAAGGAAAACATCCTTGATTCGCAATTCGATAAAGAGTTATTCCTAAGGAATAAATATCCACTCGCCTGTCGGCGGCTTCTCCCCGGTACAGTTCCGGCGCCATATACATTCCCGTGCCGATTTGGGTCATATTAGTCCGGGTATGCTGCATCTGCTTTGCCACGCCAAAGTCTCCCAGCTTAAAAGTTCCAAAAGAATTGATGAAGATATTAGCCGGCTTAATATCCCGATGGATCACATTCATATGTTCACAGGCAATCAGAGCGTCGCAAATATCTTTTCCCATGGTCACGATATCTTCTGGTCCAAATTGAAACTTTCTCATCATGGATTCCAGGCTTTCCAGCAATTCCATTTTGATATAAATCGTGTAATCACCGCCATCTGCATCGCCCTCCACGATACAGTCTTCTATGGTGACAATATTCGAGGCACCTTTAAGCTTTTCCATCACAGAATTTTCATTCAAAAAATTCTCGACAAGCTTTTTATAGTATTCTTTAATCTTTGCCTCAGACATCCCCATGGCTTCCATCTCATACTGCATATTTTCATTTGGAGGAATATGCACAACTTTTAACGCCGAATAAAGTGTATTGCCCAGATATTCTCTTTTTATCTTATAAACTTGACCGTATGCGCCATGGCCCAGTATGCCGCAGTTCTCATACTCCGGCCAGTTTCGCTTAATTCCGGCTCTGTCTTGTTGTTCATTCATCGATTTCTCTCCATTAATATGATACTACAAATAATTTTCAATATTATTTTATAATACACGTAAACAGGGTGCAAGGTAAAATAGAAAAAGGATGGTCGATTTCTCGGCCATCCCTCGTTATGTTTATTTTATCCAACCTTTTCTTTTAATCTTCTCACTTCGTTCTCAAGAATATTGACACGCAATAACAGCATCTCTTTTTCACTTTCTACCTTTAAAGCTCCATCAAGCTTGCGAATCAAGTCTGTATGTCCTTCCGCAATTACTCTGATATTTCGATTCGTTTCATTTTCAAGGGTTAATTGAATATCCTTTACTTCACTCTCCAGAGTTGTAATTCTGCTTTCCAGAACATCAAATTTAGTTTCCAGAGCATCCATTCTGCCTTCCAAAGCATCCATTCTGCCTTCCAAAGCATCTATTCTACTTTCCAAAGCATCCATTCTGCTTTCCAAAGCATCCATTCTGCTTTCCAGAGCATCCATTCTGCTTTCCAGATTATCAAATCTTTTTTCCAGATTGTCAAATCTGCCTTCCAGATTATCAAATCTTTTTTCCAGATTATCAAACCTACTTTCCAGATCATCAAATCTCTTTCCCAGGTTCTGGATTGCCTCTAAGATCAATTTTGTTCCATCTGACATTTCGATACCTCCTGATCTCCTGATTTCATGATCCTCCCGACGATCGATCCAATACAGATATTATAAAACACCTCGAAACTCTTTTCAATAAGTATTTTTATTGATCCTTGAAGTGTCACTGGAAAATAAACATTGGCAAAATATACTATGCTTTTCTGGAGCAAAGAAAATTTTGAAGCAACGCCTTCTGAGGGCCGTAGACCGAAGAGAGCGTAGCGTCATTGCGGAAAAATATTTTTTGACATGATATCCCTAAGCAGATACTCCCAGATGCAGCCAAAAAGTGAGAATTATAATAATGACGATATTATAAAACGCCACCAAACACATCTCAATTGGGTAATTTACCAAATATCCTTGCATTTAGTGGCGTTTTTAAGATTTTTATTTGTGGATTTTAAATAAAATTGATTATTTGTTGTAGTTTACGATTGCGCCGAAGTCTGGTTTTAAGGATGCGCCGCCTACAAGTCCGCCGTCGATGTCTGCCTGAGCAAATAAGTCCGGAGCTGTCTTGCCGTTTACGCTTCCGCCGTACTGGATGCGGATTGCTGCTGCTGTTGCGTCATCATAGATTTCTGCGATACATTTTCTGATCTCTGCGCAAACTTCCTGAGCCTGCTCTGTTGTTGCAGTCTTGCCGGTTCCGATTGCCCAGATTGGCTCGTAAGCGATTACTGCTGTAGCAGCCTGCTCTGCGGTT
>CAZKQV010000041.1:0-23177 GCA_964555015.1 uncultured Eubacterium sp. | reverse complement strand
ATAACATTGACACCGGAAAGCTTTGCCGCTTCTTCATTTCCGCCGACTGCGTAAAGATAATCACCGGTTCTTGTTTTGGAAAGAACGATATGAGCGATGATAAAAACAACAATCATGATCAGAACATAATAACGAAGTCCGGCCACCATCTGGCCATTGAAAATATTACGGAAGGAATCCGGAACATTTGTCACCGGAGCGCCTCCGGTAATAACATATGCAATACCACGATATAAACTCATAGTACCAAGTGTTGCAATGAATGGCTGCAGCTTTAATCTGTTTACAAGGAATCCGTTGAATAATCCAAGGATGCCGCCGGCGATCAGTCCCATGATGATGGCAAAAACAGGGTTCCATCCCGCCACAGCAAGATTGGCAACAACGATACCCACAATAGCGAAAGTACAGCCAATGGACAGGTCAATTCCGCCGGTAATAATTGTAAACATAATACCTACTGCAAGAAGGCCGTTCAATACCATCTGCTGGAAAATTGTCAAAATATTGTTCCATGCCAGAAAAGCCGGATTCATTGCAGTGAATATCACTCCCATTAATAAGGTTGCAAGTAAAACAACCAATTCACGTTTATATTTATTAAACATTTTTAATTTCCTCCAATTGCATAATCTAAGATGGTATCTTCATTAAACTTATTGCGGTCCGTAAATTCCTTTGTGATCTCTCCTTCACTCATAACAAGAATACGGTCACTGATACCCATCACCTCCGGAAGCTCCGAGGACACGACGATCAGGCTCTTGCCTTCTGCCACGAGTTCTTCCATAAGTCGGTATATTTCTGCTTTTGCTCCTACGTCTACCCCTTTTGTCGGCTCATCAAAGATAATCACATCTACGTCTGTAGACATCCAACGGGCCAAAATAACCTTCTGCTGATTACCGCCGGACATATTTACCGTAAGATAGTCCGGACGTTTTGGATTAATATCGATTTCCTGGAAGAAATGCTCTGCATTCTTTTTCTTCTTTCTGTAATCTAAAAATCCTGCCGTAAGGTATTTCTTTAAACTGGAGATAGAAATGTTATAAATATTGGATTCCAGCTTATTAAAACCGTGAGTTTTCCGATCTTCCGGAAGAAGGCCGATTCCCAGTTTTAACGCTTTGGAAGTATTTATATTTTTACTTACTTTTTTGCCTTTGAAGTAAAGATTTCCTCCGATGCGGGCATCCGCTCCGATGATTCCTCTCATCACTTCCGTACGTCCCGCTCCTACGAGACCAAAGAATCCTAATATCTCTCCTTTATGTAATTCAAAAGATACATTTTTATAATCTTTCTGGCTGGTGAAATTCTCAACTTTCAGGACTACCTCGTCTGTCATAGGGCTTGGACGAAATCTGGATGCATTTGCTCCAACACTGCGTCCTACCATGGCGCGGATCAGTTCCTCACGGGTAGTTTCTTTTACGTTCATTGTCTGAATGTATTCTCCATCGCGCATAATCGTAGCCCGGTCACAGATTTCAAAAATTTCCTCAAGATGATGACTGACATAAAGAATCGTAACACCATCTTTCCTCAATTTATTGATTACCTCGAAAAGCGCTTCTGTTTCTTTTAATGTCAGGGAAGCTGTAGGCTCATCGAGAGAAATGATTGTTGAGTGATGATAAAGTGCTTTTGCAATTGCGAGCATCTGTTTTCCACCTGCCGTCAGGGTGCTCACAAGATCCGATGATTTAAAGTTACAGTTTAACTCCTGTAAAATTGCATCAACATCACTGTGCATCTTTCCAAAATCTATAAAACCATTTTTCTTCGGTTCATATCCCAGTGTAACATTCTGCCCCACTGTCAAATCTTCCACAACCATTGTTTCCTGATGTACTTTGGAAATCTTTCCATTTAATATGGCATCATTGGGATTTTTAAAGCTTACCAACTGTCCATGAAGATAAACTTCTCCTTCATATTCTGTATATACACCATGGAGAATATTAAGCAATGTGGATTTTCCGGCGCCATTTTCTCCAAGAAGAGCATGAACTTCCCCTGCTCCCACTGTAAAGGAAATATCCTTTAACACATGCACGCCTGGAAAATATTTGTTAATTTTAACAAATTCTACTGCTGTTTCCATTTTTAAATCCTCCTTTTAAAGTATGACTGATCCAGGATCGGGCACCCGCAACAGCGCCCTTTCCCAACCAACAGTATGTCATACTATTTTGCAACATATTTTGAGTCAACCCAGTTGATGATTTCTGCTGCATCTTTATCAACATTTTCAGAATCGATCAGAGCCTGTGGTGTTGCAACCACACTTGGTATTTCCTGTCCTGCCAGTGCGCGAATGGAGCATTCTGTAGCAACCTGAGCCATGTAATATGGGAAAGAATCTACGGTAGCATCCAGTTTTCCTGCACGGATAGAATCATACGCTTCACCGATTCCGTCAACGCCAACTACAAGAATATCTGCATTGGTTTCTTCCACTGCTTCTACTACACCAAGAGCCATATCGTCATTGTTGCAAAAGATTGCTTTTAAGTCCGGATTCTGCTGAATCCATGTGGATGCAAGCTCTTTTGATTTCTGACGATCCCAGTCAGCATTCTGTTTTGCAACAATCTCAAGACCGGAATTATTATCAGCAATCCAATCTTCGAAACCGGCAGTACGTTCACGGGCTGCAAATGCTTTTGCCATACCTACAACGATGGCAACCTGTCCTTTGTCCCCAAGTTTTTTGGAAATCCATTCTGCTGCAAGCTGTCCGTTCTGATAAGCATTTGGTCCGACATAATAATCAGCGATCGCAATCAGTCCATCATTGACATTTACGGTAGGAATTCCTGCATTTTTTGCATCTTCCACTGCAGATGTCAGATTGGAATCAGAGATTGGACTCATTAAAAGCGCGTCCACACCCTGTGTGATCAAAGTAGATGTCATAGTCTGCTGACCCGTTTCATCACTCTCATCTGTGGTAGCTTCCACTTCCACTTCAAATTTAACTCCTGCATCATTGACACTTTTTTCAGCAGCCTTATATCCTTCTTCCAAAGTTCTCCAGAATTCATTGGATAAAGATTTCATAACCACTCCAAATTTCATATCTGCTTCTACAGGAACTTCCTCACCATTTGTCTCGCGAAGTTCTTCGATAGACATAGCATCTTCTGCCTGATCCGGATTAAATTCCGCTGTCTCCACCCCTGCTTCGCTGGATCCTTCTGCATTGTTCCCTGATGATCCGCAGGCTGCCATACTAAATGTCATTGCTGCCGCTAACATTACTGCTAAAACTTTCTTCCTCATGTTTTCTTCTCCTATTCTTTTCTTTAAAATTTCGTGTCACCGGAAGCATACTTTTAAAACCGATGTCACATTTTTAGTTCTATCTAAACATGTTTAAAATCAGTTGTTGCGCACCGATTCCATCACGTTTTGATACATTTTTTCTGATTTCCTCAATTCCAATGGTATCTACCTTTTTCTTGATTGCCTCAAACGCATCGATATTCGCCTGCGTCTCTAATCTGGAATCCTCTCTGATTGGGAATG
Organism: uncultured Eubacterium sp.; assembly: GCA_964555015.1. Classification (GTDB taxonomy): domain Bacteria; phylum Bacillota; class Clostridia; order Lachnospirales; family Lachnospiraceae; genus Anaerobutyricum. The sequence continues at coordinate 19,640 of CAZKQV010000041.1, read as the reverse complement.
TGTCAAAGAAAACAACCCCGTCATAATTGTAGCGTTCCAGATAATAAATGAACTCTGCGCAGAGCGAAAAGTTAACGCTGCCAAAAATCAAACCGCTGTCCTGGAAACCATAACCGTCATTCATATGAAGACCATACAGCTTTCCTTTACTTGCCGCCAAAGCCAGACCATAGGAAGGACTGTCATGTTTCATCAGCATATGGCAAAAATCCAATGTACAGCCAATGTTCGGACGATTCACCTGTTCAAGAAGATACATCGTCATTCCTGTGCTGTCCACCATCGCAAAATTTCTCTCTTCAAAAGGTTTGTATTCAATTGAGATCTTCATATCCGGGGCATAGTCGCATACTTCCTGTACCGCAGTTATAAGCTGCTTCCATGCATATTCATAATCCATCTGAAACGGATAATCAAAACCGTCATTTTCAAACCAGAGGGTGATTACCTTGCCGCCGAGGTCGCGGCAGATATCACAGGCATCCTTTGCCATTTTGATTGCCTGTTCTCTCTTGTCTGTGTCAGGATTGGTAAAATCTCCGTTTAAAAATGTCTCACCTCTCCATCGGACCGCAAAGCCGTTTACCTTCAGATCCCCCATCTCTTTCCGAATTTCTTCCAAGTCATATCCGGCAATATGTTCCGGATAATTAAATTCAAGATGCGTGATTCCGTTCATTTGCTTATAGGCTCTAATCGCATCAAAAACATTCTGGCCTTTAAATATAAAAGAATTCATCCTTCCAGCATAGTCCATTTTTTCTCCACCTTTCAATATTTTTCATTTTGTTTTATTTTATATCATAATCATAATTATTTTTTCATTTTTTGTCAATACTTTTAATTATTTTCGTCGTTTTCATGAATTAAAATGGAATTTATTGTTGAAAATCACGATTATAATTTCAAATAATTTCATTAAATTTTATTTTTATCCAATATTTTTTATTGCCTTTTGTATAAAACGCAGAAAAACAGTTTATTTTCGTGATTTATGGACATTTCCCTTTATATGCTGTATAATTGACTTATTTGGAATATTTTTAAATTTATTGAATTTTTTTGAAATCGGGGGGGATAGTTGAAATGTAAATTGAGAGAACTTGTAAAGTTGGAAAGTCACTATGGAAATAGGAAAGCCGCGTCACAGGATAAGCCTCTGTTTTCAGTCAGGAATTTATAGTAAGTTCAAGGTATATTATTTCATTTTAACAAAAACCGTGCGGCTATCAAAGCCCCTAAAAAGGAGCCTTTCCGACAGCCGCACGGTTTCTTTATCCATTCTGCCTATGAAACATAATATTCATATCTTCTAATGCATCCGACTCCGATGGCCAAAGGGCCGGTATGGACTGCAATAGTCGCGCCAATCTGCGCACAAACCACTTTCACACTGCTGCACAACTCTTCTAGCTGCTCCTTCACACACTGGTAGTATTTTTTCCCTTCTTCTATGTCATAGCCGTATCCCACACAAAAATCATACTCAGAAATCTTCTCGCCTTTTTCTTTAAAATACTTCTTTAAGACTTCTATCGTTTTTTGGAGTGTCTTTTTACGGCTTCTTCCAATACCTGAGGATGATATCTCGCCGTCTTCAAGAACAATGATCGGCTTTAGGGATAACGCACTGGCGGCAAGTCCCGCAAGCTTACCGATTCTTCCGCCATACTTTAGATAATCCAGATTACCCACCGTAAAAAAGATATGGTTTGTCTTTTTCATCTTCTCTAAGATCCGGACGTTCTTCTCGTATGGAATCCCGTCTTCCCTCATACGGGCCGCCTCAATGACCATAAGCCACTGGGACACTGTTGCGGCCTCTGAATTGATCACACTGATCTTAGCCTCAGGATACTTTTCGCAGACGATCTCCTTTGCATTGCAGGCACAGTTATAAGCTCCGCTTAAAGAAGGGGTAAAACAGATGCAGATTACCGGAATGTCCTCTTTTACGTACTGTTCAAATACATCCATATAATTCTGCAAAGAAGGCAGCGAGGTTTTTGGGAAAACCTTCGGATTATTCATCATTCTATCATAAACTTCCCGGATGCCGATCTCCTCAATCTCTTTATAATAATTTTCCGAATCAAAAGAAATATAAAACGGAATAATGTGAAGATTATATCTCTCAATGATATCTTTTGTCAGATCACAACATCCGTCACTGATAATTGCATAGTTCATAAAAAACTCCTTTATTTGTTTTTCTTTCTATGATAAGTAGTTTTAATATCTATATTCTATTTCTTTCATAACTATTTGTCAACTATTTCAATACACTTTTATTAATCGAGTTATCGTTGGAAAAAAAAGAAAAGGAATAATAAGTAACGCCAAAACAGGCATGACTTATTATTCCTTAATTTTTTTATCTTATGCTGCTGCACGTGGAATATTATCCCTTAGCGGATCTCTTTCACCTCATACTCCGCATCGGTCACAGCTTTGACTAACACCTCGTCCGGTGTTCCTTCCGGGCAGTTTACAGTTACTGTTTTGCTTTCCAGATCAACCTCTGCCGTAACATTCTCAATAGCTTCCAAAGCTTTTTTTACGTGTTTTACGCACATCTGGCATACCATACCGTCTACAATTAATGTTTTTGTCATCGTTTTTTCTCCTTCCTCGGCGACCTCTGCCGCTGCAAGCGGCTCCGATTCAATCAGGTCTGTGTTTTGCAGGTCTGTGTTTTGTACCAGATTCTTCTTTTTATATTTTCCGTCTTTGGCCGTACTGTGTACATTAAACAGGTTGAGTCTCAATGCATTTGTTACGACACAAACGCTGGACAAACTCATCGCTGCCGCTCCAAACATCGGATTTAAAAGAAGGTTCTCATTAAAAATATACCACACTCCGGCGGCAAGCGGAATGCCCAAAACATTATAAATAAATGCCCAGAATAAATTCTCATGGATATTTCGGATTACTTGTCTTGAAAGACGGATCGCAACTGCCACATCCATCAGCGAAGACTTCATAAGAACCACATCCGCCGCGTCTATGGCGATATCGGAACCAGCTCCGATGGCGATTCCCACGTCCGCCCTTGTAAGAGCAGGCGCGTCATTGATTCCGTCGCCCACCATGGCGGTAAGACCTTTTTCGCTCAATCTGCGGATCTGCGCTTCCTTCTGATCCGGCAGCACGTCGGAGATCACCTGCTTAATTCCTGCCTGAGCGGCAATGGCGCAGGCAGTCTTTTCGTTATCTCCAGTAAGAAGGATGACCTGAAGTCCCATTCCTTCCAGTTCTTCAATGGCCTTTTTGCTGTCTTCCTTAATAACGTCGGCAACGGCGATCATGCCGAGAAGTTTATTTTCTGCGGCAAAGTAAAGCGGCGTTTTCCCCTCTGTGGCAAACTTCTCACCGTCTTTCTCCATCTGCCCAAGATTAATCTTATGCTCCCTCATGAGGCGCAGATTGCCTCCGTAGATATTTCTGCCTTCGTAAACTGCGTGTATCCCCGCTCCCGGCAGCGCTTCGAAGTCTCCGGCGTCTCCGGAGGAAATCTGATTTTGTTCCAGATATTCCACAATCGCAATGGCAAGGGGATGCTCGCTCTTCTTTTCGATGGTTCCTGCGGTTCTTAAAAGCTCTTCTTTTGTCACGCCTTCGGCCGTCAAAATATCTGTGACAGCAGGATGCCCCTTGGTCACAGTTCCGGTTTTATCCAGAACCACATACTGTACTCTGCCCGCCTGTTCCAAAGAAGTCGCCGTCTTATAAAGTACTCCGGATTTCGCTCCCTTTCCGGTTCCGACCATGATCGCCACCGGTGTGGCAAGTCCCAATGCACAAGGACAACTGATCACAAGAACGCTGATCGCTCTGGCAACCGCAAATCCCAGCATCTTTCCTGCTGCCAGCCATACCGCTCCGGTGATCACAGCGATGATCACCACAATCGGCACAAAGACGCCGGAAACCTTATCGGCAATCTTTGCGATCGGCGCTTTGGTCGCCGAGGCGTCTTCCACCATACGGATGATCTGATTAATGGTCGTATCCTCGCCGACTCTGGTAGCTTCGCACTTTAAAAATCCGCTTATATTCATCGTACCGGATGACACTTCACTGCCTGCTTCTTTGTCCACCGGCAAACTTTCTCCCGTGAGGGCCGCTTCATTGATTGCACTGCTTCCCTCTACGACCCGGCCGTCCACCGGAATATTTTCTCCCGGACGAACCACAAAGATATCGCCGGTTCTTACTTCTTCGATGGATACGGTCACTTCCTCGCCGTCTCTGATCAAAACGGCGCTCTGCGGAGCAAGTTCCATCAGTCCCTTGATCGCATCGGTGGTCTTTCCCTTAGAATAAGCCTCCAGCATTTTTCCCACGGTAATCAAGGTTAAGATCGTCGCCGCAGACTCAAAGTAATACTCTGAAACGTGGATATCCGCAATTCCGGTATTACTTTCATAAGCCTCGATGCATACGCTGAACATGGCTCCTATACTATAGATAAAGGAAGCTCCGGCTCCCAACGCCACAAGGGTATCCATATTCGGCGCTTTTTTCAGCACGCCTTTTACACCGCTGATAAAAAACTTTTGGTTGATCACCATCACAAGTCCGCTCAGCACCAACTGATAAATACCGCTTAACAAAGAATTATGCATTAAAAACATAGGCATCGGAAATCCTGCCATATGTCCCATGGAAACATACATAAGGGGAATCAAAATACATATGCTGGCAATGAGCCTCTTTTTCACCAAAGGGGTTTCCTGGTCCTCCAATTCGCTGCCGGTCTTTCCCTTTGCTCCCTGACCGCTTTGATCAAAAACACTGGCTCCATACCCCGCATCAGATACGGCGGCGCAGATCGCAGCCTCCGACGCAGGAGAATCAAAAGTAACCTGCATGGAATTGGTGAGCAGGCTGACAGCCACTTCCGTAACGCCGTCCACGGATTGGACGGCTTTTTCCACGTGTCCGCTGCAAGCAGCGCAGGTCATTCCCGTCACCGCAAATTTTTGCTTCATCTATTCTCCTCCCTGTGTAGAAATTATTTTAATAAATCCTTCCCTATGATACTTTTTATATTTTTCTTCACGGTTCCTTAACACATGAAAATATATAAATCCTAGGGAAATACTATGTATTACGTTCCCATACTATTATAATCTCATTCATATGTCAATTAATAATTTGTCCTGTTTTGGCAGATAATATCCGTTACCATCAAAGCAATCATTGGCGAAGACCTTATTTTATTCCTCGTTAATGATAATTTTATAATAACAAACTTTTTACATTATTATAGATAAAATCTTCACTATCTTCTGCATATTTTTTCTCAATTAGGAGAGGATAGGAGTAAAAACAAAAATGGGGGATTTTCATGAGAAAGACAAAAATAATATGTACTCTCGGTCCTGCGACCGATGAAGAAAACGTCCTGGAACAACTGATCCAATCGGGGATGGACGTCGCCCGTTTTAATTTTTCCCACGGTACGCATGAAGAGCAAAAATCACGGTTAGACATGGTAAAGCTTCACCGAAAAAGGCATAAAAAACACGTCGCCTGCCTTCTTGATACCAAAGGACCGGAAATCCGCCTGGGAACCTTTGAAAACGGGTATGTCGAATTACAAGAAGGACAATCTTTTTCACTGACAACGAAAAAGATCACCGGAAACGAATCCTGTGTAAGTATTACCTATCCGGATCTCATTAAAGATGTTCGCCAGGGAAGCTGTATTTTAATTGACGACGGAAACATTGAGTTAAAAGTAGAAAAAATCAGCCAGGACACCATCGATTGTACTGTGATACACGGAGGAACCGTCTCCAACAAAAAGGGAGTGAATGTTCCGGGCGTCAGCCTGTCCATGCCCTATTTAAGCAAACAAGACATCTCCGATATTTTATTTGGCATAAAAGAGGATTTTGACTTTATCGCAGCGTCCTTTACCCGGACAGCCGAGGACATCAAAAAGCTCCGGGCATTTTTAAAAGAAAATGGCGGGGAATCCATAAAGATCATCGCCAAAATCGAAAACGCCCAGGGCATTGAGCACATTGACGCTATCATAGAAGAAGCCGATGGGATCATGGTTGCCAGGGGAGATATGGGCGTGGAAATTCCGGAAGAAGAAGTTCCGGTCATCCAGAAAATGATCATCCGCAAAGTATACCAGGCAGGCAAAATTGTCATCACCGCCACCCAAATGCTGGAATCCATGATGACCAACCCAAGGCCGACCCGGGCGGAATCCGCCGACGTGGCCAATGCCATCTACGACGGCACCAGCGCGATCATGCTGTCGGGGGAAACTGCCGCCGGAAGATATCCCTTGCAGGCATTTCTCACCATGGCAAAAATTGCAAAGCGGACGGAAGAAGACATCGATTATATCCACCGCTTCCACACCATGCCTATTGTAAAACAGTGCGGAAGTACCGACGCCGTCTGCCGGGCTGCGTGCAGCACCGCCCATGACTTAGACGCAAAGGCGATTATCGCCATCACAAAGTCCGGGTTTACCGCAAGAATGATTTCCCGGTTCCGCCCGGCGTGCCGTATCGTCGGCTGTGCGCTGGATGAAAAAACCTGCCGCCAGCTCAACCTCTCCTGGGGGATCCATCCGGTTCTCGTCAAAGAAGAATGGGAGATTTTTCTTCTTATTGACCGGACGATCAATCTATGCCGGAATCTGGATATTATCCGAACAGGCGAAGTCGCCGTCATCACCGCCGGAGTTCCCATCGCTCAAACCGGCACGACAAATCTGATCAAAGTAGAAGAAGTTTAAAGAAAATGGGAAAGTCTTTTGCCCATGCAAAAGGCTTTCCCGTAAAATCACTGCAATCATTTCAGCTCGATCTCACACCGAAACCCTATGCCCTGTTCGGAAAAAAATGTGATCTTCCAATGATATAGTTTTGCGATTTGATTCACTACCCTTAATCCCAGACCATGCTCTGCTATTTTTGTTTTCCTAAATTTTCGATTGAATCGTCTCCATTTTTTTTCATCTGCCCCTTTTCCATTATCCTCGATGATAAAACGATATCTCTTTTTGATAAAACATTTTTCTATAGGCAAAAGCTTCACACAGATGCCGCAGCCGTCCGGATTATGTCTGATCGCATTGCCAAACAGATTTTCCAGCATCCTGCGAAACAGATTTTCGTCGGCATTGATCCACGCCTTTTCCAAAGTTTCATCGATCTCACAGGAAACTTCGTACAGTCCTTCCTCGTTCTGATTCAAAATATCGCAAAAGACGTCCCGGATCACGTCCGCCAGGATAACCCTATCCTTTTTCCACTGTCCGGCGCCGTAGCTTAACTTATTTTCCGTGTTAAGATTTGCTATGAGATCTTTTATATATAAGGTCTGTTTTTTTATACTGTTCGCATTTTCTTTGATCTCTTTTGAAACTTCCCCGTGACAGATGCAGTCCGCATTTCCTAAGACAAGGGAAAGGGGCGTGCGGATATCATGGGAAATTCCGGCGATCCATTCCGTTCTCTCATAATCTTCTTTTTTCATTCTCCTTCTTAATATATAAAAGGGCAGAAGAATTAATATAAGAGCATCAATTGCCAGTACAATGGGCGCCTTGCTCAATCTCACGGTGAGTTCATTCATATCTTCTACTAACAAATATTTCCAGACGCTGTTTTTTGGCATTCCTTTTACAAGCAGCCCTTCCTCGGTGATCCTTGTAAATACCGGGTAGTCTTTTAAATACCATCTGGAAAAAGAAGCCACATCTTTTAAATCATAACTTCTGGGGATTTCTTCCGGCAATTGAAAGCTCCAGATCACTTCTCCCTCCTCATCGATCAGCATCGCAAACTCTCCCTGCCGTTTTAAATATTCTTTTTCCTGTTTTTCCAGATCATACCGGCCGTTTTTTTTATATAACGCCTCTTCCAGCCTGCCCATGTTGGTCTTATAATGATACTGGGTTTTCTGGGACATAGCGGGAACGCAGTATAAAACCAAATTCACTACGAACAAGCTCCCCAGCACGCCGATCATTAAAAAAACATAGCGCACCATTCTTTCTGCTTTTCTCATTTTTTCCTCATTTCTTAAGGCGGTATCCCAATCCGCGCACCGTAAGAAGATACTCCGGCTTAGAAGGATTTTCTTCTAATTTTTCCCGGAGTCTTCGCACATGAACCATTAAAGAATTTTCCAGTCCATAACTCCCATCGGGCCAGAGTGTGTCCATCAGGGTGTTCATTGGAACAATGCGTCCCAGGTTTTCGTAAAGTTTTTTTAAAAGTTCCATTTCCTTGGCCGTCAGCGGAGAAGCTTTCCCTTTTAGATAGATCACGCCCTCTCCAAAATCAACTTCTGCCCTTCCGATCGGCACTCTGGTATACTCTTCCTGCAAATGCCTTGTCCTTCGAAGCACAGCTTTTACACGTAAAAGGAGTTCCTCCATAAGAAATGGTTTGGTGATATAATCGTCTGCTCCAAGGCCCAGCCCCCGCAGCCTTGCCCGGTCTTCATCTCTCGCCGATAAAAAAATCACCGGAACATTTTTCCCCTGGAAATTCCATTTTTGAAAGAGTGTAAAGCCGTCAACATCGGGCAGCATCACGTCAAGCAATACCAGATGATAGGAATTATTCTGATATTGAAAGTCGGCCAGACTTCCGTCTGCCGCCGTATCAATTTTCTGATACCCTGCCTTCCTTAGCACCGACGCCACCATTTTTCGCAGATTCTCTTCATCGTCCACAATCAAAATTCTGCTGTCATATATATTCATCTCGCCACCTCAGCTCTAAAATTATTTATTTCCATTATATCGGATTTTTTCCTTCTTTTTTATTATTTTACCGGATTTAAGGTAAATGTAAGGTTGGAGACAGGCTAACGTAAGGCTCCTGTTCTACTATATAACCGTTCTATTATAAAAATCCAAAAGGAGGATCATGATAATGTCTGAATATGTAATTGAAACAAAAAATCTTCGAAAAGCCGGAGCCCACGGAGACAGAGTAAAGGATCTCCATCTCTCCGTTCCGAAAGGATGCGTCTATGGTTTTCTCGGGCCGAACGGAGCCGGAAAAACAACCACCATGAAGCTTCTTCTTGGCCTGATCCATCCCACAGAAGGAGAAATTAAAATTTTAGGTGAGACCGTCACCCCCAAAAATCGTCTGGCCCTAAACCGCCATACCGGAAGCCTCATTGAAAGTCCCGCCTTCTACGGGCATCTCACCGGCCAGGAAAACATGGAGATCATCGCCAAATATAAAGGGGTTCCCAAAGGTCTGATTCCCCAAGTCCTTCAAATCGTAGGGATTTATTCCCGCAAAGACCAAAAGGTTAAACAGTATTCTTTGGGTATGAAACAACGTCTCGGGCTGGCCATGGCATTACTGGGGCGCCCCGAAATCCTCATCCTTGACGAACCGACCAACGGTCTTGATCCCGCCGGTATTTCGGAGATCCGCGAACTCATCAAGCAAATGCCCGACCGATTTCAAACGACAGTTTTCGTATCCAGCCATTTACTTTCAGAGGTTGAACAGATTGCCGATGTGGTCGGTATTATTCACAAAGGGGAAATGATCTACCAGGGTCCTCTTTGCGAGTTGGAACAAAACGGGAATAATCTGGAAGATATTTTCCTCACTCTTACAGAAGGCGGTGAATCTCTATGAACATTCTGACAATGAATCTGATAGAAAGAAGAAAAAATAAAGGCCGAATGAATTTTTTCATTCTTCTTGGCTTTGTTTTATTTGAAGTCTTGTATTTTACGTATGGAGAGCAAAGAAACATGAGCGCCCATCCCCAGGGCTGGCTCTCCGTCTTGTATTACGCTCCCATACTTAACAGCATATTTCTGCCGACCATTATTGCCATTTTGGCAAGCCGGCATATGGATTTAGAACACCAGGGGGATAATTTTAAACTCCTTTATACTTTTACCAGACCAAGGAATCTTTTCTTTACAAAAATATGCTACGGAAGTGTTCCGTTATTTGCCGCCTGTCTATTGCAATCAGCCGCTCTGATCGGCGTCGGCAAATACCTTCTCTTCCCAGGCCAGATCCCGTTTCCTTTGTTTCTCTGGTTTTTCATCAGTACCTTTATGGTATCAGAGATTCTTTATCTGCTCCAAAGCATCCTGTCCTTTTTCTTTTCCAATCAGGCCGTCGGCATCTGCATTGGGCTGGCCGGAAGTCTTGCCGGAACCTTTTTACTTTACTTACCGGATGGTATCATACAAAGGATCGTGCCTTGGGGTCTGTACGGATGCACGCTTTGCGTACGTATGGATTGGAATGTGCAAACCCGGGTTGTACATTTTTATTCGATTTCCCTTCCTGATAAGGAACTGTTTTTCTGCTTTTGCTGGCTTGCCGCATTATTATGTTTCACAATAACCTGGCTGCGAAAATCTGATATCGAAGGAAACGGTTTCCGGATCCGCGCCAAATCAAGGAACACTGCCCCACGGAATCATCGATTTTCCTTCCTTCCGGCAGAACTTATCAAAATGAAAAATTCTCCCGGCTGGATTGCTTTGATTCTCGTTCCCGTCATCTCCGCCGTGATCGGAACCATCAATTTCACGCAAAATATCGGGGTTTTGTCCAATGACTGGTACTCTCTTTGGTCGCAGCATACGATTTTTTTAGATTACTTCTTTCTTCCTATTTTAATCGGAATCTTTGCTGGCTGCGCCTGGAGAGTGGAACATAGCGGCACAAACTGGAATCTGACAGCGGCTCATGTGTCCGCCGAAAAACTGGTATTGGAAAAATTCCTGGTCACCTCGCTATTTTGCGGGCTAACCCTTCTTTGGGTCTCCCTTTTATATTTTATCGGCGGAAAATACGCAGACATCCCCGCCCTTTTCCCTCGGAAGTTTCCAAACTGGATCCTTTTAGGATTTGTCGGAACTTGCTGTGTGATCAGTATTCAGATTTTCTTCTCCCTGATCATCCGAAGCTTTGTTCTTCCCATTGGAATTTCCTTCGCCGGCGGTATCCTTGGTCTGCTGTTTTCAGTAAAAGTCACGCCCTATTTTCTGCCCTGGTCTTTATTAAACATTGGGCTGAGAGGAAACAATCCTCACAGTACTCCTGATCTTACCAAATTTTTATTGGCATCGACAGTCAATATCCTGCTATGGCTTCTAGCCTCGATTTACTATATCCGCCGCAGTGATGTAAAAACCCATGAATAATGAGCCCCACTAATTACCGGAATAATTTGCCGGCGCAATCACAAACATTTTAAATCATTATAAAACGGCAGCTTTTGAAACGACCGGTTAGTCTCACTGGTCATACATCAAAAGCTGCCGCTTTTTATTTTGTCATATATTTACGAATGAAAAGAATACCAGAGAATCATCTCCCTGCCTGGATTCTGATCTCCCTCTAAAGAAATCTTACGGATGGTTTGCGTATGCATAATGCAGCCGCACACCTGGCAGCGATATACCTTAAGTCCCGGCGTCAACTTGGTAGGTTCCTTAAGAACCGTCCCTTCGTCTTCCGTATGAGGAGCCTTCCCCGACACCTCGCCGCAGCTGCATTCATGCCAATGACTGCTTTCGTCCGTCTTCCATATGGAAGAAAATTCATGTCCCAACGGCTTTTCATAAGAATCCACATAGCTGTCGCCACAGATTTTGCATCTGTGGAAGGTATATCCCCCGTCGATATGCGTAGGCGCCTTCACCTTATCCTCATATTCATGAGGCGTTACGATCAGCGTGTACTCTGCCGAAGCTTCGTTATAATACCTGGTCTCTTCGGCAATCGCTATGATAGTGGCAATTCCTGCTCCTTCTATCGTTACCTTTCCAGTGAGCCGATCCACCACCGCAACATCGGTATTACTGCTTTTGTAGATAATCCTTCCTTTTACCTTCGTCCGGGTCAAAGGATTGATAAAGCCGTCGCTATCGGTCTCATTGATGTGCTTTGTCACTTCCGTAGTTTTGTAAGAAATTTCCTGATCCATAACGTCCACAACCTGGATTTTTACGATATGTTTAAGACGTCCGTTTTTCGTCTTCCACGCGTCGCTCTCACTTCCTGTGTACCATAATCTCACGCTCACGGACTGAGGTTGTCTGCTCACAGGTTCATGTATCCCAAAACGCATCTCATAAAGATCTACATAGGGATCTATATCAATGACAACATCACAATACCATTTTTGCCTTGTCTCGCTCCAGGTAACTTTGCTAAGGGAATAATTCTCAATGATTTCATTATTAATTAATGCGCCGGACAAACTGTTGTGGTTAAGATCTCCCGAATCCGTGGTACAATCCACCTCCACAAAAATAGCCGAACTCCCCTTGCTTAGACTGGCAAGCTGCTCATAAGACGGCGCCGCTGGCTTTTGTTCCGGCTCCAAAGCACGAACCCGGACTGGAAGAAACAGGAAAAGCAAGACAGCCATAAACAGCATAATATTCACTTTATGTCTCATATATTTTCCTCCTCTTCTCTCTTTTTTGCAACGATGTACTTATATCATCTCATATCATATTATCTCATATAATTCTGTACAAAAAACAACCTGATCGCATTAAAATTCAACCCGAAGATTTTTTAAAGCAACGCTCAACACAATCCTATTATTTATAATAACATTTTCCGCCAAATCTTTCCAGCCATTATTTAAGCCGGTTTGTGTCAAGCATTATTTAAGCCGGTTTGTGTCAAGCAATCATTGGCAAAAAATATAATGTTCCGCGCAAGTAATGCCTTCTTGAGCGCCCTTAAATTCTTTTATATATCACCATATACATCGTCATAAAACTCGCCAGTCCTCCCACTGCATTGGAAATTGGTTCTGCAATAAAGATTCCGTTGATTCCAAGGCCCGCCATAGGAAGAAGAATGGTGAGGGGCGCTACAATAACAGCCTTTCTAAATAAGGAAAAGAATACGGCATATTTGGCGTAGCCAAGGGCGGTAAACACGGACTGCCCCGTAAATTGAAACGCCATAAAAAAGAAACCGAAGAAATACAGGGTCATTGCGCAGGATCCGGCTTTGATCATCTCCTGGTCCGTTGTAAAAATTGCCATGAGCAGATGAGGCAGGCAAAGAACCAGGACCCATGCAGCCATGGTATAGGCAAAACCCATAATTGCGGTCACCCGGATTCCCTGTTTTACTCTGTCGTATTTTTTAGCCCCATAGTTAAATCCTAACACCGGCTGCGAGCCGCTGGTGAGTCCGATGATCGGCAAGGACAATATTTCTCTCACCGAATTTAAAACGGTCATCACCCCCACATAGAGGTCTCCGCCGTAGACTTTCAAGGTTGCGTTGCAGACAATCTGAACAAGGCAGTTGGTTCCCTGCATGATAAATCCGGCCATGCCAAGACCGATGATCTCCCAGGTTAGTTTAAGATCAATTTTAAAATATTTTTTCTCCAGACGGAGCAAAGCTTTTTTACTTCTCAGAAAATGAATCACCCAGATTGCAGAGATTCCCTGGCTGATCACTGTCGCCAGAGCCGCTCCCGATACTCCCATATCGAATACAAAAATAAAGAGCGGGTCCAAAATCAAATTCAGCACGGCGCCGATCACCGTTGTCAGCATTCCGGTCCTCGGAAATCCCTGGGCGTTGATAAAGCCGTTCATACCGATGGACACCATGGAAAACGCAGTTCCCAAAAGGTATATTTTCAAATAAGCGTCGGCATATACATACGATGCGTCACTGGCGCCAAAAAGATAAAGGATCGGTCTTCGAAACAGATAACAAAAAGTAAAGAGCAGCACAGAACAGCATATCAGCAAGGAAAAACAATTTCCCATCGCTTTCTTCGCCCGCTCTTCTTCCCCGGCTCCTCTTGCCATGGAAAAGATCGGCGTCCCTCCCGTTCCAAAAAGATAGGTAAAAGCCGCAATCAGCGTTGTGATTGGAAAGACAAGGCCAACGCCAGTAAGACCCATGTTGTTGGCTCCCGGAAGATGTCCTATGTAAATCCGGTCCACCACATTATAGAATAATTGTACAAATTGAGCCAAAATTAAAGGGATGGACTGGGATACAATATTTTTCCAGACCTTCCCCTTTGAAAAATCATTGGACATAATATTCACCACCTGTCTAAACTATACTCCCATTATGATTTAAAAACAAGAAGCGAATCTGCAAAAGAAAAAGGGGGCGGCGAAACCGCCGCCCGAAAATCTTATTAAAATTATACAAAAATCATTGCTTCCGTCCGCTTTCTAAACTGCGGTCCGATGATCATGGCGATGATCATTTTCGCCAGATCTCCCGGAATAAAAGGAATCACGCCTGCAGCCATGGCAGCTCCAAATCCCATGTTTGCCTGATATGCAAGCCATACCGTTCCAAACAGATAACACACTGCGGTGCCAAGGATCATCCCCACCAGACACAGCCCCTTATTCGATGGCCACCGGTCAATGAAGTATCCGCAGATCAGCGCCATAAAAATAAATCCGATCAGATATCCTCCCGTCGGACCGAAAAGCTTTGCCGGTCCGCTGCTAAAGGCTGAAAAAACCGGCATTCCAATGAAACCGATTAACATATAGATGATATAACTTAAAGTGCCTTTTTTCATCCCAAGAACATAAATCGAAAGATAAACTGTAAAGTTTGTTAAAGAAATCGGAACAGGACTAACCGGAAGGGGAATCGATAACGGCCCTAAAATGCAAGTCACTGCCGCCATTGCTCCAATGAGAACCATCGCTGGCGTACTGATTTTCTTTGTTTGTTCCATAACTACTCTCCTTTTCCTATGTGCTTATTTAATTGTCAACCTCATTGTCACGTATGAGTTTACAATTGTCTCCGCAATTTGTCAACTATAATTTTTGTTTTAGTTGACAAATCAATACCTTTTCGAGCGACAAAGCCCGAAGGGAGCGACGCATCATTGCGAAGAGGATACTTTTTATGTTCGAAGGGTCAAAAATGCGTCATATGCATTTACAATCCCATATCCCCATTCTCTGTTTGGATAACTGTAGGGCTGATTTCTCACCGCACCCTGCACAAGATGATACCGGAGAGACTGGCCATTCATTTCCGGTTCATTTTTTAAAACAATGGCCCACTCCTGGAATAATGCGCCGATTCCCGCTCCAAAGGCCGCTGATATGCTGCTTCCGCTGCCGACAATATTGCGGTTGTTTGGACCTGGCAGGGAAATATTAACTCCCGGAGCGGTCAGGTCCGGGACGACTCTTTCGTCCCTGGTATAGCCTCTTCCCGCCCTCACATATAAGGAATCGGTGGATACGTCATAGGGAACGTAGGTTATCGCATACATTACATTCCCCGGAGAGGTGATGGTCTGAAAGGAATCGGCATTTAGGAAAAAGGTCTCCTCTTTGATAAAATTACTGATGGGCATCCAGATATTAAAGTTCCTCTCTCCCGCACCGCTGCCATAAACAAATAATTTCCATACTCCGGGCGCAGGAACCTTAAAATTTAGCCGGATCACCTGGGAACCTGCGATGGTCTCCCCGGAGAAGGAACGGATGCTTAAAACGGTTTTTTCCGGAAAAAACCGGATGGTCCGGAACTCTCCGGCCTGGAGCTGTATTCGCTCGATGGACTCTCCTCCCGGCGATAACAGACCCACGGTATAATAAATCGGCTCATTTCCCCAAAGCTCCATAATAAATCCGTTTTCTTCCTCGGCAACATGAAAATCCACCGCCGCAAACTCCTCTCCCTCCGGGATCCCTCCGCTGTAATGGTGACCCGCAATTCCTTCGTTGCCGCCGGCAATGTGAAAGGAAACTCCGGCTAAGAGAGAACTGGTGGAAATATATCGCTCCAGGGCGTCCGTGCCGCCATGTCCTCCCAGATTGGTGCCGATTCCCAGGCAAATGGAGACTGGTTTTCCAAGTTGCTTTGCCTTTGCGATCACGTATTGGATTGCAAGCATTACGTCGTCTTCCTGGCAAGCCCAAACTTCGTCGTCAATGGAATAAAATCTCCTTAAATACTTTTTGGCCTGTTTTAATTTGACGACGATCAGTCCTGCATCCGGAGCCACTCCCTGCTGCCTTCCCGCCGCCACAGAAGCCATAAAAGTTCCATGGCCCACCTCGTCTCCGGGAAGGCGGAAACTCTCTTCCCTTAAGGCTTCGTTTAATTCTTCCTGGCTCCACTCCGTTCCGAAAGAATAATTTTGCGGCGGCCTTCCATTTTGATCGGTCTGATCCCAGATCGCTTCAATCTTGGTGGTTCGATTTTCGAATAGAAAAGCGTTATCTTCCACGTTAATTCCACTGTCGATTACCGCGACCAGACACCCCTGTCCCCGGTATCCAAGCTGGGGATTTCTTCTTACTTTGTTCACTCCGGAAGCTTCCAGCGCTCTTTCCATCATCAGACCGTAACATTTTGGTATATAATTATATCCAAGATATGGTTCATCGTTAAACACTCTGTCTTCGCCGACCCTGTAATACAGGATCGCCTGCTGATAGCCAAGGGGGACTACGCAAAGATCTTTTGTCATATTCTCTGCGTTATCAAAAAAATAGTTAAACAAATAGCTTCGATAGTTTTCATCCACTGCGGCATATCCACAATCCATATCGTCCGATCCTTTCCCACCGTTATGGTTTTCCCTCAAAACCTTTGCTATCAATATATGAAATAATCCAAAAAATGATTGAATTATTTTTCACACTTTATTCACTTTTTATATTGATTTTTTAAAAAAATCGTAATAACATAGGCAGTAGATGATGTGAATTGATAATACCTTATTTCTTACAAATCTTGGAGGAAAGTATGATTACACAGAAGATTATCCTGGATTCTATGCCTAAATTAAAGTCTTTTGTACATGTTGTAAACGGGTATAGCGGACGTTTTGATCTTGTATCCGGCTGCTGCAAGGTTAACGCCAAGTCCATTATGGGGATATTCAGCCTTGATATTTCCCAGCCGATCGATTTAAACATTTATAATGAAGAGTACGCTGATACTCTGTTAGAGCAGCTCACCCCATATCTGATCAAATAATTTTTTCGGGAGAGATTCCCGCTTATATGTCTTGTCCAAAAACAAGGCATTTTTTTCAGCTCATAATATTTACGAAGACAGCGCTGCTGTTTTTTGCCCTTTTGCGGCATGAATTATCAAAATAACACTAAGAAAGTGAGGAAGCTATCATGGCCCAAAACCCAGTCGTAACGATCACAATGGAAAACGGCGACGTAATGAAAGCGGAATTATATCCACAGATCGCACCGAATACAGTAAACAATTTTATTTCATTAATCAAACAAGGCTTTTATGACGGATTGATCTTTCACCGTGTCATCGAAGGATTTATGATTCAGGGCGGATGCCCTCTTGGAAACGGAACCGGTAATCCGGGATACAGCATCAAGGGCGAATTTACCCATAATGGTTTCCCTAATCAGTTAAAACATGATGCCGGCGTACTTTCCATGGCTCGTTCCATGATGCCTAATTCCGCCGGATCCCAGTTCTTCATTATGCACAAACCGGCCCCTCATCTCGACGGCGAATATGCCGCTTTCGGCAAGATCATCGAGGGAATGGACGTGGTAGATAAGATCGCCTGTGAAAAAACATTCCGGGAGTCTCCATACCATAAGCAGATTATGAAGAGCGTCACAGTGGAAACCTTCGGCGAAGAGTATCCGGAACCGGAAAAATTAACCCGCTAAATCATTTTGTTGATTTGTATTAGTTATGAACAAAAAAATACTATTTTTTGATATCGATGGAACGCTCCTTGACGGAGGTTTTGACGGATTCCTCCCCCAAAGCGCCGTCCGGGCATTAACTATGGCACAAAAAAACGGTCACTATTTGTTTATCAACAGCGGCCGTACTTACAATTTCATGCCCCAGGCGATCAAGGACTTTCCCTTTGACGGATATTTATGCGGATGCGGAACAGAGATTATTTTCCGCGGCCAGACGCTTTATCATCATAATATTTCAAAGGAAACCACAGCGCGTCTGCTAAAGGCCCTGAAACGAACCCGGATTCAGGGAGTGATGGAAGGCGACGCCTGTTATTATGACGATGAAATCCGCCTTTATCCTCCGATTTTGGAGATATTTAAGATTTACGCCGCCATGGACATTGAAAGGCCGCTCCGTACTTTCCGGGATCCGGAAATCCATTTTGATAAGTTTGTCACCTTTCACGATGAAAACAGCGACTTTACAAAGTTTCTTTCCATGATCGGAGACGACTTTGATTATATTCCAAGAGAGGGTTTCTCCGTATATGGCTTTTCTGAGTTTGTCCCGAAGGGACACTCCAAGGCAACTGCCATTGACTTTATGGTCAGACATCTGGGACTTTCCCTGGATGATTGTTATGCTTTCGGCGACAGCAACAACGATCTTCCTATGCTGTCCCATGTAAAACACAGTGTTGCCATGGGAAATTCTGTGGGAGACGTTTTTGGAAAGGTGGAGTATATTACCACACCGATTGACCGCGACGGCATAATGCTTAGCATGAAGCATTATGGATTATGCGAATAATAAGCTAAAAATAGATTATGCTAAAACAAAAAAACGGTGGAATCACCGTTATGGTCCACGACCGTAACGGCGGTTCCACCGTTTTTATTTAATTATCCTGCATAATAGCATTCATTAAAGTATGGTCTTCCATCCGACAAACTCTTCTTCGGAGATTTGATCCAGCCGGTTTTGTTTCCACTGGTTTTTACTTTCAACATTATGGTATTTCCACTAATATAACAGTGGGTTACTTTTAGTTTCGTTCCCTTTTTCAAAGTGCTGCTTTTCTTTGCAGAAGTCGCACTTTTATATAAATCAAGAGATCTTCTAGTTGTAAACCATTTTAATTTATTCCATGTTAGCGTGCTAGATACAATTTTTCCTGTTTTAGAGGTTCTTTGTAATGAACTATTTTTATACTGATAAGTATATTGGTATTCCATACTTCCCATAGCCCATGACATAGCATATCCTTTTACTACCAAATTATTACCGCTCACCTTCAGAACCTCTCCGTACTGATGACATCCGTCTTTGTATAAGGTCTGGAAGTTAATGATTTTCTTCAACTTACCTCCTGTATACTTAAACACACCGCAGACCGGGCCGTCATAGTTGTCCGCACAGGCATACACATATAAAAATACTTTTTTATTTTTTAAAGTATAGAGCTTAACATTAAGATCAAAATAAGAATCCTTCGGACAGCTATAGGCCGTTTTCCCGTTGATCACTATCTTAAGCCCACTGTAACAGCCATATTCATAGCCAGTCCGCTTAATTACAATTTTATCTGCCTTTTTATCCCCTGTAACATCATACTTTGTGTAAGTGACACCAGGCTTTAATGTATAAACCGTTTGCCCTTTTTGAGCCGCCGCTGCCTTTATGGAAAAAACACAACAAAAAACAAGCAGAAAAACTCCCATCGTCATAAACTTCTTCATCTTTTTCATAACAACTCTCCTCTCTTTTCATGGGTAAAAGCCCTTAACTATGTCTCTATTTTATAACGAAAGAACTACGTTGTAAAGATTTCATCATTTTGATTGATTTCAGAACTTTTACCCTTGGGTATAATCTTCTATAACCACTTTGCCACGTCTAAAGCGTGATACGTTATGATCATATGCGCTC
>CAZKQV010000040.1:0-25177 GCA_964555015.1 uncultured Eubacterium sp. | reverse complement strand
ATGACATTATAATATGTCGCTATAACACTTTCATATTATAACATAGGAAAAAGGAGCTTACCGCTTATGCGGCAGCCCCCTATTTTCACTTTTGAGACGCCAAAGTACCTATTAGCTTATCTTACAGCAATCTCCCTTTTGTTTCAAGTTTTTAAATTATTTTTCTAACAGTTTTTCCACTGTGGCAAGTTTTACGCAAAGAATAAACAATTCTGCTGCTTCTTTTAGCTCGGAAACCGGAGGCATTGTCGGCGCAATTCGGATGTTAGAGTCCTTTGGATCCTTTCCATATGGGAATGCGGCTCCTGCTCCGGTCATCACCACACCGGCCTCTTTACACTTCGCCACAATTTCCTTCGCGCAGCCTTCCATAGCGTCAAAGGAGATAAAGTATCCTCCCACCGGACGGCTCCAGGATGCGATCTCAAGACCGCCAAGTTCCTCATCCAGCATTGACAGCATGATCTCAAACTTCGGGCGGATAATGTCGGCGTGTTTTTTCATATGTTCGTTAATGCCGTCCAGATTTTTGAAAAATCTGGCGTGGCGGAGCTGATTGATCTTATCGTATCCGATGGTCTGCCATTTCATTTTAGACAGGATATCTTCTATGTTAGCCTTGGAAGCGGCAACCGCTGCCACTCCTGCTCCGGAGAAAGTGATCTTTGATGTGGAGCAGAACTGATAAACCAGATCCGGATTGCCTGCCTTCTCGCATTCTTCCATGATATTAAGGATGGATCTCTCCTTTCCCGGGTATAAATGGTGTACTGCATATGCGTTATCCCAATATATTCTAAAATCCTTTGCAGCCGGTTTCAGATTGGCAAAGCGTTTTACCGTTTCATCGGAATAAACGCAGCCTGTAGGATTGGAGTATAACGGCACGCACCAGATTCCCTTCACTGCCGGATCCTTATTCACGTATTCTTCCACCAGATCCATATTCGGACCATCTTCGGAAAGAGGAATGCAGATCATCTCAATGCCAAACTGTTCCGTCACACCAAAGTGACGGTCATATCCCGGCACCGGGCAAAGGAACTTCACCTGATCTAACTTACACCATGGAGTGCTCCCCATCACACCAAACATATAAGAGCGGGCCACCGTATCATACATGATATTTAAACTGGAGTTTCCGCACACAATGACCTGGGACGGATCTGCCCCCATGATTTCTCCCATCAATCTCCTGGCTTCCGGAACTCCAGCCAACAAACCGTAGTTACGGGCGTCGGTTCCGTCTTCTCCAAACAGCTCATGGGTGCTGTTTAACGTATCCATCATCGGCATGGATAATTCAAGCTGATCTTTACTTGGTTTCCCGCGGGAGATGTCCAGTTTCATCCCCTTCTTTTTATATTCTTCATATTCTTTTTCAAGAATTGCTTTTTCTTCTTTTAATTCTTCTAAACTCATCTGATTATATGGCTTCATCACTTTATCTCCTCCTCAGTATGTCCTCACTCTCATGACCTTCCATATTGTATTCCTAAACTGAATAAAAAACAAGTCCTATTTTCATTTTTTATGTACTTTTTCTTGTTTTTATCCTTAAAAAAACCAAAAATGAATTATTTTTAGAGTAAATCTTTCATGGAAGTTTCGGGAAAATCCTGAGAAAAACCACTGCGGTATTAAAAAACCCTCTCCGACGCCGGCGGACAACCATCCTCAGATAAAAGGCGGCATAACTTTTGGAAACATTTTTCCCTGCCTGCATAATATAAACCATAAAAATAAATGGAGGAATCGCCAATGAGTGATTTAGCTGCTACAAACTGCCAGTCTTCCTGCTCTAACGGATGTGACTGCGGATCTTTTTCAAACTGTTTCTGGATTATTCTTTTACTTTTATTCTGCAACAACGGATGCGGATGTGAAAACAACTGCGGATGCGACAGCATTATCTGGCTCATCATCCTTCTGTCTTGCTGCGGCAACGGCAACAATGGATTTAACGGCTTTGGCTGCTGCTAAAAACCAGAGATAATATAGAAGGATCCACCGGCAATCGCCGGTGGATTCTTTATGATTTTTATTTCTTATTTTGAAGCAAATACATATAATATGCTAAAACGATCATTGTTTTACCGGCGTCCCCATTTTGGAGGGAAGAGATCCCCGGATGGAAGGAAGAAAAGTATTTTTCTCTCCGGTTTTTTTGACCGTTTCTTTTATGCATCTCTTTTTGTCTTAAACATTCCCAGTCTAAGACGTAGAGTGCATTGCCTTCTTGTATCAACTGATTTTGCATGAGGCTCTTTTCCTTATCTTTTTGTTTATGTCTTTATTATATGTTTTTTTCCTGTTATGTTTCTTCAAGCAAAGGAGGTCTTTATGAACGAAAACGACGCAATTTCCCACGATCCTTCTTACTTAAACCGGATTTTGGAAGACGACGATCTGATCATCATGGAGAATATGCTCCCCTTTTGTCAGCCGCCTTTTGCCAAATTTCTCGCCCTCCAGATTAAAACGCGGGAGATTCAGAAAATCCTTACCAATTTTGATGAGGACGCTCTCTTAAATGCCTGCGGACTGGCGGACGATCCCAAAGATATGGAACAAACTCTGCGTTCCTTAAAAAATACGTTATCCAAGGAGAAAGCATCCCAGATCGATCAAATGCTCCGGATGATGGAGATGATGAAAATGTATCAGAATTTCATGAAACTGTCGCAGGAAAACCCGGAAATGTTTTCCATGCTCCAATCCCTGACCCAGGGAGATTCGGACGGCAAAGATTCTCCAAAAAAAATCCTGGAACTCCTCTCCGCCACGCAAAACGGCGGCAAAGAACTCCAGGATATTCTGTCTTTATTTTTTAATTCCCGGTGAGCAAACTCTCCGGACTCTGATCGGATATCAGAGATAAATCCATAGCAAGACGCTGAATCCGCCCCCGAATCTCCCCGTCGTCTTCGGGGGCGGACAAAAGCTGTATGTCGCATTCATTTTTCTTTTCCCGAAAAACGCCGATCCGCTTTTCTTCCTTTTCTTCAGGTGTGGAAAGGAGGATCGCCTTTCCAAGGCATTTTCCTTCTCCATTATATAAATATAGGGTTTCATGAAGAGGAAGGCTAAGGCTACCCTTTACCAAATCTCCATAGATCCGGCACTGCATGGAATCTTCGTCCCACTCTTTGATCTCTTCGAAATAAAACAAAAAAGAAGAGATCTCATGGAGAACCATCACCTTTTTCTTCCAGGGTTCCATCTGGCTGGCAATCCCCTCCCGATATCTTCTCTCCGTCTCCTTTTTAAAGGCTGCCCACCGCTTTATCCACATAATGGTCCTCCTGTCTTTCCATCAGACTGATCAGCCTTTGACACGCCTCTCCGTTATAATTTTGTCCGGAAACCAGATAAAACCGGATTCCCCGTTCCTTTAATCTGGAAAGCTTCCGGAACCCGCACTGGAAAAGCACGCTGTTTTGCAGTTCTCCGTCAAATATAATAATGCAGCAATGATCTGTATTTTCATCCTTCCGGTTTAATATCTCTTCCAGATAATCCGCCGCAATGATCAGCGCCTCTCCCGCCGCATAATTTTTTATCCTGCTTTTTAGCTGAGGACGAAATCCTTCCAGATCCCGTTTCATCTTTCTGACATGAATCACACCGTCGCCATACACAAAGCTCTGCTCCAACAAGCTGCGGGCCATTTGGCATTGGATCTCCATGGCGTCCTGGATATTATAAAGCATACGGCCGATCTTTTCCGAATGATCAATATCCGTTCTTAACAAAATATACATACACTGCATGGTCCCGTCCAGGCTGTCTTCGGTTTTTTTCTCCCCTTCTCTAACCGGATTCTTTCCGGAAGCGCCTTCTCCTTTCTCAGGCTGCGCCTCCTCCCAGGCTTCGGATAAAAGTTCTTTTAATTCTTCCCTTGTCTGGCGGGAAGGATCGGCAAAAAAGTTCTTTAAAGCCGGCGTTAGCTTCTGGTAAAAAAGATCTCCATAATCCGCCGGCGTCATTTTAGGGGGAACCTTTACATTGCCCTTAGTGCTGCCCACAAGAATTTTATAGATCAGGCGGCAGTCTGCAATCTGCTGGCTTTCCTTCTCAAAAAGCTCTATTTCTCCAAAAATTTTTTCATCCTCCGGATACCATTCGTAATCCTGTTCATATTCCAACAACTGAAAACGCTCCGGATGACAGAAAAATATCTTACTTTCCTTGCTGTGAATTTCGATATAAATATCTCCGATATCATATAAACCAGGGCAAATCCTCCTGTCCCCGATCTGGTCGAGAACCTCAAGGACCTGACCGGCAATGAGAATCAGCCTCTTGCTGTCAATATGATATTTATCAATGTTGTCCCGCCGGAATAATTCTTTTAAGGACAACACGTCTTCGGGAAGCTTATTTTCATCCTCCGCAAAAATCAGAGCGGGAATCTCTTTTAACAGGCGGATGACCGGATGATTGTTTTGAAAGAGATCCGACTTCTTCCCGCCGTAGTTGTCCACGGTCTTTAATCTGTCATTCTCTAATTCCACCATAACTATCCTCCGATTGAAACCCCTTTCATCAAATCTTTCAGGGGTTTTGCAATATTTTCCAGCAGATCGCTGCTTAATGGTTTCAATAAAAGATTCAGATCCACAAACATCGGCGACGCCTCTTCGTCCTCTTCCCCGTCCTCCCGGATAAAACAGAACCGAAAATCTTCTTCACTCAATTCTTCCGTGGAGAAAAATACTGCCTGCCCAATAGGAAAATCCTGGTATTCTTCATAGTCATCGCTGGCATAGGCGTCGGTGAAAACCATGATCGCCCGGTTGCGCCCGGCTCCCGGAAACTTATTTAACGATTTTCTGATGGCAGTGTGTACGGATTCTCTGGCGTCGACGCCTCCTCCGTAAAGCTTGATGCTCTTTAATTTCTTTAAAAACAGAGCCTCATCCCGGGTGTAGAGATCTTTATTGTCAAATTCTACGTATTCTGTCCATTCGTGATTTAGCTCGCTGCGAAAAACCGTCATGCCAAGCTTTGGATAGACTTCATACTTAGAAAGGGTCTCCAGAAAATGGGCGGCGGCGTAATATACCGCCGGAAACACGGTATACATAGAAGCGGAAGCGTCGATGATAAAATCAAGATACAAAGTAAACGCTTTTTCTTTTTCTATTTGAAAATTTTGTTGTAAGTTTTCCGGTATCTTCGGATCCCATTGATTTTGCATATCTGTCTCCTTCTCTAACTCTTCCTGATCTGCATTACCTGGATACTGGTTCCTGCATAAACGTACTGATCTCCCTCGCTGACCTCTTCTTCGCTGCCAATCTTTACCGGCTGGCAGTCTTCATGAAGTATCACCGCTTTTATCTTATCGTTCATTCGGTAAAAGGATAAAATATGAGCGCTGTCTGCTCCATTTTGGCTCCGTTCCTGTTTTGTTCCAAATTCAATAGGAACAAAACGATAATTTTGTATATAAGGACTGTACTTTACATCTCCCACCTTGTAAGAGAACCGAATCCCTCTTTCCTTTTTCTCTTCAATCATCATTTCCGGAAAGGCAATGGACATTCCCTGTCTTTTGAGGTAATTTTCCATATCTTTGATCACTTCTTCAATATCGTGATACCGACATTCTTCCCTTGCGATCATTTTTGCTATGATCCTCTGGATCTCCTCCTCGATTCCCGGCATATCCTTTAACGTATAGGCGTAGTCCTCCGCCTTCATATACTCGGTGATCTGATCGTTTCCGGAAAAATGATGGCGGTCGGTATATAAGAAATAAAGAACAAGCCCTGCGGAGTATATATCCATCTCTTTTTTACATACGCTTAAGCTCCAATACTTTGGATCGGCGTAGCCGGCCGTCCCTTTTTGCTCCCTTCCCATGTATACCGTCACCCGGGAATCATGGAGATGCACCCAGTCAAAATCGATGATCTTTACCCGGGCTCCGTCGGGAGAGGCCAGCACATTTTCCGGCTTCAAATCCCGATGCACGTAAGGATCATGATCGTAGAACGACATATAATGGCGGATCCCGTACAAAAATTTCAGCGCGATGGTGTGGCGTACTTTCAGTTTTTCCTTCCAGGTGTCGCCGGAAAGTCCGTATTGGCGAATCAGATCTGACAGATCGTGTTCTTCCATATACTCCATCACCGTGATAAATCTTTTATTTTTCTCGTCCAGCATTCCGCCGTAAATCCGGATCACAAAGGGGGAGTAAAGCTGTACTTTACTTTCCTTTTCCACAAAGACCTGCTCAATGTCACTGCAAAATAATACTTTCAGGAAATATTTTTTGTCGGTGTGGACATCTCTCGCCACCAACGCCTGCTTCTTTCCGCTGCGAAACTGCTCCCGGATCATCTCAAGATGCAGTTTCAAGGGCGGCTCCTGTTCTTCTTTATCCTTGATCCACAGAAAAAATTCTCCTTCTTCAAAATAAGCGTTCGTCATATCAAGTCTCCTATTTGCGCACTGCTTTTAGCCGGTCTTTGATTTTTTGTCCCATAGTCCGGGTTTTTACCTCATAAAAGGCGCAAGGCTCTTCCCTGCTGTCTTTTTTCTTTACGTCCGGGATCATCCACTGGCCAAGCGTCCCTTTTTTCCCGGCTTCCTCTTCTTCGGGCAAATCCTTAATATACAAAATAGCCGTCTGGTTATCTTCTTCTCCCAAAGCCTTTGCCTCATCAAACAATCTTTTTAACAAGGTTTGTCCGTCCGTCTCCTCGTAAGACAGGATCTTTGCGATGACAGGCCCGTCATTTTCTCCCAGAGCCCCGTCGGTTCCAATGAGCAAATAATCCGCTTCCTCATCAGAAATGGTTGTCACATGGGGACAGACTTTCTCTCTCCGTCCCAGATACTGGAGGAGACGATTTTTGTACTGGTAAAAGCTGGCGCTTCGCATGGTCGTCTCTCCCTCCTGGATCATCTCCCACGCCCTGTTTTGAATGGCGGACCGGAGCACAGCTTCCCCATCCTTTATGGAATAGGCCGGACTGTCCCCGCAATTGGATAAAATCCAAGTGTCCCAAAAATGGATCGCACAGGTTAGGGTCGTTCCCCCCTTCACTCCCTGGTCTAGTCCCATATGATATAATTCCTGGTTAATCTTCTCGTAAATAGTCTCCGAAAAATCCTGGAGGACGCCAATCTGTTTTTGCAAAGAGCAGTCTTTAAACTCTTTGCTTAAAATCACCTTGAGCAAACCCTCATACCACAGATAAATGGCTTTTTCCGAATAAAGCTTTCCCTTGGAAAGCCCTCCCATGCCGTCGGCAACGGCCATGACGCTGAGCGCAGCCTCATGGTTCATCCGAAAATCCATCTGACAATAGCTGTCTTCATTTTCCAATCGTCTGTTTTGTTCACTGGCAAAATAAAATGACACGTTTTTTCTCCATTCTATACCAAATTTTTTATTTTAAGGAATAAACGAATGTCTTCGCAAAAATATTCCGCCGCAATGACACTCTTCTTTCTTCGCCCTTCGGCCCTTAAGAAGTCATTGCCCGAATCGTTGAAAAGTTCTTTAAGGTATGTTACACTTGACCATATCACCCGCCGCAATCCAAAGGACAGCACTGATACGGAGGATTCCTATGTTTCCAGATCATTTTCTATCCATCACTTTTTATCAAAAAAAACGAGACGTTATTCTTTTTCAGGCAGCAACGGATACCGAAAAGTATATTCTGAAAGCTATTATAGCAAAAGATGAATCCGTTAAACAGGCTTTTTGTGACGAATATTTTAATTTAGCGCCACTCTCCCATCCCTCCATCCCAAAATACTATGGGCTAAGGGATAATTTTCACTGTCCAATGCTTGACGGCGATTATCTCACCCTTTGTATGGAAGACTGCACCCCCAATCTGCCTTTATCTTTTTCTTCACTGTCGGCAGATCAAATGGCAGAACTTTTATATCAGACAGGCGAAACCCTGTCGTTTTTGCTGGATCACGGCATCTTGTATACGGACTTAAACCCTTCCAATCTCTTAGTGGAAACGGGAAAAGGACATCTTGAAGTGCGGCTGATCGATTATACCTTCTGTTATTATTTTTTAAATAACCCGAATCCCGGGTACTCTCTGCGTTTTTCCTATAATCTGGATCCGTCTCTTACGGGACAGCAATTACTGATTCAGGAATTGGCTTATCTCCTCAATGAACTGATCGAATTAAATCCCCAGGAAAAACTTTTTTCCGGCCTCTATACCCTTTTGGAGACCGGACTGCATCCAACGTCTTCCCTGACGCTACGCCAATATCTGTCACTGCTCAAACAATTGCTCGTATAATTCTTCTGCAATTGGAGCCAGTGTTTTCCCGATATCTCCGGTCTTTAATTTATTGACTACGATCACATACTTTGGATCATCCGCCGGTGCGAAAGTGACGATCCAGGCGTTGTTGGTTCCGTTTCCTCTCTGCGCCGTTCCGGTTTTGGCCGCGATCTGATAGCCTTCTTCTCCCACCGTGGAAAGCTCGTAATATTCTCCGGCGGCCGTCATGGCTTTTCGGATTTTTTTCGCCGTACTCTTTTCCATAGTCTCCGTAAGGACTTCTTTTTTCCCTTCTAAGATCGTTTTCCCTTTTCCGTTCACCGCCTTTTGGAACAAGTAAGGTTTCATCATCTTTCCGTCGTTGGCGATACTCTGGGTGATCATCGCCATATGGAGAGGAGTCACCAGGGTATTTCCCTGTCCGAAGGCAGTCGAAGCCAGCAGATTTTCCGAGTAATCCCCCAGATCAAAGGTGGACTTTATCGTTGCAAAATCCAAAGGGATTTCCTGGCCCAGCAAAAAACTATCGGCAGTTTTTTGCATGGTGGAGGCGCCGAGCTTCAATGCCCGGTCCATAAAATATACGTTGGACGAATGGACGAGCCCTTCTTCATAGCTGATTTCCCCGTAGGCCGCTCCGTCATAATTTCGAATGGTCTGTCCGCCGATGGTCAAAGAGCCTTCATCTATCACGGTCTCTTCGTCAATTCCCGCCTCGATGATCTCCTTGGAGGTGACGATCTTAAAAATGGATCCCGGCGCCACCGGATTCTTGTAAGCATTGGGCAAAAAGGCCCCTTCTGTCTCATTAATCTTTTCCCATTGTTCCTCCAGCCCGTTGGCGTCAAAACCATTGGAAGAAGCCAGAGCCAGAATTTCCCCTGTCTCCACATCAAGAACCACGGCGGAACCGTCAAAATCACTGATCAGGTCATATGCCTTTTCCTGAAGGGAGGCGTCCAGGGTCAACGTGACGTCCGCGCCCTTTTTATTGTCGCTGTCTGATTTGCTGTAAGTAAGAATATCGTTTAGAGTATCCTCTATTCCCATTGTGCCGTATTTTACGGAATAGTATCCGATGAGGCCGGAATAGGCAAAAGGGTGAGAGTAGTTTCTTTTTCCTCCGGGAGCTTCCGAGCTTGCCAGAATGTTCCCGTTCCTATCGAGAATGCTTCCCCTTACGTATTCCTTTCGGTAGGTAGCTCTTTTTGCCTGGCTTTTCTCCTGATCCGCCTCCTCGGACATCCCCGGAACGATGGCGGAAATCCTTACCAGGGCGATGAGCATAAAGATTACGCAGACCAGCACAGCACTTTGTAAGAACTTTACCCTTTTTAAAAAATTCATCTTCATCGACATTTCTTCCTTTCCATTGCACATTTCCGGAAATCGCAATGAGCAATCCCACCATAATAGAGGAAACAAGGAGAGAGCTTCCTCCGCTTGAAATAAAAGGCAGCGTAATACCGGTCAGCGGACAAAGCCCCGTACTGCCTCCGATAATGATCAGCGCCTGGGCAAAGAACATAAAGGTAAGTCCCGCCGCCATGGCGCAATGATAACGATCCCTCTTACGGACAAACAGCCGCACGCTCTCGGTCCAGTTTAGAATAAAAATGATAAAAACAATCACGCCAAACACCATGCCGCAGCGCTGAATCAGCGCAGGGTACACCAGATCGCTGGTTTTTACCGGCAAGTCCACATTGGAGGAGGTTCCAAACCATCCGCCAAGTAAAATACTATTTTTTGCCTGGATTAACTGATACCCAAGCCCCTGGGGATCTTTCATAGGATCCAGCCAGAAAATAAAACGGTTGGCGATTTTATTATAATTTCGCAAAAATATTTGGGAGATCGGATTGGAGCCTAAGATATTTCCTTTTGCAGCAAGCCCGGTCAATCCGTTTCCCAGGATCATAACAAGGACCACGCCCGCAGCAAATACCGCCGCCGTGGATAAAAATAGTTTTTTCCCCGGAACAAATAAAAACAAATACACAAAAAATATTACCAGGAGCAAAAGAAGCGTACCAAATTCGCTCTGGAGCACCAGGAAGAAAAGATTGATTCCAGTCACTGCATAAAATACCCCGATTCGTTTTTTCGAAGGGGCGTCTTCCGTTCCAAGCAGAGCCGACACAATGAAAACATAGAGCAGCTTAACCACTTCCGTCGTCTGAAAGGAAAAACCGCCTATGGTAATCCAGTTTCGAACATTGCCCACGCTTTTGGCGAGAACCAAAGTGGCCATGGAAAGCACAATGGAAAGGACGATAAACCGCTTACACCATTTTAACGCTGATAATTCACTAAACTTCCTGTAAAAAAAGGCGGCCCCTACCGCCACGACAAATCCCAGGATGTATTGTATCTGTAATGACAGCGCCGCGCTTCCCGATGAGATTTCCTGCCCGCTTGCGATGATCGCTTCCTGGCGGAAAATACACTGCAGCATCGTTCCCACAGTAAGAAGGAGCAGCGTATAGATTAATATTTTATAATTTCCGTGGGCGATGGTTGTAAAAAACCAGGAAAGAAGGGTAATGCCGATGAGAATGAACAGCATATCTCCGTACACCTTTCCCGCCCCTTTTGACTGAACAAAGATCAGCGCCACAATCTGCAATAAAATGATAATAGGGGCAGGTCCCTTTTTAAAGGAGTGCCATGTTCTGGCCAGCTCAAAGGAAATTCTTTCCCAGGTGAAACCTGCCCACGCTTTTTGGACATTACTCATAGCATCCCTCCTCCATACTGTGAAAGGGAAGGGGCGCCGCTTTCTTCTATCTTTACTAAGATTTCTTCATTGCCAAGATAAAATCTCTGCCGGTCATAAAGTTCCACTTCCTCATAGATCCTTCCATCGGTATAGATCTTATTGGCCGTTCCCTGATCCTTTAAGAAAAATCTCCCGGAGACTTCCGTGATCTTACAGTGCTCCCTTGCCACGCACAGATCATCTAAAACCAGAGAGTTTTGTTTTCCTCGTCCAATGGTAAAAGGAAGCTGATTCACTACCACCCATTCCACCGGGACATGATTATCATCCATTTTTACCAGAGTGATCTTTCTGGAAGGCGAAGAAACGTCTCCCGCTGGCTGGATAAATTTTTCTTCCGACGGCTGAACCATCTCTTTCTCCGACGGACGGAGGACTTCGGCCTTGGTGCTTTCCACTTCTTCCGTAGCCATTCTTCCGGTCTCTTCCGGATTCGGCAGCGAGCTGTTCTTAACAGGCTCCTCTTCCTCCACCTCTTCCATCGGTTTTTTCTTTTTCCGAAGCTTTTTCTTTTCCGCCTTAATTTCTTTTACGGCTCTCTTTTCTTCTTTTAATTCTTTCTTGCGGTTTTGGTAATCCTGCCATTCATCGGTGAAATGTTCTCCTTCCCTCGCCGCTTCCTCTGTCAATTTATTCGAGCGCACCAGCACTACAATGATAAATCCGATAATAATAATGATTCCAATCTGAGATAATATCGTCATAAAAAACAGCTCCTGTCATAAAATGATGGGCCGGTCCAAAAATCGTTCCAACCATACCCTGAGTTATGACAAGAGCATATCATATTTTTTTCTTCCATACAATCCGATGGTTTATTAATTTTTTACCAAAAATCCCTTATTATGCGGATTCTTTCATCTCATACACTCTGCCGATCACCGAAGACAGATTATAGTTTTCATCGTACTGGGCGTCCGCTGCCAGATTGGCGGAGATCGCCTCCATCAGTCCTTCTGCCTCCAAGCCGCAAAGGGCAAATTCTTCTTTTAGCTGCTTTACGATCTGCTCTTCCTGCCCTTTCCGATAACATTTTCCCGTCCATATGGAATAGAGAAGGGCGCAGTAGTAATAAATATCATTAAAACCAAATTCCTTAGTCAAGCGTCTTGGTTTTCTTGTATAGCAGTAATCGTCAAATTTTTCCAGATCCAATATTTCTGACTCATATCCCTTTTCAATGGTCAAAGTTGGAATTTCCTGGGCATTTTGTTTTCTCCAGGAAGAATCTTCGCTGGTAAAAATCTCGCTGGCGTTCTTTTTAAAGGCTGCGCTTTTCTTAAAACGGTTGACGTCTTCAAACAAAAGACGGTCTACCATAACGTGACGGCAATATCCGCTTTTTTCGTAGCCAAACTCCTTGTTCATCTCATTATTTAAAATCTGCCTTCCCACACAGAAGCTAAACCACCATTTCTGAGGAACGCTTAAGTTGTACACGGCAGTATACTTTCTGCACAGCTCTTCATCCAGCTCGTATCCCATATCCTGCAAGGTCTGGGCCACCTGTTCTATGAGCATCCAGATCTCGTGGCTGTTTGCCACCGTGTCAGATTTATATTTGGCCACCATTTCAATGATGACTTCCATCGGAGTGATTCCCAGAGGTTCCATCTGCGCTTTGGCTAAAAGTTTTTCGATGGATTCCAGAGACGGCTGCAAAGAAATGCAAAAACGAAGGAGCCATTCTCTGGTCACGATCGCCTTGCCCGCACGAATTTTTGAAAACTGCGCTTCGCAGTGCAGACAGCCGATATCCCTTAAAAACCAGGCGGCTTTTTCGTAGTATCCGTACTCTTCCTCGATCACCTCATCCAAACATTGTCCGAATTTTTTCACTCCGTCGCGGAACTCATCGGAGTAGTCCCGGATGATCTGATAAAACTGCCCGGGACTTCCCGCCTCCGAAAGAAGCACCCACAGGTCGGTGGTCGCCAGACTGCGTTTTGGCGCATCTTCTTCTTCCGTAAATATATTTTCTATTTCTTCTTTTACCAGCTCGAAATGCTGAATATCAAACAGGCCGTTTACCACGGCGATCCAGATTGCGTCTTCTATGTTTTTACAGTACAGTCCATACCCCATATAATTTTCCAAAAGGATGTAATTGATTTCATCCAGGGTCATATGAAAGGCCATTCCAAGACTGATATAGATTTCTCTGGTGGAAGGCATAGAACCCCGAAGCCAGGAGCCGATGGTCTGTCTTGTCACAGGAACATAAGACACCTTATCCTGCCTTTCTATCCTATGATATACTTTTTTCGCCAGAGAAGTGTTGCTATAATCAAATCTTTCCATCTTCTCTTCCAGAAAATCAGAAAACTTTATTTTATTTTTTCTTTCCATAGCAAGGCGATTTGCCACCTCATTTATGAAAGTATCTTTTGCCGACTGTACCGCTGACATAATGTCCCCCCTGTTTCTTTATTTTTTGCGTACTCGTTTCTCCCTCTCCTGTAAAAAGTTGTTGGCGGAAAAGAACATGGATACCACACCCAGAATCATAAAATAAAACAGATGCAAATGAACTGCGCTAAGCACGCCTCCCAAAAGGCTCACCACCACTCCTTCCACCAGGAACAGTCCGATGGTCTGCCAGGTCCGGATGGTCTTTTGTTTCATCTGAAGATAAGCCAGATAGTTAAGGATTACGATCATCCACACTCCAAGCATTCCAAGGGCGATCTTTCCGTGGCCGATTTTCAGGGAGTAGCGAACCATGAATATGGCGCATCCTGTGATAAAGCCCATAGGGATCGTATTCAGGAAAAAGTTCAGGAACGAATCCTGTCCCACATATCGGCGCTCCCGCCTTTTTGGATTCGGCTGGCTTAACGCATTTTCCTTTTTTGCTTTTTCCCGCTGCTGTCTGCGCTTTTTCGCCTCTGCCACTTCTTTTTCATCAAAAACAATCTCGTCTGTGATATCTTTGGTCAAAGCAGAATTTGCACTGGCCGCTTCCATAACGCTTAATACCGGCGCCGGTTTTACCTTCCTTGCCGCCTTCTCCTTCGCCAGAAGAGTATATCGTTCTTCCCCTTCATAGCTATTGACCAATTGTTCCACATAACAAGCCGTCTCCAGTTTTTCATCATCCAACTTTGTCCGAAGTTCTTCTAGCTGCGTGACAAAATTGATCAAAATATAAACGCCTTGTTCCTGCCTTCCCAGTTTCTTTACCAACTCGTCAAAGGACTGGTAATATTCCAGACGGAACAAGTCTTTATTCAGGAAATCAATCCCCTTTATCAGACATTTGTCCTTAAATTCATCGGTCACAAGGTCTATATTCAAGGAGAATAGATAGTTTTTAAGCTGTTCAAAATTGGCGGAATTATTTTGGAACATTATTCCCGCAAAAGATTCATCGCTGTCAATATCTGTCATCATCAGACGACTGTAGATGTTGGTATTTTTATGTTTTATTTTATTTAATTGCTGCTTAAACAGATCCGGGCGCAGACGAAACAGCTTCTTCATGCTCCAGGCGGTCTCTCTGGCGATCAACTCTTCCGATTTTTTCGTATATCCCATCACCAAAGAATTTTGGTAGGAAAGGGCGGTTCCCGCATCCAGCCCCATCTCATGGAAGTACTCCAAAATGCCTTCCACCGCAGTGTTTAACTCCTCATCGTCCTCACACCAGTAGAACAACTGGGGAAGCTGAGCGATCAAATACTTCTGGGTAAATGGATCCTCTCCCTGCCTGATGCAAAGCGCCGCAAAGATCCATTGGAGCTTTCTTAGATTATTACTGTCATTTCCATGGTTAAGATAGAACTCCGACATCTTATCCATAAATTCCGGATAGGTTCCGTCTCTTTTTACATAGGACTCCGCCAACTTCTGATAGAAAAACTCTTCCAGTTCATCATTGCGTTCTATTTTTTTCTTGACCAGATTTCCGAGCCTGATATAATTTCTTCCACAGATTTCTCTGGAAAAATAAAAGGTCACATGGTTCGTCTCTTCTCTGGCAAAGGACTGATAGCTGGCCTTTTTCCGGAGAGCGTCCGGTATCATCATATGAATGGCATAGATCATCCTTCTGCTGTTTACGGCAAAATCATATTCCGGCCAGTCTGCCACGATGTTAATGCTTTCTGTCTCTTCAAATAACGCTTCCAAAATCACACACAAAAACTCCGGAAGCCAGTCATAGCATCCCATTTCGATCAACGTATCATCCACATTGATCTCCATCGGTTCTTCCAAAAGGGGTTCCAGATAATCTCCCTTTTGTTTATCATCCCATTGATCCCCCGGTGAGATATAAGCCTCCGGATACCGGTTCGTCAAATCCGCCACCTGGTAAATTCGGACGATCTTACTTTTTCGCCCATCCTCTCCGTCATGGCACGGCAGCGTAACCATCTTCGTAAAGCCGCATTCCGGGCTGTAGATCAAAGATTCCACAGGGACCCGGTCTGCCGGATCCGGGACGGCGTGAGACGCCAGTTTTTCCAACTCCAATAATTTATCTTTATCAAGCGGTGTGGAAGATCCCGTAATTCCCCATCCCACTCTATTGCCAGTGATGCACTGAGAGGACCATGTATACTTATGTCTTAAATACTCTATCATTCAAACCACCTTCTTTCCCGCATATATTTCATTACCATCCATAACACAGGGTCTTCCACCCGAAATGGCCGGACCCTTCCCACAGTCTTTTCTATATAGCCGTTATCTCCCTCTGTGATCTCTGTCTCACATCCCAGGGCCGACACGGCAAACATACTGCTCTCCTTGTAATCGTCTAAGCTTCTTTGCAGGCGGAACACCTTCTGATCAAAAATCTGGCGCAATATATCCTGGCGCAGAAAATGATGATCCATATCAAAAAAGCCATAAGAAACGGAAGCCTTCTCAAACAAAAGGGAACTGCCGGGGTAAGCTTTTATCTCTCCCAACTCCTCAAGCAAGTCACTTTTGGCCAGGGTAAGCGCCATATACTTTTGCTTTAACCCCACATCTCCAAGCACTCTTCGGATATTATCCAGAATCACTTCCGCCTTCCTCTCAAATAAAAAGGAATCGCTTGGTCCTTCGGCCGCCATGAAATCCATAAAATCCATCACCTGCTTGCCGTTTTCATTGCTCATGCGCTGAAAAGCAATCTGTTTTTCCCGCGGCATCACATACAATTTGGAAAGCACTCTTTCCTCGTCGGGAATCTGATTGGTGATGACCGCATGGTCTAAATGCATCTGCGCCGGATCCACCAGACAGATAAAGCCGTCTACGTGCCTTAAAAATCTGGTCCTGCCGCTTCCGGATGCATTCCGCAACACCTCTCCCGCCACATCATAAATTGCCGTAAGCAGATGGAAATTCTTGGCTCCCAGCCGGTAAGTCATCTCCATGAAAACAGGCTTTCGAAACATTTTCTGCGTTGAGTCGGGACAGATTCCATACCGCCACAGCCGGTCTGCCATTTCTTCCATTTCTACGGAGTGCTTATCCCAGAGATTCCCGGCGCTTCTCACCGTTAGATTATCCCTTTGCAGTACCTCATATCCGTTCATGATCAAAGAGCACAAATAGACCGTTTTCCCCGAGGCGATACTTCCTGCCAGACCGATCTTTAACATATCATATTTAAAAAAATTCTGGGGAAGAGGATTATGGCAGCGATGGCAAACCATAGTATTGGAATAGACCGTCACGCCCCCTTCCTGCATATGGAAAGAATATCCGTTGCTGTCCTCATCATAGATCTTCGCCGCCACTTCCTTTCCGGAAGCCATCAATTCCTGATTCAACTGGGCGATATCCTGATTATCAATCACCGTACGCTTCGCATCCACATGTTCCTCTGTAATCCCCATGGACGTCCAAAAATTAAGATAAGAAACATCGACCTTCGCCGCAACGATCTCATTTAATGCGGGAGATAAAAAATGATAGCTTTCTCCCTTTAACAAAAATCCCGCTTCCGCATTGGTCGTCTCTAAAAAACAATAAGGACATATTCTTTTTATTAATCTACTCTCCGACATTCCTCTTCCTCCATAGCCTTTATTCCGGCAAGTCTAACAGCACTTTCTAGCCTGTATGGAAATCTCATGTTTCGACTCCAAAATAATATAATATAGAATATTCCTCTCAATCACCGCTTCATTCACCGGAACGCCCTGATCTCTGCTTTCATTGACATCCCGGATCTCAAACTTTTGCTCATTGGAACGAACCAATAAAGTATCCGGGTTATCCATCGCGCAGATTTCAAGTCCCTGGTCTTCTATATAATAAGTAAAATCCTTTCCCGCCGGATTCTTTCCAAACATTATGACATGATCAAGGGGGACTACTCCCTTTCGATGCCTGCCATCTGCACATAAGGCGCTGCATCCTCCAAAAGCAGAGCCGTGGGTAATCTTAAAATCCAATTGAAAAATCCTGTTTTGCTGAAGTTTTTCTTCTTTTTCCTTTTCTTTCCTCAATCCTTCTAACTCTTTTTGCTCCATATCCGCAATCCAGATCAGATAATCGAGGGAACTGGTTTTTTGCTCCAGCCGTATGATATTCCCATGATAAAAATATACACTAACAACCGTTAAAACTGCGGCTGCAACCAATCCAATGTACGTAATAATCAAAATTCTCACCTCTAAAATGCAATGTATGATAACATTATAGCAGAATGGCCGTTCGAATAAAAGGTGCGGTTTTATGAATTTTTGCCAATGGCCACTCGCAACGAAGCTTCGCTCCCTTCGGCCTGAGGCGCTCAGAAGGAATTGATTTTCCCCTTAAATTATATTAAAATAATTATGTTGCGTGTTTTCCATCCTGGATGAAGGCCATATATCGTGGCAGAGGTTTTTATGAAAAAAATTCAATTAAAACAAGAATATAAAGTCGGCTCGGTGTGTTCTTTCCAGCTTTTTACTTATCAGAGCGATTTTATTTATAAAAGTGAGTATCATGATCACTTTATGTTATATTATGTAAAAGAGGGAAGTCTGGAATTTTCTTTTTCTGATCAACATGAAAAGAATCTCCTGGTGTCTGAGTCCGGCCTTTTTATTCAGCCGCCTTATGCCCATTATTCTTTTCGCTCCGGCGCCGGTCATTCGGCCCAAGTTTTTTGCATTGGTTTTTCCTGCGATTCGGCCGCCCTCTCCTTGCTGTGTTCCTATCTTCATTCTTTAACAGACCGGGAGCTCCGGCTCCTTTCGGCCATGGAAGAGGAACTGGCAGACAGCTTCTCTCCGGATATAAAAAAGGACGGAACGATTTCTTTATCCCGGGCGATGCTGCAGCCTTTTGGCGGAGAACAACTGATTGGAAATTATCTGGAAATTTTGTTTATTTTCCTGGCAAGACTTTCTTCGAAAAACCCCAGTCAAAAATCCCTGCCTTCCTATTCCCCGGAAGACGGAGACTTTATTTTATTTCAAAAAATCACTCAATTTTACCGGGAGCGCGCCGCCTCCTATTTGTCTTTGGAGGAGATATGTCTGGCATTTTCCATTGGGCAAAACCATTTACAGCGAATTTTCCGGCGTCATACCGGAATGGGCGCCATCGAATATTTCTGCCATATAAGAATTGATGCGGCGAAAGAGCTGATGCGCCTTGAGCGCACTTCCCCGGCGGAAACGGCAAAACGAATGGGTTATCACACCGCACATTATTTTTCTAAACAGTTTAAGCAAATTACCGGGATGTCTCCCACAAAGTATCTTTCTTTGATTAAAAACGCCGAAAAATATAATTAGGTCAGGGATCTATGCTCCCCGACCTTTTTTTACTTATTTTAAAAATCTTATTCTGCCCAAAGCTTTTCCGGATATAATTCCTTTTCTTTCATTTCTTTTATGGCATTTACCACCACTTCCTTGTCGGCCTGATAGGTAACGCCATACCATTTTTCCTTTGTCTCCTTTACTTCTGCCACCGCCTTCTTTTCGGCAAGGAGTTCCGATACCACGCTCGGAAGGAAATATTCACATTTTAATGGGTTTTCCCTGAATCCTTTTCTTAAAAATTCCGGGAATCTCTTTTCCAGTTCGTCCATGAATCCCGGCGTAAATCCCCAGCAGTTCATGGAAACCACCGTACCGTCCGGAAGCGGATTCCAGGTCTGCCCGTCATCTAAAGTATAGGCCGCCTGTCCGTCTCTTTTTTCAATTCTTGTCCGCTCTGTGATGGAAGTTAAATGTCCGTTCTCATCGGTTTCACATACTCCCCTTGCCACATATCCGTTCTCCGTGATGGTATTTTCGATATGAAAACCGACCATCACATAACGGTATTGTTCCCCATCTTCATGGGTGGTAAGATAGTCGTAAAGGATTTGGAAGGCTTCCGGCCCATAATAATCGTCTGCGTTAATTACGGCAAAAGGCGCCTGAACCACTTCTTTGGCGCAGAGCACCGCATGACCTGTTCCAAATGGTTTTACACGGTCTTCCGGTGCAGAAAATCCTTCGGGAAGCTTACAAAGCTCCTGAAATACATATTCCACCTCCATGAATGGTTCGATCCTTTTTCCCACTAGTTCCTTAAAATCTTTCTCGATCTGTTTTTTTATAATAAATACTACTTTCTCAAAACCGGCTCTTTTGGCGTCGTAAACGGAAAAGTCCAGGATGGCGTGTCCATATTCGTCCACCGGATCCATTTGCTTAAGCCCGCCGTATCTGCTTCCCATGCCTGCTGCAAGAACAACTAAAACAGGTTTTATCATTATTGTCACTCACTTTCTTTTTTTCTTCTATTTTCCCATAAACACACCAAAACATCAATGTTAGATTTTGCTTTTTTAACTTTTCGGATTTTTTTCTGGTAAAAATAAAATCGCTATAGTATAATGTCATACTATGAAAGAAAGCCGGGGAGTTCCGGCGCATTTAAGCATAATTTTTACATTCCTTAGGAGGATTTATTATGTCTGTAAAATACATATTTGTAACCGGAGGCGTTGTCTCCGGTCTTGGAAAGGGAATTACTGCGGCTTCCCTCGGACGCCTTTTAAAAGCCCGGGGCTATAAAGTGACCAGCCAGAAGTTTGACCCTTATATCAATATGGATCCGGGAACGATGAACCCGATCCAGCACGGCGAAGTTTTTGTCACCGATGACGGCGCGGAGACCGATTTAGACCTTGGACATTACGAAAGATTTATTGACGAGCGCCTTAACAAAAAGTCTAATGTCACTACCGGCAAGGTATATTGGAGTATTCTGAACAAAGAACGCCACGGAGATTTCGGCGGCAGCACCGTTCAGGTGATTCCTCATATTACCAATGAAATTAAAAGCCGGTTTTATCATAACGAAGACTCCACGGAAACAGAGGTTGCCATCATTGAGATCGGCGGAACCGTCGGCGATATCGAAAGCCAGCCGTTCCTTGAAGCATTGCGCCAGTTCCAGCACGATGTGGGCTTTGACAACTGTATCTTAATTCATGTCACCTTAATCCCTTATCTGAAAGCTTCCGGCGAACTTAAGACCAAGCCTACGCAGGCCAGCGTCAAAGAGCTGCAGGGAATGGGAATCCAGCCGGACATCCTGGTCTGTCGCTCAGATCTTCCTCTTGATGACAGCATTAAAAGTAAGATCGCGCTGTTTTGTAATGTACCAAAAAAACGCGTCATCCAAAACCTTGATGTGGATATTTTGTATGAGCTTCCCCTTGAGATGGAAAAAGAAAAACTGGCGCAGGTCGTTTGCGAATGTCTTCACATGGATTGCCCTGCTCCGGATCTCGACGATTGGCGCGCCATGGTCACTGCGTGGAAGAATCCAAAATATAAGGTGAAGATCGCCCTCGTGGGAAAATATGTCTCTCTTCATGACGCCTATATCAGCGTTGTGGAAGCTTTAAAACACGGCGCCGTCGCCAACAACGCAGAAGTGGAGATCAAATGGGTAGATTCGGAACTGATCAGCGACTATAATGTGGAAAGTTTCCTTTCCGATGTGGATGGAATCATCGTACCCGGCGGATTTGGCGGCCGGGGTATCGAAGGAATGATCTGTGCGATCCGCTATGCGAGGGAGCACAAGATTCCATATCTCGGATTGTGTCTTGGAATGCAGCTTACCATAGTGGAATACGCTCGTAATGTTTTGGGACTTTCCCACGCCCACAGCAATGAATTTGATCCGGATACCGAAGATCCGGTTATCCACATCATGCCGGATAAGGAAAATATCAAAGATCTTGGAGGTACGCTCCGCCTGGGATCCTACCCGTGTATTCTTGACAAAAATTCCAAGGCGCTTACATTATATGGTACGGAAATGATCGAAGAAAGGCACCGTCACCGTTATGAGGTTAATAACCAGTACCGTGAAGTATTGCAGGAAAACGGTATGCTCTTGTCTGGTTTCTCTCCAGATCAGCGTATCGTGGAAATGATCGAGCTTCCGGATCACCCGTGGTTTATCGGAACTCAGGCACATCCGGAGTTCAAATCCCGCCCAAATAAACCTCATCCATTATTCAAAGGGTTCCTTGAAGCCTCTCTTACTTACCAACATTCCAGATAAATCAAAAGGTGTGCTTCATGATTTCATAAATTTATCATGAAGCACACTTTTTTCGCGCAGGGTGGGTATTGCGAAGCAATAAAGTTCATCACGCACCTGTGGGCATCGTTTCCCGAAGTGCATTTTACTTTAAAATCACCGCCACAATGATACAGAGCAGGCAGCCGATGAAGAACCGGACGTCCGGTTTCCAGGCTGCTTCCTGATTTTTCTGATACGTTTTTTCATCGTTTTGATCTGTTTTCTTTCTTCCTGCCAGCCATTTTAACAATAAGACGACGATCACCCCTGTGACCACACATAAAATTCCCCCTGTTAACAGCAGTTCTGTGATCTGCTCTTTATTTCCCAAGAAATAGGGAGAAAATACCGTATATTCTCCGATCCGAATCTCATAAATCCATTTTACCACGGCAGTATCATAAAAAGCCGCAGTGAGCACAGAAAAGAGATTAAAGACAAAATGCATTATCAAACTGGAAAGTACATTGCCGGTAACGAGTACCACAACTCCAAAAAATAATCCCATAAACAATGCGTAACACATCTGGTTTATATTCATGTGAAGAAGGGCAAAGAGCACTGCCGAAACCAGGATTCCTTTTCCGGCTCCCCCAATTCCCCTCAAAATACATCCTCTGAAAATGATTTCCTCCACCACGGCGGGAAGGAAGGCATAGACCAAAATACTCTCCCATTTGTACTGAGCGCCAAAGCTTAACGAGGCGGCGGTGTGATTTTGGAAGAAAATCATGGACACTCCGTTTATATAAGCGGAAATGACAATACCGCAGAAAGTTAAAAGGAGAATACACAGAAAATTTCCCACCGTAATCCTTCGAAAATAAATATATTCCGGCAGCGAAACAAAACTGCATCTTGCAGTATAAACAATAAATGCAAATAGCAGCAAATTCATTAAAAAGCTGCTATGGTACTCGTCCGGCATCCTCAGTAAAAGGATCGCAAGCAATGCAAAGGCCACGATCGCATAAAATATAGAATTTGTCTTATCCCGGTATACGTAGAACAAAACGCCGCAGATTCCGCCGAGAAGACTAACTTCCCCAAAAGGAATAAGGTCCATTCCCATGACTACTACAGAACCCGCCAAATGTAAAAATACCAGCGCCAGCCAAAAATAATTGACGTCATATATATTATTTCTTCTCATCTGTCATCCTGATTCCTTTTTCTGTTATGAGGATTTTATGACTGCGATACAGCTTTCCTATCGCTCTTTTAAATTCATTTTTACTCATGTGAAATTCTCTGCGGATCAATTCCGGATCGGATTTATCATGGTATGGTAAAAATCCTTCATTCGCTTTTAATTTCTCCATGATTTTTTCTCCGTCGATATCCATCTGGATATAACCCTTTTTTCGAAGGCTTAAATTTAGTTTTCCGTCTTCTCTCACCGAAAGAACTCTCGCCTCCACTTCTTCTCCGATTCTCAAATCCCGGGTAAGCTCTTTCGTCTGGATGAGGCCGTGATATTTATGATCCACGGCGACAAACACTCCGTATTCCGGATTTTTTCCGGTCACAATCCCCGTTACGTTATCCTCTTTTCCATAAGGAGAATCTGTATAAAGCAGATCATAGATTTTCATTGTGGCGCACAATCTCTCACTTTTATCAATATAAAGACCCACCAGAAAACTTTCTCCTTTTTTTACTTTTACGATCTGTTCACTGTAAGGAAGTAAGAGATCTTTTTCCAATCCCCAATCCAGAAAAGCTCCTATTTTATTCACTTCCACCACTTTCAGTACCGCAAGCTCTCCCATGGTGAGCTTTGGCCGGTTGGTTGTAGCAATATAGCGATCGCTGGAATCTTTATAGATAAAAACTTCGATCTCATCGCCGATTCCTATTTCTTTTGGAACCTGTTTCCCCGGTAAAAGAATACAGGAGCTTCCCTTTCCAATTTGTTTTTTATCTTCTGTGAGATAAACTCCAAAGTTTGTTTTATGATCCACATATAATTTTTGTATATTTCCTAATTCAAACATTTTTCCTCCTCTGTATAACCTTCCGTGTATAATTCAATAAGCGCATTCGTTTCTCCGTTCTGATTCACAAACTTTACCCGATATAATTCCTTTTCCTGGCACAGATATACGCAAACTTTGTCACCGAGCGCAGCTGCTAATAGATATTCGATTCTGGCTCTCTTGATAACACAATCCTGTGGTAATAATAATTCTGCCCACAATGCGTAATAAGTATTATTTACATGATGGTTAAAATCCAAATATTGTCTTGTGATTTCATATTCTTGCTGTAAAATCCATTCCCCGTCCTGGCGAAGCCTTCTCTTTACGGTGACTGTCTGATCCACCGGTTCCGGGATGTAGGTTTTTGCAATCTCCGGCGTGATCTTTTTCGGAAGCAGATGATCCGGATCCATAAAAATCCAGATGGCATCTCCCGTAACGATGAGATCTCCTGCTTTATCGCAAA
This sequence comes from uncultured Eubacterium sp., assembly GCA_964555015.1. GTDB lineage: Bacteria > Bacillota > Clostridia > Lachnospirales > Lachnospiraceae > Anaerobutyricum. The sequence goes on along the minus strand of CAZKQV010000040.1, from coordinate 1,135 downwards.
TCCCGTAACGCCGATAACCGTAAAATCCTTTCATTTTATAAGGCTGTGTTGTAACAGATAGCTCTTCACTCAGTCTTGGCATACGCTTTATGGAAATATCCCAGGCAACCAAAAACCAGACGTGCTCATGTTCCACATCCTGTAAAATGCCATATCCTAAAGACTCCGAATGAAAAACTCCCACATCCTGAAAAAAGTGAAGAATCTGTTGTAAGTCTGTTTCCCCTCTATCATTTACCTCGCTGTATCTGACGACAAAATTCTTTCCAAACATAATTCTATCCTCTTACTTTATTTGAAACATAATAAAAATTCTACACATAGCAAAAAGGACCTTAAAGATAATATCTTGCCAGGCCCTTTCTCTCCTAATTATCATAAACCCGCACCCAAAGCCAATATCTTGGGCGCCATACGTGAGAAAGCTATAAAAAATTATAACTTACCCTTATGGCTCTTCTCATCTGCAAGGATTGCTTTCATCGCAGTTTCTACCGCAGCAGTTTCTCCAAAAAATGCCAACGTCGTGATGTGCTGCGGACAGCTTCCGTGGATCTCCACAGGAAAAACATTACTTACCTTAATTACACGATCCGCATAGTATAATACGCCTGCTACTGTTGTCTGGAACAATCCCACTGCATCATATCTTCTCTTCTTAAGCTCTTCCCTGCTGTCCGGGGTAAGCTTATGATTAAACATATCCATTACCAATTTACTTGGATTATAAATAATACGCCCTTCGTTCATCGCCTTCTCCTTTATATATGTAATAAAATCTGTTCACATTATTACTTAGATATCATATATTCTAACATATTCACAATATTTAGACAATACAATTTTTTACCACAGGAAACTGCAATTTCTTTACCACGGGATATGACAAAACGATATTATTCCCAGGATTTATTATTAAAGAAAAAAAGATACTCCTTATAATAAGAAGTATCTCTTTGTTTTTCAACAGCGCTACCAGGATTCGAACCTGGAAATGCTGGAATCAGAATCCAGTGCCTTACCATTTGGCGATAGCGCTTTATGAAATTGTATCAGTATTAATACTGAAAAACGTGGGCAAGAGGATTCGAACCCCCGACCTTTTGGTCCGTAGCCAAACGCTCTATCCAGCTGA
>CAZKQV010000039.1:9652-25778 GCA_964555015.1 uncultured Eubacterium sp. | reverse complement strand
TCGCCTTGCCAAGGCGAGGGTCGCGGGTTCGAATCCCGTCTCGTGCTTTTTTTATTGCCATAAAAAGCTAAAATATTTTTTATGGCATTGGCCATGGGCGGCGAAAACGAAACTGCGCCACCGGACGCATATACAAAGGAGCAGCCGTTTTTACACGGCCGCCCCTTTTTCTTTTCTTGTGAGCTTTTCTTTTGGTTTTTCTCTTATTCTTCAATATAGGTTTTAATATATGATTTTACGATCTCAATGAGTTTTTCATAACTCATGCTCGCCGTATTCAGGCAAAAATCATAGTTTCTGGCGTCATTCCACTCTCTTCCGGTATAATAATGATAATAATCGGAGCGGTATTTGTCGGTATTTTGAATCTTTTTAATGATCTCCTGATCGCTTCCGCTGTTCAATTCCCGCACTCTTTTGATGCACTCTTCTTCCGGGGCATAAAAGTATAAACGGATCACTTGATCGTAATCTTTTAAGATATAATCCGCACACCGTCCAATAATGACGCAGGATTCCTGCTTGGCAAGTTCCTTGATAATTTCCGCCTGGATATTGAACAAATTATCATTGGAGGTAAATCCGTCGCTCTCCGGCGGAAGAACCTTACCGGAATATTTTTTAGTAAAATTACGAAACAGAGAGGAAATTTTAACTTTTTCATCGATTTTCCCAAACAGCGCCTCATTGATTCCGCTGGATTCCGAGGCAAGCCTGATCAGCTCTCTGTCATAACAGTTAATTCCCAGCTCTTTTGCAAGAAGAAGCCCCAGCGTTCTTCCACCGCTTCCGTAACCTCTTGCTATGGTAATCACTGTGTGTTTCATACTCATCACCTACTCTCCCAGATATGCCTTTTTGATGGATTCATTGTTCATAAGTTCTTTTGCGTCTCCGCTTAAAACAATTTTTCCTGTCTCAAGAACATATGCTCTGTTTGCAATGGAAAGTGCTTTCTTTGCATTTTGTTCCACCAGCAAAACTGTAGTACCAGAGGAAGAGATTTCCCGAATAATACGGAAGATTTCCTCCACAAACACCGGCGAAAGTCCCATGGACGGTTCATCCATAAGAATAATTCTCGGTCTTGACATCAAAGCCCGGCCCATGGCAAGCATCTGCTGCTCCCCGCCGCTCAAAGTTCCCGCCGTCTGATTTTTTCTTTCTTCCAGCCTTGGAAAACTTTTGTATACTTTTTGTATCGTTTCTTCGATTTCATTTTTATCTTTTCTGGTATAAGCGCCCAGTTTCAGGTTCTCCAAAACAGAGAGCTGGGAAAAGACTCTTCGCCCCTCCGGAACGTGGGCCATACCCATAGATACAATTTTGTGTCCCGGTATCTTGGTGATATCGGTTCCTTCAAACATAATACTTCCTTTTTTGGCCTGGAGCATTCCGGTAATGGTTTGCAGAGTTGTTGTCTTTCCCGCTCCGTTGGCGCCGATCAGGGCAATAACTTCTCCCTCTTCCACTTCAAAGGAAATACCTTTGATTGCCTGAATCATGCCATAATATACTTCCAGATCTTTGATTTCCAGCATTGACATAAAGCATTTCCCTCCTATTCTCCCAGATAAGCTTTTACTACTTCCGGGTTTTTCAGCACATCGCTGGTTTTGCCCTTAGCAAGAACCTGGCCAAAATTCAATACCGTAAGTTCTTCACAAATTCCCGAAACCAATCTCATATCATGTTCGATCAGGAGAATGGTCATATCAAACTTATCTCTCACGAAGCAGATCGTGTCCATAAGTTCTTTTGTTTCATTGGGATTCATGCCCGCCGCCGGTTCGTCCAGCAAAAGAAGCTTCGGATTTGTGGCCAAAGCCCTGGCAATCTCCAATTTACGCTGTGCGCCGTAAGGAAGATTGGAAGCCAGATAATCCGCTTTATCGTCAAGCCCGAACACACTAAGGAGCTCCATTCCCTTTTCGTTCATTTCCTTTTCCGCCGCTCTGAACTTCGGCAGACGAAGGATCCCCGCCAGAGTGGAATAAGGCACTTCGTTATGGAGTCCAATCTTTACATTATCAAGCACGGACTGGGCCGAAAACAGGCGGATATTCTGGAAAGTTCTCGCAATGCCTGCCTTATTGATCTCTATGGTATTTTTCCCCACAAGATCCTCTCCGTCCAGACGGATAATACCGTCGTCCGGCTTATATACCCCTGTCAGCATATTAAAGACTGTGGTTTTTCCGGCTCCGTTTGGCCCGATCAAACCGTACAACTGTCCCTTTTCAATATTTACTTCAAAATTATCTACCGCCCGGAGTCCTCCAAAAGAGATACCGAGATTTTTAACTTCCAACAAAGCCATGTTACTGTACCTCCTTTGCTTTCTTTCCAAAGAGATTCTTTGGAGAATATCTCTGTCTTAACTCAATTGACTTCGGCGCCCAGTTAAACAGCATCAGCGCAATCAATACAATGGCGTAGATCAGCATACGATAATCTGCCAGTCCTCTTAACACTTCCGGAAGCATCGTAAGAATCACTGCGGCAATGATCGAACCGCGGAAACTTCCCATACCGCCGAGAACTACAAAAACTAAGATCATAATGGACATATTATAACCAAAGTTTGCCGGCAGCGCCTGCAGCGTGGACAGATTGTGGGCATACAACACTCCGCCCGCTCCGGCGATAGCTGCAGAAATGGTAAATCCCATCAGTTTATATTTTGTAATGCTGATTCCCACAGATTCCGCCGCGATCCGGTTATCGCGGATCGCCATGATCGCACGGCCGCTTCTTGAATTTACCAGGTTAAACACAATCGTCAAAGAAATTAAAATGATAATAATCCCAACCAGAAAAGTGGACTGTCTGGCTGTTCCCATGATTCCCTTTGCTCCGTTAATGATCATTTCCCCGTCGTCACCCATATTTAAAGAACGGGCGTCTTTGATGGAAATATGGAAGCCGGCAGAATCCCTTCCTATATATAAAACATTAATCACATTCTTAATGATTTCTCCAAAAGCCAAGGTCACGATCGCAAGGTAATCCCCTTTTAATCTGAGTACAGGGATTCCGATCAAAAAGCCAAAAAATGCCGCCACTAAAGTTCCGATCAAAATGGCGATCACAAAACGGAGAGTCTCATTCATCCCGGTATTTACCATGCACTTTGTAAAAAAGGCTCCGGAAAAAGCGCCAACACACATAAAACCTGCGTGTCCAAGACTCAACTCCCCAAGATAACCTACACAAAGGTTTAGTCCGATGGCAACGATCGAATAAATACATAGCGGCACCAGCAGACCTTTCATCAAACTGGAAAGCATACCTGCGGACATTAATATCTGAACAATAATAAATGCGACGATCACCATTCCATAGGTGATCAGATTATTTTTTGTTGTCTTATTCATTGATTTCAATTTATCTTTTTTCATCGAAGCACCTACACTTTCTCATGGATCTTTTTACCTAGAATACCGGTAGGCTTCACAAGAAGTACCACGATCAGTACAGCAAACACAATCGCATCGGATAATTGAGAAGATATATAAGCTCTTCCCAGGATCTCAATTATACCAAGCAGCAGGCCGCCGATAAAAGCGCCTGGAATGGAACCGATCCCCCCAAATACCGCCGCCGTAAACGCCTTGATTCCAGGCATGGAACCGGTATACGGAGAAAGGGTCGGATAAGCGGAACAAAGCAAAACACCGGCAATGGCCGCAAGTCCTGAACCGATGGCAAAGGTCAGGGAAATCGTTTGGTTTACATTTACTCCCATAAGCTGCGCCGCATCTTTGTCTTCCGATACCGCAAGCATTGCCTGCCCAGGTTTTGTCTTCTTAATAAAGACCATCAGCACGGCAACGATAACGATACAGGCGATGATCGTCACTACAGTAACCGAAGTGATTTTTAAACTTCCCCCTGCCAGCTCCAACGGAGGCAGAGTCACAATATTCGTAAAGGATTTGGTATCAGAACCAAAAATAATCAAAGCAAGATTTTGCAGGAAATAGCTCACGCCAATCGCTGTGATCAAAACAGCAAGGGGAGTGGCCTTACGCAAAGGCTTATAAGCGATCTTTTCAATGACAATACCCAAAACAGTACATCCCACGATCGCCGCCAAAAGAGCCGGAGCCGAATGTATATTCATGGTGCTCATCGCTGTAAAAACAATATAACAGCCGATCATGATAACATCACCGTGGGCGAAATTAAGCATTTTTGCGATACCGTATACCATCGTATAGCCAAGAGCGATGATCGCATAAATACTGCCCAGACTCAAGCCGTTAATTAAATATGTTATTAAACTCATCTGTTTACCTCACAAGAAATACTTTCGTATAATAATTGCTGCACTCCCCAGGCAGTCCTTTTCAGACGTCATATATATCAAAAAACACCTGTCAAAAGCCGCCGCCCGGTTTGCGCATCCCCTATGCCAAAAAATGGGCTACCCGAAGGTAACCCATCATCGGATCATATCATTTGTTTCATTACTCCATACTAACGTATACGCCGTTTTCAATCTTAACAGCAGCAGGAGCCTTAGATACTTCACCGGTAGCTTCCCATGTAAGAGGTTTGCCTGCACCGGTAATACCATTCACTTCGATCTCTGTCATCACTGCCTTGATACCTTCACAAATCTCAGAAATATCCATATCAGCTGTTACACCGGATTTTTCGATCGCTGCTTTGATGGTATAAATCGCATCATAACCATCGGCAGAGAACTGTGTTGGTGTGTCGTCATATTTTTCTTTATACTGTGTTACAAAGTTCTGTGTTGCTTCATCCTCAGCGTCTGTGGAGAATGGTGTAAGCAGAATAACTCCCTCAGCGAGAGAAGTATCAAAGTTCTCAACAGAAAGGATACCGTCCATACCGTCTACACCGAAGAAAATAGGTGCATATCCCATATCATCAGCCTGTTTTAATACGATGGAAGCCTCCTGATAATAGAATGGAAGGAATACAAGGTCTGCTCCTTTGTCCTGTGCCTTTTTAAGCTGAGTTGAGAAATCAGTCTTAGAATCAGCAGTAAATGCTTCTTCTGCTACGATATTAAGATTTCTGCTTTCTGCTTCTTCTACGAACTTCGCTTCAATACCGGAAGAATATACATCGGAACTATCATAGATGATCGCAATCTTTTCTGCCAGTTTATTCTCATCGATATACTGTGCGGAAGCCACACCCTGGTTCGGGTCTGTAAAGCAAATCTGGAAAACATTGTCCTTACCTTCAATGACATCCGTAGAAGATGCGGAAGGTGTGATCTGGAACATATTATCATTCACAGTTTCTGCGGTTACAGCGATACATGGAGCTGTTGTTACCGTACCCATAAGAATCTGCATACCCCAGTCCTTCAAAGAATTATAAGCGTTCACAGATTTTTCTGCGTCATGCTGATCATCCTCTGTCTTAAACTCAATCGGGGTTCCGTTAATGCCGCCTGCTTCATTGATCTCATCTACGGCAATCTGAGCGCCCTGCATACAGGATGTTCCATAAATGGCAGCGGCGCCGGTAAGAGGTCCAATTCCTCCAATGTAAAAAGCATCTCCGCCAGAAGAACTTCCTTCACTGCTACTGCTGCTTCCGCCGCCGCACGCGCTAAGGCTGGTCACAACGAAAACCATTGTCAATAAGACACTGAAAATCTTTTTCATATCGTTTCTCCTCCTATTTAGATATTTAAGAAATTCTTTCTTGCTTAACATATTACTACAATCATTACACAAAAACAATCTTTTTCCTTTTTTAAAATCAGGTTTTTTCATAAAAACATCACAAATTCTAATATAAATTTTAAATTCCGAAAATGAATAATATATCTTCTCATCATTCATATAATCCCCGGATAAAAGGAAAAAAATCAGCGATACGGAAATAATAAGCTTTCCATACTGCATCAAACCTTCCTGCAACAACGCTTTTTGAGGCAACATGATATAGGAAATCATATAGGAAAATGTGATCTTTTCTATATCACGAAAAACCGGCGAAACAATCTTTTTATTGTTTCGCCGGTTCTTTATGAAAACACTACTCTCTCTTTTTTTCCATAATGAAAACGGATTCTGGCAACGGACACCCTTTACAAAAGCCTTGTGAAGGCTTCCTCCACATATAAGATCGTGTCGATCAGATCATCCACTGTTCTGAATTGATAACGGCTGAACATAATCTGCCAGTCAATCAAGAGGGACAATGTGGTGGCCAGCCTGCGATCTTCCACACTTTCAATCACATCAAAATCCGGATACTCAATCAGAGAAGCCGCTCTAAACCAGTTTACCATAGATGCATATCCGACAGAATCTTCCAGGATCTCATCAAAAATACTTCTCCTTAGGCCATCCTGTCCAATATATCTTTCTTTCACATCCTTATTCCAGCATTCGGTAAAGGTCGTAAAATATGTCTGATATAGACTTTTCAATGTCGCAAGCAAATACGCCTTATAATTTCTTCTGTCCTCTTCCGCTGCAAAAGGCTTAAATGCCGCCGCCGCATACTGAGAAATCAGATTTCCTGCAAGATAGCCCAGATCATAACCAAAAGGTCCCATAAAGCTAAACTCCATGTCGATCACTTTTATCTCATGATCCGAAGAAAAGATATTAGAAGTGTGCATATCTGCATGAATCAACGCATCGGCATGGCTTATATACTTTCTGCGAAGCTTATGAAGCTCTGTGACATACCGGTCGTCGTATGTGATCTGCGCCGCAAACTCTTCAAATCCTTTTCCCAAAGTCCCATCGACCTCAGTCCAAAATCTATCCAAAAACATCCCGTCTTCCATAATCTTACGGAGAGGGGTATTCTCAAATCTCTGCTGTAACTTTCTGTACTCTTCCCGCGACAAATAATACTCCGAAGTATAAAACTCCGATCTTGCCATGCAGTCCCCGCAAAGCTTGCCGTATTCTTCAAACATCACATTTTTATTGAACTGAAACCGGGAAACCTGAAGATAAGATACATCTTCCATGACAAAAAGGTTATTTTCAACATCACAAAAATAAGGTTTAGGGACATACTCCGGTGTAATCGCATAACGGATCCGCATATTATCGTATTCCAACTGATTGCGATAAAGAGCCAAACTCTCTCCGCTAACTCTGGCTAGTTCAAGCCCCTGCTTCAACACATAATTTCCCTGCGTCGTATGAACACGAAAGATATAATTAACATAACCGTCTCCGTCATCTTCCGCCGTTCCCTCTCCGACCATGGTAACCTCTGTCACCGTGTTCGGATCAAACCCTTCCATATGCTCCTTAAAATATTCAACAATATTATCTTTCGAAATTACAAGCATACTTTAACTCCAATACATAAAAAATCTAATATACCAAAATTATTATAATATGAAAGTAACGCTGATGAAAAGTGAATAAATTGCTTTCAGAAGAAAATAATCTGCCAGAAAATCATTTTGATTTCTTTTACTTTTCTTCAAAAATTCTTCATTTTCTTTTCACAGGTCGTTCACAGTCTTCCGATATGATACAAACATCAAAACAAAGATGTTTTGAAGAATTTTTTCATACTTTTCTCTCTTTTGTAAGGGCCGTTGTCCCATAGATGAACCATTGATCTATGGAACAACGGTCCTTTTTGTAATATAAATATAATCCTTTTATTAATATATTTTTTTGTGAAATCCCTTTACTTTTTACCTTTACTTATGATACTGTCATGAAAAAGTGAACTCTCCACAAAATAATATATTTACCCGGACAGCCGGGGGACGTGTTTCACCCGTTCTGAGTCTTGTCAGAAAGGGGTGGTGTCATGGTTACATATAGCGATTTGTTCCAATTTGTAATAATGCTATGTGCAGTCATTACAATTTCTTTTTACGCAAAGAAATAGCCGTCCTGCTCCTGCCAAAGTTTAGGACGACTATTCCACAAATAGTTAATCTATAATATTGCCAGGACGGGTGGTCGCTTCACCTTCCGGCTGTCTTGTTAAATATATTATATGTTAGTTCCGGAAAATATTCAATATCAAAATCAAAAATCACCCCAGTGATCCAGAACCAAGCTCTTATTTTTTTACCCATTTTTAAGAATGAAAAAAAGCAGCGCCCTCGTCCTGGTAAGATAAGACACTACTTTTTGTAGACTACTATCTGCCGGCGGCTGGTCTTCTCCCAGCTTTCGGCTCTCTTGTTGAGTATATTATAATCAATATTATGCAAACGTAAGCGATATCTGTGAGATAAATAAAATGCCCAGAACCGGAATCGAACCAGTGACACGAGGATTTTCAGTCCTCTGCTCTACCAACTGAGCTATCTGGGCATTCGCTGCAATGCTGCAACGAAATACATTGTACTTTATAATGATTTATTTGTCAACAATTTTTTTAGAATCCGCCTCCGGATACATCCATCTTTTCATCATCGTTTACTGCTTTTCCTCCTGCGCCGCACCAGCCGCAGACAACTTTGTCGGAACCGTCGTAGCAGGTTACTTTGCCGCAGTCGCCGCAAACGAAACATTTCTTGGTGCCGCAGTACGGGCAGCCAGGATATTCTTCATCGGTATAGAAGTTTCCGGTGAAATTGGTTTTGTCAAAACCTTCTTTTTGTGCTGTTTCTTCTTTAATTTTAAAAGCCCAGGTGCGCACCCAGTCGCCTTCTCTTTTTTCGATACGCATTCCGTATAACTGTTTTTTTTGAATACATTTTGCCAAAATAATGCTGGCCTCTTTCTTCATGTCCTATTCCATTCCTTTCCATGTGCAGGCTGTTACCCATCCGGTGAATTGGTGGTTTTTATTTTTATGAAAGCCGACACATTTTTATTTTCCTAAGCCTGCATCCGAAACGCTTCCGGCAGGCTTTACTCTCTGTATACCATGGAAAGTGAGATATCGTCGCCGCTGCCCTCTTCGGTCCTTCTTTTGAAGTTTCTCTCCAGGCTTTTCTTCATTTTTTCCTGATTGCCTGTCATCTGCATGATCAAGCCGTGATATTTTAAAAAGTCTTCGTCACTGGCAAAGGACTTGAATAATCCGTCGGTGGAAACAAAAAGCGCCTTGGGATTTTCTTTGGTATACCAATGTTCGAAGTAATTGATCGCATCCGTATTACATAGAGAAGAGGTGTAATTGGCCCGGGAATTTTGATCTTCAATGGGGATCGTCAATCCGCCATCTTCATCCATCACCACAAATCCGCCGTCTCCCAGTACCATACCAAAGGAGAACCCTTCTGCCATCACCGCGGCAAGGACGGTGCTGCCGTATATTGTTGAAATGCGCACCGGACGGTCTTTTAGATCATGTTCTTCCATTTCTTCTTCGGACAATGGATTTTGCTGATGATATTCCTGAATCGCTTCTCTCCATTTCATCAGGATTTGTTTTTCCATTTGCCTTAAAATGAAGTTGGGATGTTCCTGGAACTGGTTTTTAAAATCCGGTTTTCTCATATATTTTTGCAGCAGTCCGGTGGTGATTTTGACGGCGATCCTGGATCCCACTTCGCTTCGAAAGTGTTTGCTGCTTCCATGTCCGTCGGCAACCACGGCAATACCAAATGCATCGCAAAGATATATCCCGGAGCTGTCCTGGCACACAATCCCTCTTTTCACATGGCTGTCGCCGATTACCGTAGAATGTATCCCCTGAAACATTTTACCATCCCTCATCAAATTCAATCTCCAGGTCGTCCAGATCGTCAAGGTCGTCGATTCCCAGGACGTCCTGGCGAATTTCGGAAACCGCTTCGATCATCTGTTCTTTTTTTGCTCCGGCCACTTCGGAGAGGGAGCGCTCTGTTCCCGGCGCTTCTGTGAGCGTCATACTGGTGCTTCCGATTTTAGAGGAAGTTACTGCGATCTCTCTGACCAGTTTTTTAAGCATCTCTGCGCCAAATGCCTGGAGGACCAGCTCTTCATCATCGGTAAATTCCTGGAGGACTTCCAGATCGACGCTTGATCCGATGGCGAGGGCCACTTTTAAACCGTATTTGAACCAACGGTTTGCCCGTAACATTTCCAGGCCTTTTTTATAATTGTCGGTAGGATATCCGTCTGTGATCAGGAAGATCACCGGCGCATAGGACAATGACGGAGATCTTAAAAAACGGTTTCTGGAAAGCTGTGCGCTCAGTTCTTCAAAGGCTTCTCCGAGGTCTGTCACTCCGTCGGCCTTTAGATTTTCCCATCTTTGATATTCTTCGATCAAAACCGGTTCCGGAGTGATCCACTCGCATCCGGAGGAAAAGGATAACACTGCGATTTTTACGTCGGTTCCCGCCTCGCCCACGCCGATGAGCTCCGGCAGGATTTCACTCATAACCTTATTCAGCGATTCCAGCTTTGACCCTTCCATACTTTTGGAGGTATCCACCAAAAAGAAGATCACCATACTTTTTTTGGCAGGCGGCATAGTATCCAGAGGATCAATGGCGTCAATATCGGTTATCTCTATCTGATTACTGCTCATATTCTATTTCCTTTCTTTCTTCTGTCTTGTTGATCAGCCGGAGAGTCCATTCTTCTCCCACCTCAAAGCGAATCTGCATACCGTTCCAGATCGGAATGACCTGTCCGTTTCGTATTTCCTTCGTTTTTCCATCGGGATACAGTCCTCTCCAAATTCCCTGGCTGACATTTTTTATTCCATACAAACCTTTTTGCTTTTTATTTTCCACGATCACGCCGGTCACGGTATTTACATCGAAGGAATCCTTGCCGGTGCGGCATTCGTAAAGCTGCTCTTCTCTGGCAAGGAGGATTCGATGAAGACCGTTGCTCAATGGATAATAGATTTTTTTGCATTTTGGGCACTGATAAGTTCCGTTTTCATTTTTTTCCAGCTTTCCGGCATAACCGTGAAAACCGCAGCCGCAGCTTTTATAGTTCATAAATAGCTCTACTAATACCTGTTTCCAGTCCACATCTGTAGGGCGAAGCTCAAGGAGCAGGCCGCCGGACAGAAATGCTCGCTGAAACATTTTTCCTAAAATATCCGGATACTCCCTCCAATAGCGGATCAGCTTGTCCTGGATGCCCTTTACCGGGGCGTTTTCTTCCTCCCCGACGTCCATGCAAAAACGTCCGTTCTCCGCACGGAACTTTTCTTTTTCATAAGGGGACAGAAAACATCGATTTACCATCATTTTCCCCTCGAAGGGAGAACCGGTGTGATAAAAGTATTCAAAAAGGAAGACGCTGACAAAATACCGGTCTGTTTCCATGGTAAAAATCAGTTTTTCCTCTTCCTCCATGGCAAACACCAGCTCCGGCGCCAAAAATTCAGACAAAGCCAGACTGGTCTCGTCGTCCGCCTCCACACCGAATTTTTCCGGCTCCACCTCGCAAATCTGCGTGTTTCCGATATACTCCATATCTCCGGTTGCCAGATCAAAGAGAAAATCTTTGGGAGAATTTCCACAATATACTTTATTTTCTTTGTGGATCCCGGCAAAGAAGTCCACAAATGCCATCGCCCCTTTTAACATCGCTTCCATTGAGGAAAAATACATTGGCTCCGCAGCTTCTTTTCCTTCCGGCGTTTTCACCGTTCTTCTTTCATCAATGATTTCTTTTAAAGAAACTAATTTATTTACTGCCATATTGATCATCCCGCCTTTACATAGGATTATGATAAAATAGAGGCTTTTATCTGATTGCCAAAATCAATCTCCAAATCTTTCCAGATCGGCACTGCTTTTCCCGGCCCCACTTCCCGGACCGAATCGTCCGGAAATTTCGCTTTCCAGGTTTCCCTGGACATATTTTTAATGCCAAACAAGCCTCTTTTCAGACGATTTTCGATCACAGTTCCCGTGACGGTCTCAAAATCATCATTGTTTTTTTCCGTAAGACAGCGATATAATTTTGCGCCAGGATTTAACGGAAGTTCATAGTCATTAAGCCCCAGAGTGTAAATCGCACTGCCGCAGAAACGGCACTGTAACGCATGGTTTCCTTTCTTCTCAAAAGAAGAAGAAAATGCGGTTTTTCCACAGGAGCAATGTATAATGTCAAGTTTTAACTGGATCAGCATCTGGATCCAGTTTTTCTCAATGATCCGGGCATTCGGTTCCATGATTCCGTAAGTGAAGGACATGGTAAATGCCTGACGGATGAAATCGGGATAAATCTGCCAAAGCTTTATGACATTATCGTGAACTCCCTTCACCGGGCGGTTGGAGCTGTTGTTTGGATCGTAGATAAACACCGGATTCTTTCCGTAATGTATTAAATCGTTTTCTTCCGTCATAACAACGCACTGCAATACCTTGCTTCCCTCTAAAGGATCTCCCCGGAAAAACAGTTTAAACAGGACCACCGCCAGGGAGTACCGATCAGTCAAAACTCCGGGTTTTGTCACCCCGCGGACTACCTCCGGCGCCATAAATCCCGGCATACCGCCGATTCCGAAATTTTCTCCGTCCGGCGCCACGTTATCACAGTCGCAGACTAATACGTCTCCGGTGCGGGTATCGATAAAAAATCCTCCGTCATTGAGATCCTGATAGCTTTTTCCTGTCAAATGCAGGGCGCGGAACGCTTTTACGATATTGATCGCCGCCGTAACCATGATATCCAAAGAGGCAAACTTTACTTTTCGCTTTGTGGCAGGATTGCCCTGTCTTAAAGGCTTTTCCCACCGATATCCATTGTAAATATCCGTAAAAGAATCATATCCTCTGGGCGCTAAGTCCATCAGATAACCAAAGGCTCCGTTTTTCTTTTGCTTTGTCAAAAACAACGGCCAGATAAACTGTTTTCCCCCTTCTGGGGCGCCGTCGGAGATATTTCTTCTTAAATTATCCCGAAAGGCTTCCGGATTTTTAATTCTGCTGATAAAGTACCATTTCAGAGCATATTCTCTTCCCCGATAGCGAACCTGATAGACGATACCCTGTCCGCCGCGTCCAAGTTCTCTTTCCACCACGGCTTCTCCCCCGGCTTCTATTTCAATCCGCTCTCTGATCTTTAACTCTCTCATAGTTTCTTTTACCATCCTTCATCATAATTCACTGTGTCCAGATCGACCGCTTCCCCAAGGATATCCCGGGTGCCCATCCGAATCTCTTCTGCAAGAACCTGTTGTTTTGCCTGGGCAACCAGTTCCGGAGCAGGCTGTCTTCCTTTATTATCCACCAGAGCAAGGCTGCGGCTTCCGATCTGGGAAGAGGTCACGGCAAGAAGCTTCACAAGCTCGCGGAGCTGATCTGCGTTTTTCGCTCTCACCGCCAGCTCTTCATTTCCGGTAAACGCCTTGAGGACGTCCATATTCACTTCCGATCCGATTCCCAGCGCAATTTTTAAACCATGCTGAAACCATTTATTTTCTTTTAACGTCTTAAGACCCTTTTCCCAGTCATCATTAGGCGAACCGTCCGACAGCAGGAAGATTACCGGAGCAAAAGACAAAGACGGAGAACTTAAGAAAGAATTTCTCGACAGCTTTTTCGACAGCTCGATAAAAGCGTCTCCCATAAAAGTAAGTCCCTCTGCTTCCAGCCGGTTCCAATATTGATATTCCTCGATTCTTACCGGCTCCGGCGTCACCCATTTGACGTCGGTGGAAAACTTCATCACAGCCACCTTTACATCGGTCGTTGCCTCGCCCACGCCGATCAGCGACGGCAAAAGCTCTTCCATCGTGCTGTTTAAGGAGCCAATCTTCGTTCCCTTCATACTTCCCGACACATCAATCAGGAAAAAAATTGTCATACTTTTCTTGGCCGGTTCCATGGTATCTAAAAAATCATCTTCCCCGGCAAAAGCCGCCGCCGAAACTTCCTCTTCCGAGGTGTTTTTAAATAACTTTTTCTTTACCGGAATATCATCCTCTTCCATTTCATTTAGATCAATCCACTTTGGCATTTTTCTTCCTCCCTGTTTATTCGGCCTGCGCAAGACCAGTCCACTTTGCCATCGGTTTTTTCAAAAAATAATTGAACGCGGCGACCACTCGCCCCACTCCTAATACGGCGATCACGGTCCCCAGGCCGATTCCAACCATAAAATGACCGCTCACCGCACCGATGGTAAAAGTTATGCATACACTTATAAAATCTACAATATTTTTCATGAGTCCCATTTCTTTTCCAAAACAATCCGCAAGAGCCGAGACAATCCCGTCTCCCGGATTTGGCACCAGACGCATATTCACCGACATCGCCGCACCGATTCCCGTAAGCGCCACTGCCGCAAGCAAAAGCAGCAGTTTTTGCACAAATGTGTCCGGCTGGATGGAAAATGCGTCAAAAACATTTAAAAAACGGGTAAATACCACGCTTAAAGGTATCTGGAGCAAATCGGAATATCTGCGGTTTTTTCCGCGGACGATCAGCTCAATCACCACATAAGAACTATATAACGCCAATGTGGCATTTCCGAAATTAAAATTTCCGACCACCGACGCCGAATAAGCCACCGAGACAAGCGGAGACACCCCCAATCCGGCTTTTGTGTTAAAAGTGATTCCCAATGCTAATATCAGCAAAGATAATATATAAAATACGATCCTAAAAAACCATTGCCTGGCTTTCATCCTTTGTCTTCTCCTTTTTTGCCTCTTCGTCCTGCCCGCTGTCACCTTACCACATATGTATTACAATATTGACCGCTGGAAAGCTGGGATGCAAACAGTATTTCAATCTGCCCATCTTCCGTGATCTTAATTCCTTCCGGCTCCCGGAACTTAAGCTCAGAAGCCCCGGTGATCACCTTCTTCGTTTCCGAGCCATCAAACATCGAGTGCTTCCTCATCACCGTCGGAGCAAAAGCCCTTCCGGCATAATCCTTTGTGGGACTTCCCTCGATGGTATAAATCGAAGATCCGTCAAAATCAAATCCCTGAAAATCCCCCAAGGTAGCAGACAATGAAATCTTTTTTTGATATTCCTCCGGATGAATCGAATTGCCTCTGATCAGTTTATACGTCTGAAAATGCTGTTTTCCCCGGTAAGTGTAGCGGACGCATAATTTCTCACTGTCCGGACTAACTGCGGGATATACATTACTGGCATATCTTCCGGACGATCCCATCGGGATGCGGAAAGTGTGATCGCCATGGTGATACAATGTCGTTCCCTTTTTATATTCAAAACAAGTGACCGAATGACTGGTGTCACTTCCCTTCTGGGCGTCCGCTCCTGTCCACAGATACGTCTTCCCTCCATAAACGGAACAGTCCAGGTTGGTAGCATGGCCAAAATACTTAAGATCCATATGATCCTTCGTATAAGCTCCCCGATCATCATAGCAGACCCTTGTGATCCGCAAATGACCTTCCGTCCGATCAAGCTTTTGGATATAATAATAATATTTGTCATCCTTCGCAAAAGACTGTACGGAGGTATCCCCGTCGGGCCTTGTCGTGGTATTCACCGCAAAAAGATCCCCCGTGATTCTTTTAAAATCCGGCGTGACCAATTTCTTTTCCTGCTCCCCGGCCGCGCTTTTCTTTTCCGCGTCCTTCTTCTCCTCCTCACTGTCATTTTGCCTCGTAGAATCAACCGACGAATTGCGGTACTTGCCGCCGGAATAATTCTTCTCCCCCATCAGGCTTTGACTATGATAGTTTTTATGATTTGCCCTTTCCCTCTGATCCTGGCTATACAAATTCCATCCACGAATCAGAAAAGACACAAAAAAAAGCAAAAGTCCAACTGCCACAACTCCAAAACATACCCATAACCCTCGTTTTCCCTTCGAAAAAACAGTTTTATTCTTCATGGCACATTCCTACTTTTCCTTGTAATATAATCTGCAATGGCAATAACCCTCAAAACTTTCATCGGCAATCTGCTGCCGGAACTCCTCACAAATACACTTATTCTCAGGGATTCTCTCCAAACGGCAAGGACAAAAACCGTCCTTCTCCTTCAATCCCTGTTTAATCATGGCGACCATCTCTTTATCTTCATTTAATCTGATCTTCATAACGACCACCTTTCCATAATACACCTTTTGACTCTGGTATCATTTTAACATATTAACCCCGTGAAATCATCTCTTTTTATGGCAATTTATTGTTGCCAAGCTATACATTCTCCGATATAATTTATTGTGAAAGTAAGCCAAACGGGCATAGCTGCGATGTGCTTGCACAAAAGCAGCTATGAGCATTTGGCGCACTCCCGTTATGAGTA
>CAZKQV010000039.1:0-9552 GCA_964555015.1 uncultured Eubacterium sp. | reverse complement strand
GAGGAAAGTCCCGCAGCGATTTTAACAAAAAGAGTATATATTATTACTATAAATAGTAATCTGGTTGATGTATGTGCAAAAGCCGCACGATGACTTTTGCACATACCGTCGATCGCTAGAGTGCTGCAAACACCGAACAATCAACATTTTGCGTTAGAGGTTTCATTATGCTAACTGGTCTAATACCCAGTCGACATCATCAGTTGTTTTTAATGTTTCCAGAAGCGCTTCATCTTCCAGTAAGGTACAAAGCTTACCTAAAAGCTCCAGATGTTCGTCACCGATACCAGCGATACCGAAGACAAGCTGTGCTTTTTCTTCGCCGAAGTCAACGCCTTCCGGATATTGCAGGAATACGATTCCTGTCTTTTTCACAGTATCCTTTGCCTGAGTAGTTCCGTGAGGAATTGCCATACCCATTCCAATGTAGGTGCTTACGAGTTTTTCTCGATCCTGCATTGCAGCTACATAAGTTCCATCTACATATCCTAATTCTTCCAAAAGTTCACCGGCTGCCTGAATTGCTTCTTCTTTCGTTACCGGTTTCTGTCCAAGTTTAATACCTTCACGGATCAATACTGTTTTTTTGACCGGAACATCAGGGATAATAATATCTGTGTTTTCCCCTGCCGGCTCAGCAGGACGGTCTCCGGTTGTCAACTGAACGTACAGCGCATCCAGAGCTGGATCGGCTAAGAAGTTTCCGATCGTGATTAACTGTGCCTGAGGAGCCGATTTTCTTGCACGGTCTGCAAGAGTGTTCTGTACAACTGCAACATCACAATCTGCCGGAATATTATCTACGGAGGTATTGATTACAGTAATATCCGGACAATCTGATTTAATACGGTTTCTGAATTTTGTTGCACCCATGGCAGAGGAACCCATTCCAGCATCACAGGCAAAGACAATTTTCTTGATTTCCATTGGGTTATCGATTGTTCCAGGAACTGGCTCTCCCTTAGCTTCTGCTTTCATAGCTGCCATTTCTTTTTGTGATTCTTCCAGACTCTTATTTCCTGCCATCTTTACAAGAGGAGAAGCGATGACAAAGGAAACTGCCGCAGAAAGAGCTACACCGATAAGAACTTTAGGAATATCGGAACCAGGAGCCATCATTACATATGCGAAGATGGAACCAGGTGAAGCAGGGCCGGAAAGTCCGCAGCCTGTTAAGTTAAACCAGAAAATTGCTACCATACTTCCGGCAATCGGAGCGAGGATCAAAAGCGGATTCATCAAAATATATGGGAAATAAATTTCGTGAATACCACCGAGGAAGTGGATGATGATCGCACCCGGAGCGGAATCTTTGGTTGTTTTATCTTTACAGAAAAGCATATAAGCAAGTAATACTCCAAGACCTGGGCCTGGGTTTGGCTCAAGCATATACATAATGGATTTTCCTGCTTCTGCTGCCTGTGCTGTTGCGATTGGTGTAAAAATACCATGGTTGATCGCATTGTTCAGGAATAAGATCTTTGCCGGCTCTACAAAAATTGCAACCAACGGAAGTAATCCATGATTGACCAAAATCTCTACACCAGCAGAAAGAACTGCTAACACTGCGCTCATGAATGGACCGATTGCCACATAACCGAGCATAGCCAAAATCATACCGATAATACCAACGGAGAAGTTGTTGATCAGCATCTCGAATCCTGCCGGCATATGTCCATCCATTGCTTCATCAAACTTTTTCACACAGAAACCTGCCAACGGTCCCATAACCATAGCTGCCATCAACATAGTGATTTCTGTGTTGCTCATGATCGCGCCGATTACAGCGATCGCACCTGCAACTCGTCCGCGGTCTCCGCCGATCATCCGACCACCTGTAGAAGCGATCAGTACCGGAATTAAGTAAGTTAACATCGGGCTAACCATACTGTTAAAGCCCTCGTTTGGAATCCATCCTGTCTCAATAAACAAAGCAGCCAGGAAACCAAATGCGATTAATGCCCCAATATTTGGCATTACCATTGAAGATAAAAATTTACCGAATCGTTGTACTTTATTTTTCAAAATACGTCCTCCCTTTTTCTTGGAGAACTGATCTATCCATAAGCCCGCCGTATCTCTTAACCCGGGCAGTTTTGTTGCCAGAGTTTCAATCTGTCCGGGTTAAAAGCCGGCGCTTTTTCATAAAACTGTAACATTATGTTTTTTACATTCCTCCAGTAACTCCTCTGGGAGCTCCCCATCAGAAATGAGGTAATCCGCATCATCAAGGTTACAAATGCGGTAGGTACCTCTTGCTCCTACTTTCGAAGAATCCATTAAAACTATCGTCTGCTCCGACTGATTTATCGCGATCTGTTTTAAGACGCTCTCGTCGCTGCTTCCGCAGGTAAAGCCTGTTTCCAAATTATAGTTAGTGACTCCCAAAAACGTCTGATGAAAATTCACCTGTCCCAGTTCCCTGGCCGCAGAATATCCATAAACGCTTTGACTATAACGGTTCAGCTTTCCTCCCGGAATCATGACCGTAGGTTCTTTCAGCCTGGCCAGCTCTACCGCACAGGTTAATCCTGTTGTGTAAATCAGATTCGACTGGTCAGGAAACAGATGAGCCAGAATCGTAGCCGTACTGCCGGAATCCAGAAAAATCGTGGTATCCGGCCGAAGCAGCTCCAATGCTTTTTTTGCAATGATTTCTTTCGCATGAGTATTCCGAACAGAACGCCGGTTCAGGAAATCGTCAGTTCCAACTAAGATCTGAATCGATTTTGCCCCTCCATGAATCCGGACAATTCGCTTGTTCTCGTCAAGTACCTTTAAATCCGTTCGCAAAGTCATTTCCGACACCGAAGGAAATGCCTCTTTCAGTTGAAGAAAACTTACAGTTCCATTTTTATTGATCAGTTCAACAATTGCGTTTCTACGTGCCTCCATAGAATCCATATGACCTCCCATCTGCGTTAAGAAACCCGGATGGGAAATCTTAACGTCTTTATTCTTTTATAAAATTAGCAAGAAGGTATTCTTCAGCCTCCGGACACCACAGACCCTGATGTTCATCAACGATATCAGCCAGTGCGATGAGACGATCGTCATTTTCTTCTTCTCCTCTCTTACGCAGGTCTGTCAATGCGGTAAGCGGCATGGAAAGATGTGTATAGATCAATTTCTTTCCGCCTGGAATTTTCGGCAGATTCAAAGTAGTCTCTGCTGCGGAATCCAGACCGCCAATATGTGTTACCATTACAGCAGGATTGATACGTTTCTCTGCGGTAAGGTTCAAAGATTCAATCATGTCTGCGGTATTTCCACCAGTTGTTCCCATAACGTGTGTAGAGTTATAGTGAACATCATAGAAATTCATTGATGCGCTGAATTTTGTATCTGTTGGTCCAGCGAAGAAGTTAAGGCAGCCGTCACGTCCTAAAATATCTGCGGACTGTGTTACTACTGCTGCTACTGGTGCGTAGCAAAGAACATCGTCATATCCTGTTCCGCCGGACAGTTCTCTTAATGCTGCTACCGGATCATCATAATTTCCTGTGTTTACAAAGTGAAGAGAAATTCCGTCTTTTGCTGCTTCTTCCGGTGGGAAGAGGGATGCTGCACGGTCAAGACGAT
The DNA here is from genome assembly GCA_964555015.1 of uncultured Eubacterium sp. Lineage (GTDB taxonomy): Bacteria > Bacillota > Clostridia > Lachnospirales > Lachnospiraceae > Anaerobutyricum. The sequence goes on along the minus strand of CAZKQV010000039.1, from coordinate 5,970 downwards.
CCTGGTTAATATCTGTTACTACTACCATGGATGGACGAACATCTCTGTGAAGTACGTAAGTAAGCGCTCCAAGACCCATAGGACCTGCACCTGCCATAATTGCCATCTTTCCGCCTTCTCTGATTCCCATCTCATGAGTGTATACGCCCATCTTTGTATGGTAAGCTGCATTGACAGCTCCGATACTACAGGACATTGGTTCTGCCAGGGAAGCTTCATAATATGCGCGTCCTTTGTACTCTAACAGACATCCAAGTTCCATAACTTCAGAAGGGATAATGCAGTATGTAGCGTCTCCACCGAAAAATTCATAAGAATATCCAGGGCTCCACATGGTTCCTTTGTAGTTTAATGCAGGCTGAAGAGTAAATTTCATTCCTGGTTTAAACTTATCCTGATGATTTTTTCCTACCTTTACAATATCTCCGGCAAATTCATGTCCCATGATAGCTGGATGCTCTGCTACGTCCTCATGAACACGCTTATGTCCGGTACCGAGAATTGCACATTTGTATGTTGACATACAAATACTGTCAGAAACGACCTTTACTAAAATTTCGTCATCTGTAATTTCCGGAAGTTCAAATTCCTCCAGTCTTAAATCATTCGCTGCGTGAAGTCTAACACCTTTTGCTTTCATCTTAAAACTCCTTTCTTAAAATAACTTATGATTACTTGCTTTTGCAACAACAATTTTCTTTTTTTAAATAAAAATCCTACAGTTTATTAAATTCTACCTTAGGAATCAGCCCTTCGATCACGCGATACTCTGCTGCCTGTGTTCCGCTGCACATAACATTTGCCGCTCCTGTTGCAACAGAAAGGCGAACCGTATCGGCAAAACTCTTAGCTGCTTCTTCTGATACAGCGAGGGCTGCAACCACGCTGTCTCCTGCTCCTACTGTGCTGCCTACCGGTACCTTAAGTCCCTTTGCATACACACTTTCATTTTCCGTTACATAAAGCGCTCCGGCGCCGCCCATGGAAACCACGATTTTAGCGATACCATATTGATCCATCAATTCTCTTGCCGCCTCATTGAGCTCCTCCGGAGTTTCCAGAGTTTTGTCAAATAAACGGGAAAGTTCATGATTGTTCGGTTTGATCAAGTATGGAGATGCCTTAATTCCCTCTGCAAGCATATCGCCGTCCGCATCAAGAATTACTTTAGTTCCCGCTTCCTTTAAAGCTACGCACCATGTGTAATAGGTGTCAAGCGGAGCTCCTTTTGGAAGACTTCCGGAAAGAACTACGATGTCCCCTTCCACAACCTTTTCCAATAATTTACCGAGCATCTCGTCCAGAATCTCTTTTGAAACAACAACTCCCGGTTCATTAATGTCCGTATTTGTGTGGTTTACCGGATCGATCACCTTTAAGTTCGTCCGGGTTTCTCCTTTCACAAATGTGAAATCTGCTTCCAGTCCAAGTTCCTGCAATGCCTGCTTAATAACATAACCTGTGTCGCCGCCTAAAATACCAACAGCGGTGCTCTTTCCTCCAAGTTCATTGATCACCTTGGAAACATTGATCCCTTTTCCTCCCGGATCAGACCGCATTGTTGTGATACGATTGACAGCGTCCAGAGTGAAATCTGGAATCTCAACAGTTTTGTCAAGCGCAGGGTTTAGTGTTACTGTGTAGATCATATAACCCCTCCTTTTTCTTGTTCGTTGAATCGAAAGTCCTTAGTTGTTGTTTCAACAACTTTAATGATATATTATCAGCAAGAATTCGGTTTGTCAACTGTTATTTCAAAAATTTTTTTAATTTTTTTTGTTGTTTTAAAAGCTATAGCTTTTGTATGGAAAGTATCGCTTTTGTTTCAAAAAACGAGGGATTTCGCATCGATGCACGAGGGGTACGAAGTGCTTTTTATGATATGGGAATTTCAGTACCACAAAAAAACCGCGGCAGTTGTCTTTATCCTACACAACTGCCGCGGCCAATCCCGCTTGGTTTTACTTTATCATATTATAACATGGTCGGATTATCACTCAGAAAACGATATTCTGCCACAGAGCGGTCAAATCCTTTGATATGTCCATAAAGCCATTCCACAACTTTTTCCTGAACAAGGGCAACGAAAGAGGCGGTCGGTCCCTCCTCATCCTCTAACATCTCTCTTAAATCCGAAACCGTTTTCTTAAACTCTTCATGTTTCTTTTTATGCTCTTCTATTCCAGGATAGTGAATTTCCTCCTGAAACTTCTCTTCTTCCGAAAAATGGAAATCCACATACTCAGAAAGGTAATCCAGCATATTGATCGCCGCAAACTGATCCTCGCTGGTCTCACATTTACTAAGCAGCTTATTGATTCTTGCGATCAGTTCTTTATGCTGAGAGTCTATCATCTCATTCCCGGTGATCAGGCTTTCGTCAAATTCTGCATACATTTCTTATCTCCTCCTTTAATAGTACTGTAATATTAGCCTTATTATAATACCAAAAGGATAAAATATCTACTCATATTTCGAAGTGCGGTTTTATCTTATTCTCTGAAAAGCCGTCATCCCCACATTACATAACGGACACTTTTCCAATGTGGCAATCGATCTCTTCTCCGCCGCCTCATCAAAAATATAGCCGCAAACTCTGCACCGATAAACTCCGTTCAACTCTGTCTTTTCCTCTGCGGAAAAATTCATCTCCGACTGCATATTTGCCCGGCGAAGCTCTTCTAATATTGTTCCCATATAACCATCCCCATCTTTCATCAAAAATCCGGTCTTTAACGCGCTTTCCAAAATAAAATCCGCCGCTTAAGTATAAACTTATGGCTTCATCATAAAGAACAGCTTTAACTATGAATGGTTTAATTATAACAGTTAAAACTACATCAGCTTACGATATTTTGTACAAAAAACAGAAGAATCCTCTACACCCCTCTTTTATTGGAACGCCGCCAGATTTTTCTTTTTTCCGCTTCTTTGATCAGGTCTTCCCGAAAATCCGGATGTGCTATGGAAATAAGACCTTCGGCTCTCTCCCAGGTCGATCTTCCTTCCATATTGATCACGCCGTATTCTGTCGCAAGAAAATACACCTGGCTTCTTGGGGAAGTGATAATGTCTCCGTTAAATTGGGGCAATACCCGGGAATGAAGCTGCCCTTTTTTATCCCGGTAGGTGGACGCCATACAGATAAACGCCTTTCCTCCCCGGGAAGAAGAAGCGCCGATTAAAAAATCAAGCTGCCCTCCGGTTCCGCTGATCTGTCTTGCCCCAAAACTTTCCGAGGAAACTTGCCCATAAATATCCACCGCCACACAATTATTGATGGAGACCATATTATCAATTTGGGCAATCACAGACGGCCGGTTTACATATTCCAGCGGATAAGCCGCCACTCCGTGATTATCATCCAGCCATTCATATAATTCCTGGGAACCGATGGCCACCCCAAAGACCCCTTTTCCCCGGTCAATGGTCTTCTTTTTATTGGTAAGCTTTCCCGCAAGATAGAGACTTAAATATGCGTCGGAGCAAAGCTCCGTGTGCATTCCCAGATCCTTTAGATCAGACTGGGCAATGATCTCTCCCACGGCATTTGGCATACTTCCCACTCCAAGCTGTAACGTGGATCCGTCCACCAGATAAGGAATAATATTAGCGGCGATCTTCCGGTCCACCTCCGTCACCTCGTAATGCATAGAAGTTGCAAAGGGTTCATGCTCTCCCTCCACGATATAGTCAACCTCCGACACATGAATGCACTCGTCATAACCGCCATGAATTTTTGGCATATGTTCATTTACCTCTACGATCACAATATCCGCATTTCTCACGATCGGCGCAGCCACTCCGGTATTTACGGAATAATTAAAATAGCCGTGCTTATCCATCGGCGATACGCTCACCATCACCACGTTGACATTAAGAAAATATTGGTAATATGCCGCGTTATTATGGAACACCATGGGAATATAGTAACACAGCCCTTGATCGCAGAGCGCTCTCTCATAGGCAGAGCAATGCCAGCTATGATAGATAAAATGTTCCTGTTCTTTATCTGCCTCCACAACTTCCAAAGGCCCCTGTAAAAGATTTCCCCGAATCTTCACATCATATAATTCTTCTTTTCTCTTTGCCAGAGCGCGGTCCAGAATGACAGGCTTTCCCAGACTGCTGGTATAATCAATCCAGTCCCCGCTTTTCACGCATAAAACAGCTTCCTCCGGCGTCCTCAATTTTTGTTTATACTGCTCTTTAAAATTCATAAACTTTTTCCCTTTTCAAAAATGATTCTGCTTCTGGTTATCTCCATCATAACACAAGATACTCCCGGCGCAATACCCATTTCCAAAACTCCGGACAGAATAAAAGCGCATCGATGCAGGAAGCGCTTTTTATGATATAGGAAAGCGAAAACTTCCCATATTATAAAAAAAGTTTCTTCTGGTTATGAGTGCATCGCCTCATTTCCCAAAAGAAACTTTCTTTTAACTATGTAATAATATATACAATCTGTACCATGTACCGATATCTGCTTCATGATCCCCGCTGCGCTTCAACAAGGATCTAAAAAACAGTTCCGCTTTTATTATTTCTCTAACTTTTTAGCAGCGAGCACAGCAGCAACCACTGTTCTTACCACTTTTTCAATAGCCTCAACGTCTGCGCTTGCTTCTTCTTCCGGCGGAACGCTCAATGCAGCCGTAACGATAGACATACTGTAAACTTCCTCAGCAGTACATCCGCGGCTAAGGTCATTGATCGGTGCGTTAAGACCCTGGAGAACAGGACCTACCGCAGTGTATCCGCCCAATCTTGAAGCGATCTTATAACCGATGTTGCCGGCGTTGATATCCGGGAAGATAAAGGTATTAGCCTGTCCAGCTACCGGAGATCCCGGGCACTTAAGATTTCCAACCTCTGGGGAAACAGAAGCGTCAAACTGGATTTCTCCTTCTACTGCTAAATCCGGAGCCTGCTCTTTAATCTTCTTTGTTGCATTAGCCACCTTCGTTACAGAAGGGCCCTTGCCTGAACCAAGGGTAGAATAAGACAGCATTGCAATCTTAGGATCGATTCCGAAAATCTTAGCGGTCTTTGCTGATTCGATAGCGATTTCCACCAGATCATCTTCGGATGGATCAATGTTGATAGCACAGTCGCCCATGGCAATCTTTTCATCCCCGCGAACAAGAATGAAGCAAGAGCTTACGATCTTATTGCCTGGTTTGGTCTTGATCAACTGTAAAGCCGGACGAACGGTATCAGCGGTGGAGTAAGTAGCCCCGCCCAGAAGACAGTCTGCATCGCCCATCTTTACTAACATGGTTCCGAAATAGTTGCTTGCCATAAGGGCCTTTCTAACCTGTTCGTCGGTCATCTTACCCTTACGAAGTTTTACCATCTCTTCCACCATAGCGTCCATCTTAGCATAGTTAGCCGGATCGATGATCTCACATCCGGAAATGTCATAATTTCCAGCCTTCGCTGCTGCCTGGACTTCATCAACCGTACCAAGAAGAATTACTTTTAAAATACCTTCTTTGGTCAGCTTCTCGGAAGCGTCAAGAATACGATTATCTGTACCCTCTGTAAATACGATTGTACGAGTATTCTTTTTTAAGGTCTCAATCATTTTTGTTAACATTTATTAGCCTCCCAACATTATATAGTATGGCAAGATTATATCTCTACGTATATTTTAATCCGAAAAAAAGTCAAATTCAATGATTTATTCCTGTAAATTCTCAACTAAAATTTTTTTTCTTACTATACTTATCTGTCATAATGAACCAAAATATTCCCTGTTTTCCAGAGAGAAAATTCCTTGCACACCCGTGCGCGTCGCTGTACGAAACGCTTTTTATGATATGGGAAAATGAGAACTTTCCTGTATCATAAAAAAATCCCCATGAACATCAGTTAAAGTTCATGAGGACTCTCAATTTATAATGGGCGGAGGTGGATTCGAACCACCGAAGCAAATTGCAGCAGATTTACAGTCTGTCCCCTTTG
>CAZKQV010000038.1:0-25907 GCA_964555015.1 uncultured Eubacterium sp. | reverse complement strand
ATCGGACAGTGCATGGGAAATGGGGATATAAAGGCTGCGGACGATTATTTTAGGAAATTGACAAGGATTACCCTTTTGCTTTCGTCGGCATGGAATCTTCTGATTTTTCTTCTGACCCCATTATTTATGAGATTTTATGCTTTAGACCCGGAAACAAAACGGCTTGTGATCCTGCTGGTTCTGATCCATAACCTGTTCAATGCCGTAGCCTATCCCTTTTCCGGTGCGCTCAGCAATGGGCTGCGGGCTGCAGGTGATGTGAAATTTACCATGTATGTTTCGGTTATCTCCACGATTGCGGTGCGCCTGCTGCTGTCCTGGGTTTTCGGAATTGTCCTGCATATGGGCGTGATCGGAATTGCCATTGCAATGGTCTGTGACTGGAGCCTTCGGGCAGTTATTTTCTTTTGGCGGCAGAAATCCGGGAAATGGAAAGTATTTCAGGTGATATAATTTACGGAGGTATTGATTATGAGCAAAAAAATGTTAGTGGCATATTTTTCAGCAAGCGGCGTGACCGCAAAGGCTGCGCGGAAGCTTTCCGAAGCGGCAGGGGCAGACCTGTACGAAATTAAACCGGAGATCCTTTACAGCAGAGCGGACCTGGACTGGACAAATAAGAAAAGCCGCAGCAGCATGGAAATGAATAATCCGGCATTCCGCCCTGTGATTGCAGGGAAAATGGAGGGTATGGAGCAGTACGATGTGGTATTTGTCGGTTTCCCTATCTGGTGGTATGTTGCCCCGACGATTATCAACACTTTTCTGGAAAGCTATGATTTCTCCGGCAAAACCATCGTTCCATTTGCCACCTCCGGAGGCAGCGGCATGGGAAAGACAAAGGAAAGGCTTGCGCCAAGCTGCCCCGGCGCGACGTTGCTGAAAGGGAAAATGCTAAACGGCTCTCTGTCCCAAGAGGAACTGAAAGCATGGGCACAGAGCCTGTGAAATTTAGCTTATTTTCATCGTTGAAGGGAGAAATAAAGATGACAGAAAAAGAATTTAAACAAATCTTCCCGTTGGGGGAGAAAAATGAAGCTTATGCACAGTATTTTATCGGACAGAGCTATCTGTCCATGCTGACCACTGAGAGGGTTGGAATCGCCAATGTAACCTTTGAACCGGGATGCCGGAATAACTGGCATATCCATCACAAAGGCGGGCAGATCTTGCTCTGCACAGCCGGATGCGGATATTATCAGGAATGGGGGAAACCCGCTCAGGAGATGAAGCCCGGTGATGTCGTCAATATTCCGCCGGAAGTGAAACATTGGCATGGTGCAGCGCCTGATAGTTGGTTTTCCCATCTGGCGGTGGAGGTTCCGGCAGAAGGAAGTTCCAATGAATGGTTAGAACCGGTGGATGACCAGAAATACAGCAGATTAAAGCAAGGAGGCAGACCATGAAAAAGGTAACAGCGGGCAAAGATGCCTTGGGTGATTTCGCACCAAAATTTGCGGAACTGAATGATGATGTGCTGTTTGGAGAAGTCTGGTCGCGAGAGGATAAGCTCTCTGCAAGAGACAGAAGCATTGTCACGGTAACAGCGCTTATGGCAAGCGGTGTGCTTGATAGCTCTCTTGCTTTCCATATCGGAGAAGCAAAAAAGAACGGCGTCACCAAAGAAGAAATGGCAGAAATTCTGACCCATGCTGCTTTTTATGCAGGATGGCCGAAGGCGTGGGCAGCGTTTCGGATGGCAAAAGAGATTTACCAGGATTAAGGAGGAAAAATCATGTTAGGAAATTTTGAGTATTCAAATCCAACAAAGCTTTATTTTGGAGAAGATTCCCTTTGCTCTTTGAACAAGGAGCTTCCGAAATACGGGAAAACCGTTCAGCTGATTTACGGCGGCGGCACTATCAAGAAAAACGGCATTTACGATCAGGTCATGGAACTGCTGAAGGCAAATGGCAAGGTGGTCATTGAGGACGGCGGCGTAATGCCGAATCCTACCGTCGAAAAGCTGCGGGAGGGCGTTCAGATTGCCAGGGAAAACCATGTGGATTTTCTGCTGGCCGTAGGCGGCGGCTCCTGCTGCGACTATGCCAAGGCGGTTTCTGTGTCTGTCCACTGTGACGAAGATCCGTGGGAAAAGTATTACATCCGTTTTGAAGAACCGGACTGTGAGATCGTCCCTGTTGGCTGTGTGCTGACAATGGTGGGAACTGGCAGTGAGATGAACGGCGGCGCAGTCATTACCAATCATAATCAAAAACTGAAAATCGGTCATGTATTTGGAGATCCGGTGATGCCGAAGTTTGCGATCCTGAACCCGAAATTCACCTTTACTCTGCCGAAGCGGCAGATGGTGGCGGGGATCTATGATATTTTCAACCACATCTGCGAGCAGTATTTTTCCGGCGAGGATGACAATACCAGCGATTATATCAGCGAGGCGCTGATGAAATCAGTGATTCACAGCTCCCGGATCGCCATTCGGAACCCAGAGGATTATGAGGCAAGGTCCAATATCATGTGGACGGCAACCTGGGCGCTGAATACCCTTGTTTCCAGGGGAAAAAGCACAGATTGGATGGTTCATATGCTGGGGCAGTCCGCAGGAGCCTACACGGATGCAACCCACGGGATGACGCTCTCTGCGGTGTCTCTGCCATACTATCGGTATATCATGCCCTATGGCCTTGAAAAGTTCTGCCGTTTCGCAGTGAATGTATGGGGAGTAGATACTGCTGGAAAATCCGATGAACAGATTGCCGAGGAAGGTCTTTCCTGCATGGAAGGCTGGATGAAGGAACTGGGTCTGGTGATGAATCTTAGCGAGCTGGGGGCAACAGAAGAAATGCTTGGCGGCATTGCAGACGGAACACTTATTATGGAGGGCGGCTATAAGGTGCTGACCCGTGATGAGGTGCTGAATATTCTGAAAGCTAGTTTATAACTGTAATAAAAACACTTGTATCTGCAGAAAAACCGGCGTGATTTTCGCCACGCCGGTTTTACCGGAAATTCCATTTACTTCCTTATGAGCCTCCTCTTAAAGCCAAGTCTCTTTTTCCTTCACCCCAAATACCGCAATTGCCACCATGACCAAAGTGCTAAAAGACATGGAAATAAAGGCGACATTGACCCCGTGCATCGCCGCCGCGTTGCCGTAAGCTGCCTTAGAGGAAATGGATACCGCAGACATGATTGCCACGAACACTGCACTTCCAATGGAGCCGGCAACGGTTCTCAGAGAAGTGAGCAAGGTAGAAGCATCGGCGACTTTTTCCCGGTCCACATAACTTGTTCCCCAGGTAAAAAGAGGCATCATCAGACATCCGATGGACACATTTCGAATGACATTCAGCGCTGCCGACGCAATAAGCGGAGTCGACATGGTGACAAAGTACATTCCGATATTGCTGATCAGCAGGCACAGCGATCCTGTCACGAATAACTTTTTAATTCCCATCTTGTCAAAAATCCGGCCCGCCAACGGATTGATGATTGCTGTGGCGAGGGATCCCGGCAATGTGACAAGCGCTGAGGTCACTGCCGAATATCCAAGAACAGACTGTACGTATAAAGGCATCAGCACCGAACCTCCCATCATAACCAAATATAAAAACACACTGGAAATCACGGCCAGGGTATATCCCTTTTTCTTGAGAATGCGGACGTCCAAAAACGCTTTGTCCAGTTTGAGCTGTCTTATTACAAATATAATTGCTGCAATCATGCCGATGAGCAAAGGTACGCCTGCCAAAAGGCTGATGATTCCATAGGTGCCTATATTTCCGATTCCAAGTGTAATTCCTCCGAAAGCAAAGATACTCATCACGAAGGAAATGATATCAAATGTGACATTCTGCAATTCCAATACATCTTTAAAATTGATCAAAGCCATGATCAGAGAAATCATCATGATGACCATCGTATAAATAAATATGTATTTCCATCCGACAGTATCCACCAGCACACCGGCAATGGTCGGCGCAACAATCGGCGCCGCTGTGGACGCCAGTCCGTACCAGCCCATCATAGTACCCTTTTTACTTGCCGGATAGATCGATAATATGATCACCTGCCCCATGGAAGTAAGCACGCCATTTCCAAGCGCCTGCAAAACTCTTCCGATCATCATAACTCCAAAGCCCGGGGCAAAGATGCTGGCAAGCTCTCCGATGATAAAACACAAAATCCCCGAAATGTATAACTTTCTGGTAGGGATTTTCTTTACGAGAAACGCCGTCAAGGGCATCACGATCCCCATAGCCAGAGAGTAACCGCTTGTCATCCACTGCCCCGTTGTCGTGCTGATTCCAAAATATTTCACAACGGGAGGAAGGGCCGTTGTCATCGCGGTTGTCAGCATTGACGTTGAGATCCCGGTAATCATTAAATTAATAAAAATAAATAATCTTTGTCTGTCATTTAATTTTACTGGCATAATTGATTCACCTCTTTACTATTTTTCCATTCTGTGCCAAACCTTTTTATTCACATTTTCCATCATTTGCTCCATTGTTTTTTCCGTCAAATCCACGTCTCGAGATGAAAGCCCTGAGCACAGCGTATGATAAAAATCACCGTGAATTTCCTTGATCCTTTTCACCGCCGGAATCCCTTTCTCCGTGAGATAGAGATGTTTTATGCGCTTATCCTTCTCATCGCAAACCACTTTTACGTATCCGATTTCAATGAGTTTTTTTATGATTTTCGTCAAAGTCGCTTTGTCAACTCTGATACACTCTACCATTTCCTGGGCGGAAGCCCCCGGGTGATCATAAATATACTCCACGTAAAACTGCTGCCCCCAACCAATCTCAAAATCATCCAAACCACGGTCATAATACATTTTCATAAGACGGCCTAAAATAGAAATACAGCGTCCTATATTGGGAAAAGTATCTTTCATGTCTTTGTTAACCTCGCCTTCGCTTTTCAATTTCATCTCGTTCTCCAACTTAGCCACACCTTCCAATTTAATTTCGTTTTCCAACTAACGACATTTTCCAAAAAAGAGTGTAGCACAAAATAGTTGCGCGCGCTACTATTTTTTGGAAAATTCTTGTATTACAAAAAACACAGCCCCTGCATTTTTAGCAGGAGCTGTGCTATTAGCCAAAATTTTTCTTTATAATGTTTCGTAAGAAACTAACTGATCGACCGGGATACGCTGTGTATCAAAGCGATCGATATCTGCCGGATCGTCATCTGAATACCCAATTACCAAGATATTAACCGGCTCCAGGTTCTCCGGAAGATGGAAATTTGCACGCAGCACATCCGGTTTAAAATAACAAACCCACACCGTTCCAAGGCCAAGTTCCGTGGCTTGAAGCATCATGTGATCTGTGAGGATCGAAGCGTCAATATCTCCGGTCTGCTTTCCGTCAAAAGGTCTCACCCAGGCTTTTTTATGGTCGGCGCATACAATAATCGCCAAAGGCGCATTGTAAATGCCGGCAGCCTGGCTGATCTTTTCCAGCCCTTCGTCACTTTGGACAACAATTAAATGAACTGGCTGAAGATTTGCTGCGGTCGGGGCCACATGGGCGGCTTCCAAAATCTGCTCCAATTTTTCCGGCTCCACTTTCCGTTCTTTGTACTTACGAACTGATTGACGACGCTTTGCAATATTGATAAAATTCATATTAAATCACCCTTTCTTTATATTATGTATTTGATATGGTAATTCAACCATGAATCAATTGTAGCACAGATCATTTTATCCGCAAGAATGCACTTTTTTGGAAGATACTTTCCAAAATGATAGCGCTACTAATAAATCTGATAAAAAGGAGACCAATATGAAATCTTTACAATATGAAAAGAATCAATTCAACTGCCCTGTGGAGGCCACCCTCTTTCTCATTGGCGGCAAATATAAACCTTTAATCCTCTGGCACCTGATCGACCACCCATTGCATTATATGGAATTGCAGCGTCTCATTCCGAAGGCCACTCCCAAAATGCTTTCTCAGCAGCTTCGCGATTTGGAAAGCTGCGGTATGATACACCGCGAGGTCATCCCTGAAAAACCTCCCAAAACCATTTACTCCCTCACGTCATTGGGCTGCAGCATTATCCCTGTTTTAGAATCCATGTGCCAGTGGGGCGAAAATTTTCTAAATGAGCTGGAAATACAAACACCCTGCTGTCAAAGTCAATCTTCCTAATCCCGGACGGGGGTTCTGGTTACAGCATAGGGGTTGGCGTCGCCATATTTTCAACGTGTATGATCTCTTGAACCCACCCTCTATAAAAATCAGGTTCATGGGAAACCAGTAAAACTGTGCCTTTAAATTCCTGTAATGCGGTTTTTAGGGCTTGTTTTGCTTGAGTATCCAAATGATTTGTCGGCTCATCCATGATTATGAAGTTACACGGAGTAAGCGTCAAGAGACATATTTTTACCTTTGCCTGTTCTCCGCCGCTTAATGTGCCGATCGGCTGCATTGCGTGTTCTTTTGTAATTCCGCAGCAGGCTAAATTTTTTCTCACTTCTTTTATCGTAAGGGAGGGAGCATAATTCGATACGATCTGTATGGGAGATTCTTCTCCATTTTCCCAAAACAAATCTTGTTCGAAATATCCTAATTTTACTTGTTCTGAAAAAGAAAAGGAACCGCCCAAAACTTCTAACTGCCCAACCAGCGTCTTTAACAATGTTGATTTTCCAATACCATTGAAACCCGTGATCACAACTTTTTGCCCGCCGCGAATCGTGAAATCAATATTTGATAAAATTGGGCGGGAATAACCGATCGCCAGGTGCTTGACAATTAAGTGCTCCGTATTTGTCAATGGGATTTCACCTTTTGCTGTGCCAAATATTTACGTATGTAATCTCCCCGCAATGCCGTTTTCTTTTTCAAAAATTCCGAATAAGAGCCATAGTATTTTTTGATTTTATGATTATCTATATCACAAATCCGGTTTGATATCTTTTCCAAAAAAGTATAGTCGTGGGAAACGACCATAAAGGCATTATTTAAACCGCAAAGATATTCTGCCAGCCAATCAATATGTTCTTTATCCAAAAAATTTGTTGGCTCATCAAGAAGCAGTACGTCCGGTTTTTCAAGCAAAAGCTTCCCTAAAATCACTTTCGCTCTTTGTCCGCCGCTCATTTGCGAGATCGCCCTGTCTAAACCGATTGCCGATAATCCCAAACCATTTGCGACCTGCTCAATTTTTGTGTCAATCAAATAAAAGTCCTGCCGTTCTAATTCTTCCTGATATCTTGCCGCTATATTTAAGTTTTGAAAATCATCCTCTTTCATATTTTTATAAAAACGATTCATTCTTTCTTCCAATTCATAAAGATGTGAAAATGCAGTTTTCAAAAAACTTTTCATATCAAGTTTCAAATTAATTTCAGCATATTGATCTAAATAACTTTCCAGATCCATTTTGTCCAACGATTCCTATATGCTCTCCTTTATTTAATGAAAAATCTGCATTTTTATATAAAACCTTCTCGCCAAAAGAATGTGATAAATTTGTAATCTCTAATAAACTCATCTTCCTTATTCCTTTCTATTCTCGGGACTTATTATCCAGTAATAAACTATCTTATGTATCCGCGCACATTCTGCCCAAAGCGCTTTTTATGATATAGGGAAGTAAGAACATTTCTATATTAATAAAACAGGAGGCAAAATACATAAAGTAATAGCCTCCTGCTAACATCATTCATATATCACAAAAGGCCACAGACAAAACATTGCCTATAGCCTTCATCATTTTACGCTTTATAACACACGGAAAAAACGACAATAAGTCCCTATACCACAAAAAGCGTATCACTTATTGCCACATTTCCGATGAAATCTTAAGCATTTTCTTATATGCTATACTCTGTACAATGTTTCATCGGACTTAAATTGTACAGAGATCAGTTTCTTTTTAAATTGATCAGATATAAAGTAATTGTTCATGGTTGATTCTCCTTTATTTAAAACAAGGAAATTCTATCATGATCGTTTTCATGTGTCAATCTGTTGATAACCACTCGATTCAATCAACAAATTTAATTGCATTTTACTCCATTGAAAGACGTTTCATTTCATTTTCATAAAATGTTATTTTTTCATCCAGCTTGCACAGATGCTCCTGCAATGAAAGTATTTGATTTTGCAATGCCTCTCTATGATTTATCAGCATTTCCATTCTTTCAGATAAAGAAGACTCCCCCATTGCACGTAATTTTGCATACTGTTTAATCTCCTTGATCGGCATACCCGTGTCCTTCAATCGCTTAATAAAATCAATCCACTTTATATCGTTTTCAGAGTAACAACGACGATTCGCCGCATTGCGCTTAGGTATTATCAAACTTTCTTTTTCATAATAACGCAAAGTATGAATACCTAATCCAGTCAATTTTGAAAATTCACCTATGAAATAATCCACAAAACTCACCCCTTATCCCTTTTATCCCTTGACATAGAGTTAACTCTATATTGTATGTTTTTATTGTATCAAAGGAAGGGAGGAATAACAAATGGCAAATAAAACAAAGAAATATACTGTTATCACAGGGGCAAGCTCTGGTATTGGATACGAAACAGCAAAAGCGTTTGCCTCACGGGGTAAAAATGTGATCATAATAGCCCGTCGCCTGGAAAAACTCCATGAATTAAAAGAAAATATTTCAAAAAAATTTCCAGCGGCAGAGGTCGTGATAAAGGCGGCGGATCTAACGAAGTCCCAAAATGTTTATCAGCTTTATGAGGAATTAAAGTCATATGATCTGGAAACATGGATTAACAATGCCGGATTTGGAAATTACGCAAGCGTAGCAGAACAGTCGCTTAAAAAAATAGAATCCATGATTCATCTGAACATTGAAGCGCTCACACTTTTTTCAACACTTTTCGTGCAGGACTATAAAGACGTCGAGGGAACACAGCTAATCAATATTTCTTCCTGCGGCGGTTATATCATAGTTCCAACAGCGATTACTTATTGTGCAACAAAATTTTATGTGAGCAGCTTTACGGAAGGGCTGGCAAGGGAATTAAAAAATTCCAATGCAAAAATGCAGGCTAAAGTGTTAGCCCCTGCCGCTACAAAAACCGAGTTCGGAAAGATTGCAAATGATGTTATTGAATATGATTACGACAAACTTTTTGGAACGTACCACACAAGTGAACAAATGGCTGAATTTTTAATGCAGCTTTACGATAGTGATCAAGTTCTTGGCGCGGTAAATCGGGAAACCTTCGAGTTTAAATTATCGGATCCTTTGTTCGGCTATGCCGGAGGTTCTTCGCATAATCAGAAACTATTGTAAATTATATAGTTTTTCATTATTTTTATCCCCGTTGCGAGGCTGTATTTCCTGCACTTCTTGCGGATAGACATCATCCCGGAATCCTTTAAAAACCGGCTGACGCAAAGCGTTCTGGAGATTTGGCATATACTCTACCACGCATACATGATCCGGTTCTACCCAAATCATATCTTCGTTTCCTGCGGGATGTACAAATGTTCCCGCAGGATGCGAAAGCGATACCGCCGGACGTGGAGATGATCCCGCTGGATGTGCAGATGATCCCGTTGGATGCGCCAAAAAAGGGTTTTTCTTATTAGGCTGCAACATTTGAACCGCTTCTTTTGTCACTCCGGATGTCACCTGTCCTTTATATAGAAGCGTATCGCCGCAATATTTTGCAATAATCAAGCTGAAAGTATATTGGCTTTTCTGAATATATCCGGCAACCACATAGTCCTCGTCTGCCATCCGTTTAAATTTTATCCAGTCTTTTGTCCTTTTCCCCATTAGATACAAACTGCCTTTTCGCTTTGCAACCACTCCTTCAAGTTTTCTTTCCTCCGCCGCCCTATAGAGCGCCGTCCCCTGCATCTCAACATATCGGGATACCGCAACTTTGGTGTTTTCTGTGACAATCTTTGAAAGCTGGCCTTTTCTTTCTAGCAACGCTTCCCATATCAGTTCCCGATTTTCTTTATAGATGCAGTCAAATGCTACGAAAGAGGCCGGATACCGGGACGCCTCCAGCTCTATTTTAAAGCGATCCGTAAGTAAGGTTCGTTTTTGAAGACGGTAGAAATCAGGAACGCCGTTTACAAGTACCACCACTTCCCCGTCTAAAATGCAGCGTTTCTTTACATTCTTATAAATATCCTGCAATTCAGGAAATTTGGACAGCATTTTCAAATTCCGCTTATTGCGAAGATCCACGAAGCTTTGGTCCAAATAGGCAAGACAGCGGAACCCATCCATCTTCAACTCATAAATATAATCCGGATCGTCAAAGGCATCCGTCTGCCGTGCGATCAGCATGGGATTTGCACTTCGATTCTCAAATAAATCCATCACGCTGTCCCCGTTAACCGTTTTCTGCTGCTTTTATCCGGTTTTTTTGATAATTCCAAACTTTTTTGCAGCGCTTCCATCAGATCGATTACATTAGACGGACCATCGGTGTCCGCCGCCACAATCTCCTGTCCCTGAATCTTTTTCCTAATCGCTTCCCGCAGCCTTGCCTGATACTCATCTTTAAATTCTTCCGCCACAAAGGGTCTGGTCATATTCTCAATCAGCATCTTTGCCATATTTAGTTCATTTTCGTCTAATTTCATCTTTGGAACCGATTTCGGCATGGAGGCTATCTCATCAAAATAGAATAGTGTTTTCACAATGATCCCGTCCTTTGTTGGATACAGTACCAACAGCTTTTCATTTGTGCCGATTACAGTCTTTGCAATGGCAACCTTTCTCTGAGACAGCAAGGACTGCCGAAGCAGCTCATACGCCTTTTCTGCTCCGGTATCCGGTACTGCATAATAATCTTTTTCATAATAGATCATATTGACCTCGGAAATTTTGGCAAACTGAATAATATGGATCGTCTTATCTTTTTTCGTTTTAATCTTCTCTAATTCCTCATCCGTCATAACCACATATTTACCTTTTTCATACTCATATCCTTTAATAATGTCCGAACCAGTCACTTCTTTCCCGCAATGTGAGCAATATTTTTTATATCGAATCCGCGCTTTACTCTCTTTGTCCAACTGGTTAAAATGAATGTCATTATCCACAGTGGCTTTGTACATCCCAATTGGAATTAACACCAATCCCATCGAGATACTTCCTTTATGTGCTGCTGCCATTTTCCCACCTCAATTTCTTTTTACCGTTAGTATCTTCTGATAAACATTTTCTATGCAAAAAGGGAGCATCCCTTTCTGATAAACATTTTCTACGCAAAAAGGGCGTCCCTTAAGTCTCAAGACTTTTGGAACGCCCAATAGTATCGTTTTTTTCTCTTTGCCATATTACAATCGGCAGATCATTATATATTCTTCCTCGTTTTCATTTAACACTTCAAATCCTAATTTTCGATACAGCCTGGTGGCATCGTTTGCCTTTTGTACAGATAACGATGCCTGCTTGTATCCTTTCTCTTTTAGAAGCTGCAACATAGCTTCCATAAGCGCCGTGCCAATCCCCAAATTCCTGTACTCTTCATAAAGAGATATGGCAAATGATGGTGTTTCGTCATCAATATGTCCGTAGTCTTTCATGATGCGCACCCAAACGGCTCCCACAATTTTTTTCGTTACCTCGGCGACCAGACACCAATCATTTTCTTTCCCGAAGTCTGTAATATACACTTGCAGCTCTGGCTGTTCGATGATAGATTTCGGAGGCTTCTTCATTCCTTTTGGAATAAAAATTGCTTCATACAGAAAATCAGACAATACCGGATACTCATTTTCCCTGATTTCCCGAATTTGATAATTCATCTTATTGCAGCATTTCACATCATTTCTCCATCCGATTTTTTACGGCATCATCACTCAGGCTGTACAAAGTGTTTTTTATGTCCTGATCCAATGTCGTTTTCCAGCGAACCGGTATTTCCTCATAGCCATACAGTGCGCCTGCCAGTCCGCCAGCAATCGCTCCGATCGTATCAGCGTCCCCTCCCATATTCACTGCGGTCACGATCGCATCCTCAAAAGATTTCGTGCTTCGGATACTGTGGAGCGCGCAATGAAAACTATTCACCACAAATCCGGACGGTTCTATTTTCTCATTCTTTTCTTTCACAGCATACCTGGTGCCATCTAAAATATCTTCTATCATGCCCATCAGTTTCGGCACTGCTTCTGCATGGTGCTTTATAAGACAATAAATTATTTTTGTGTAAAGGGCGCAAGCCTCTGCACTCAAATCATCCCAATGGTATTGCGCTTTTACAAAAAAACAACAGATATGTTTTCTATTCTCATTTGTGGCAATAACACCTTTTAACTCATGTCAAACGTCCAATTTTGTCCGCTACATCCAACGCCTGTTCTTGGTCTGCATAATAAAGTCCCGGATATACGGTGCGCATTAATGCGCCATTTCCGGCGCTTCGGTTTCCATTCTGTTTCGCAGTCGTCTGTGCAGCCTGCGCCCACAGCTCATACTCTGCCAGGCCAGCACAATCTTTTAACTCAGTCTGCCCGCGCCCACGCATGGCCTGCAGCGCATTCATAACCGCAGACCGACACGTAATGTTCGATAAAATCTCTAAAGGACTGCACACCTTCGACCGAATATTCCGGAGCTTCAAACTGCAAAAATGTCTCCCAAATAAGTTTAATCGCATTACTGATTTGTATATCATTTATTTTTTTGATTTCCATACAGAATACCTCCGTATATTCTAAATCATAATGTTTGTCAAATGCATTTCTCTTGAATCCGTAGAAATCGTAAACAGATCGATCATTGGCCAGCTCTTTTGAAAGCTCCGACCTGCTATGGTGGAAAGACAGATCAAAGATTTTAATCTAATACGGCCGATTATGTATTATTTCAAATTCCACGTCTTTCCCCGATCTTGTGATCTGAAAGTAATCCCTTCATTCTCTGCTGCCCCAGTTAACACAGTTATGGTTAATATTTTTTTATTCTCGTCATATTCCGGCATTGTAACATAATCATAATCCTCTATAGTAAATCCACATTCTTTAGCAAGATCGGGCAGTGTTGTAACAGTGTCCATTGGAAGCTGTATTTTTTTCATGGTTGCGCCTCCATCTCTGGTGACATATACAGAGGAATAGGACTGTGACGCACCCGTTAACCCGGCAAATCCCCAGTTTTCATCAAAAAATATCAATCCCTCCGTAACTCCGATTTCTCCGCCAAAAGGATCGTCATTGATCATTTCCCAGGTTAATCCTCCGTCTTTTGTTACTTCCATTCCATAGAATCTGCTTCCGGCAGCCGCATCCATCACCTTCAGACGCCACCCCCTGCTGTCATCCAAAAAGAAATACATACTTCCGTCCGTATCATCAACAGTCCAGCCTTCGGCGTCCTTTGATTCTTCTATATGTTTATTTTGCTGTTCTTGCATTTGTTCTTTCTGGCTGATATATTCCGGCTCCATAATATAGTGAACCGGAGGAGGCGTTGGTTCACCGGAAACAGACAAAGATACGGAAAATCCTGCAATTTCTCCCCCGGCATTTAACTGTAACAAACTGGCTGTAGTATCATCTATTCCATCCCCATTCACATCTCCCGGAAGATATTGCAGTCCATCCATTGCACTAAAATGACTGTATCCCGTGTATTTTATTTCATATGTTTTATTGTCATAAAGATTCGCCCATTGTTTTACTTTCTCTTCATAATCCGCATAATTTAAAATAGTGATCATTGGCTCTAAGCGTTTTTCTTCGTCATAACTTCCATTGTTCTCACCATTGATCCAGACAGTCATTGCCTTATTTTTGCCAGCATCATAGTCTATAAGATAAG
Organism: uncultured Eubacterium sp.; assembly: GCA_964555015.1. Classification (GTDB taxonomy): domain Bacteria; phylum Bacillota; class Clostridia; order Lachnospirales; family Lachnospiraceae; genus Anaerobutyricum. Next base: position 12,157 of record CAZKQV010000038.1, on the reverse strand, counting down.
TTTTCTTTTTTTCTTTTTCATCTTCTCCATACACAAAAGCAGAAAATGTTTGGATTGTTCCGTTTTCATCAAATGTCATCTGCCAGGTATTGGTAAGATAAAGCTGCTCAGGTAATGTCAAGGCTCTGTCCAAATCCTCCAGGATTCCATTTACACCATCTTTAAATATGTTATTGTGTTCCAACCTGACTTCTTTTTGCCTTCTCCATGCGTCAACCTTCCACGACAACATTCCATTATATGGAATGGCCGAATAAATAATATGTCCCCCAAAATAAACGGTTCCTGCTATAAATATCAAAATACCTGCCCGGAAAAACATTTTATTTTCCTTCTCAGCAGATTCACTCTCTTTCTTATGTTTTCTAAAAATTATCCACATGATTGCCGCAATAAAACAACCCAGCGCACCGGCAAAGAGCATCGGCAGATGACTTTTCACTCCTCCGTACTGGCACAAATGTGAAAACCGATAAAGAACAAAAAGATAACAAAGTACACTGATAAACCCGCAGATTTTGGCAATTAATTTCATATAAAGAATCCTCCCATCAATCTTCTTTCCAAAATCCTACACTTGTAATATAAATTATAGCCGAAAACATAGACTTTTTCAATTTCCCTAACTGTTTTGATTTAGGTTCTGAAGCACTTCCACATACCACGAAGTAACGCCGCCTATGAATAGATTATCTCACTCTCTAGAACCTCTCAAACACATATCCGGATTTCATTCATTTTTCCAACACAAGTCAAACAAGATCTCCGTTTCGTATATTTTTCGATAATCCTCTGAAATTGACATTTCCTCTCCTCCGACACTTTTTATAAGTATTGTCACGCTACTTTTGCATTATTGTTTATTTCCTCAATAACCTTCCTTATCCCCATCCATACATTTAGGTCAGTAAAAATATCCACAATACTCCCCTGATCTGTGAATGGCGGCTCTTGCAGAACAGACAATTCTTTCATTAATCCATTATGTACGATATATTCAACGATCTGATTTACAAAGTAAATCTGTCTGCTGTCCAGATTAGACTCATTCAGATATACAGAAAATGCTTCTTTTGCTGTATTCATATCCAATCCCACAATCTCACGGACAAATTCTCCAAGAGGCTTATCCCCATATTCTGCTTCATATTCATCCTTCGTTCCCAGATCACTCCACAAAATCTTTTCCAATGTTTTGATATCATCCTGTGTCAATGGTTTGTTCTTCTTCAATTTCGCGATTACAAGGTCATCCTGGTGCTGACGGATATAATATTCTGCCTTTGCTTTATAGTTTTTCAGATCATCATTTTCTAGTTCAGATTCTCTCCATTCAATGGATAAAATATCATCTTCAAAGTTTGTGTCATAACGCACCTTCTTTTTCGGAAGATATTTCATCAGATCTCGAAGGCTTTTCCGGATATGTTCAAATTCGTTAATTCCGGCACGCTCCAGATAATCCGTATGGAGAATCTGATTGATCAGCTCTGCCTGTACCATAATTTCTGGTATATTTGCTATCGTAGAAATGACACTGACTTTTTTCAGTAAATCACTGCGGGCTTTTCCATATTTCTTTCCAATCAAATACGCCAGTTCTATTCCGTACATCAATGCATCAAACCGAACCGCACTTGCCTCATCTCCATCCGGCAGAATCAGCGGAGCAAGTTCTTCTTTTACAAGCAGCGTATCCTCATAACTCAAAGTCTGATAGTTAGACTGATCCGAATACAGATCCACATACTTTAAGTGCTGACGGACTGCAAAATTTTCCCGGTTCAGTTCTTGTACTTTCTCACTCATATGCTGTATCAATGCATTCCGATAGGTAATCAGTCGTTCTGCCTGATATTGCATATCCTGCAATTTATAAGTGATCTGAAATTCCAGATTAAAAATTGCCCCTTGCAGCGCCATCATATTGGCTGTTGCCCTTCCTTTGTTCATACGGAAAAATTCGAAATTACCACAAAAATCAAAAATATAAAATTTCTGCTTATCCTCTCCATCCAGCAAACCAGGGCACAAACGGGTTCCACGTCCAATCATCTGCCAAAATTTTGCTTTACTCATCACTTTCTTGAAAAAGACAAGGTTCAATACTTCCGGTACGTCGATTCCAGTATCCAGCATATCTACGGAAATAGCAATCTGGGGAAGTTTGCTTGGCTCTGAAAATTCATCAATAGCACTCTGCGCATAAGTCATATAATTATCGATAACTTTTGCATATCCCGGCAAATTTGGATATTCTTTTCCGAAAACTTCCAGAATCTTCTCTGCATGGTCGTGATTCTTAGCAAAGATAATCGTCTTTCCTAAAGTTTCTCCATAATTAATACGAATTCCTTTGGTCATAAGAATATGCAGCGCCTTTTTTATGGTATCTTCATTAAACAGCCAGGAATTTAATGCAGAAGAATTGATTTTTTCCGGAAGTTCTCCGTTCTCATTTTCAAAAGTAGCTTCATACTCTTCCTTATCTTCTTCAGACAATTCATCATATACAATTCCCTGTTCAATAAATTTTAAAGAAGATTCTACAGAAAGGAAATCTACCAGATATCCATCTTTGACGGCCTGTGCAAGTTCATAACCATAAGTAGGCACACCATTTTCCATTTCAAAAATATCGTAGGTATTTTTATCGATTTCATCCTTTGGCGTAGCAGTTAAACCTACCAGCGGAGCATCAAAATAGGTGAAAATATCTTTATATTTATTATAAATAGAACGATGAGCTTCATCACAGATTACCAGATCAAAATGTCCGCAGGTAAATAGTTTTCCTTCCTCATCCTTCACGGAATCAATGCAATTCATCATAGTCTGATAAGTCGAGAAAACACAATGAGCCTGATAATTATCCTTTTCCTCGCACAGATTTGTCACAGATAAATCCGGAAGAAGATTCACAAAACTTCGTTTTGCTTGTGTGACCAGAGAATTTCGATCTGCCAGGAACAGGATATTTTTTACCCAGCTATGCTGCAGCAATACGTCGCACAGTGAAATAACCGTTCTTGTTTTTCCAGATCCCGTTGCCATGACCAACAATGCTTTCCTGCGGTTCTTTTTTCCAAAGCTGTCACAAACCGCCTTAACCGCACCTTCCTGATAATACCTTCCCGCAATACTCTTATCCACAGTAATATGCTTCAAGCTTGTCTTCATGGACTGCAAATTAAACCATTTTTCCAAATCTCGTTTGGAATAGACCATGGATACTTTTCGTTCCGGATACTGCCCATCATCAATCCTCGTATCAAATCCATTGGTCAGGAAAACAACTGGTCTTCTACCATACTGTTTTTCCAACAGATCCGCATATAGTTTTGCCTGTTGACGTCCTTTTGCCACATCCACACAAGTACGTTTTGCCTCAATTACCGCAAGCGGTCTATGAGCGTCATCATACAGCACATAATCTGCATACCCCATTTCTGATTTATTCGGCATTCCCGGAAGTTCCACTTCATTCATCCAGTTTTTTCCTTCCGTCCATCCTGCATCCATCAGCATGGTATCAATGTAAATCTTTCTGGTTTTATATTCTGACAAGTCAAGAGGTTTCGGCACATAAGTCTGTTGTTGTTCTTCACGTCTCGCAGTCAATTGTTTCTTTAATGCCTGATTTTCTGCAATAAGAGCTTTTAGATCAATTTCTGAAATTGGCGACACTTCTTGTAAAACAGGCCGTTTAGGTTCTTCAAGAAATTCTGCATTAAACTCTCCTTCTGTATAATCCTCTGCATAGCAATACGCCACAAAATCCAGAAAGATATACAGATTTTCCAGACATAATTTTGCCTTATCCATAGAAATCTTCTTTCCATTATGGGCCGCATTATTTCCCACTCTGCGGATAAAATCCATCCTTCTCCAAAGATCCGAATCCACAATATCCCGGAAATCTTCTGTATTCATCAGACTGACCAACGTATCTTGATAAGGCATAACAAGAGAATCATCCACAGAATACATCCATTTTATGGCAAACTCCATCGCCCGGCGGCAGTTAATCGCGCTGGCTTCCATATCAATGTGTAATATTTTCTCAGCCGAAATGGCCACATCTGCGAAAGAAGCAAATTGTGGTTCTTTCTTAAGGAAATCAAAGTTGGTCATGAAATCACCTCGTTCCTCTTCAAACTTTCTTCCAATGAAATTCCTCAGCCATTATCGCAAAACACTCCCAAAATGCCTGTTGCTGATGTTCTTGGTCCATATCTTTTATTGCATTACACAAATCATGTGTTGCCCTTATGGCGTCTCCGACTTTTTTATCTTGATTTTGGTTATATTCAAACTGTCGTATCTGATTATAATAATCAGCATTTACATACTGCGGATTAAACATCATGTTATGAAAATATGGGTTCATCATTTTCACTCCCTTATCTAAAAAATTTCTGCATTAAACTGTCAAATAAAAGCTGTGTCTCATCTAGCGCACTTTGTACGACAATTTTTAATTTGTCTATCTCTGCTACAAATGCAGAAAAGTCATTCTGCAAATCTATCGGCGGCAATGGTGTCTTGAATCCGGACACCTCTTTACGATTTACCTTTGGTAAATTTGTTCTACTGCAAAACTGCAAAATGTAATCTAAGAAAAATGGTGAGCGCATATTATACGCCAAAAAAACTCGATTGCATTTTCCTTCAATTGGCAATATTGGATATGCATCCGCCGAACATACCCCATCAAAATCTGGCAAAGCAACTTTATTAAGGTTTGGTCGGATTTTGCTGTATATAATATGTTGGGAAGTAAAAATATACTTTCCGCTTCTTACACCGTCCTCTGCTACTGTACGATACCCGCTTAGTTTCCCTGTTTCTTTTTCAATACTGTCTATTCCAATGTGTGGATAGTCAGCATATTTTTCATAGTCCGTTGTCATGTTGCCATCGATGATAGCTATTTCCTCGAAAGGCACCACAGTCCACCCCATTTGATTTGTTTTGAAGTCCCCGAACATTTCCACAAATCGGGCTTTGATGAGGTTATCTAAGTTTTGTAATTCTGTCTTTCTTTTATCAATAATAGATTTCATCTTATCCAGAATATTACAAATATCAATCATGTCTTCTCTTGATATATCAGGCACTACATACTCCGCAATCTGTTTTGGACTTATATTAGGTTGAGCACAGCCAGCAGCTTCTTGTAAAATTCTATCCGTTTGTCTTAGCAAGAAATACTTTACATATTCCTGAGGTATATCATCAGATTTCTTTCTTACTATACCTACTCGCTGATTTACAATATATCTTTCACTCGAATCCATTATTCCAATTTTTCCTGTAGTAGCACCAGAGAGTGCAATGTAGATATCTCCTTTATTGGAATAATACTTTTCATTTACATTATCTGTAGTAAACTGGCAATCTTCAAGGTTCAATGCCCCATCTGTTAATATGTTACCTATCTTTATAACAGGTACCCCATCTTCTGAATCATTAAAAGACTTCAGTGCATAACCAGAATACACTTCGCATATATCGTTTAGTTTCATTTATCATCCCTCACGGGCTACTCGCACAGCCACCTCGATTTCGCTTCGCTTCATCTCGATGTTCTGCTGTCGAAGAATTCGCACAATCCATAATACAGCCTCTCGTGAGCAAGCTCCCATCGGCTGTCTTCCGTCTTGTACAAGCTCTGCTCGTAGCTCTACAAATTCGAATTTATTCTTCCTTTTCTTTCTCTAGCATCTTATCCAACTCCGCCAAATTCTTCGTAATCTCCATTTCCAGTTCATGCAGATTCGCCATAATCTCCTGTGTGGATGGATACTCTATTGGTATATACTCCACTTCTTTATACTTGTTAATGGAAAGGTCATACTCATTATCAATGATATCCTGCTTCTCCACAAAGAATGACTGTTCCGTCCGTTTTCGCTCTGTCTCCTGATCCCGGTTTCGGAATCTTTGAGTGATATCCGGTATATCATTTTCATTAATTGGATTACGTTTATCATCCAAGCTAAAACCATCCGCTTTCATGTCATAAAACCATACTTTATCCGTTCCGCCATGCCCTGTTTTCGTAAAGATCAAGATAGCAGTGGAGACTCCCGCATAAGGTTTAAACACACCGGAAGGCATGGAGATAACCGCCTCCAGACAATTTTCTTCCACCAGTTCTTTTCGAACTGCTTTATGAGCTTTGGAAGAGCCAAACAAAACGCCGTCTGGCACGATACAGGCGCATCTTCCTCCTGTCTTCAACATTTTCATAAACAATGCCAAAAACAGAAGTTCCGTTTTCTTCGTCTTTGTGATTTTCAGCAAATCTTGTGATACAATGTCATAATCCAGGCTCCCTTTAAATGGCGGATTTGCCAGAATCAGACTGTATTTTTCCCTGTCCGGATTCTGGTCGGAAAGACTGTCCCTATATTCAATATAAGGGTTGTCCACTCCATGGGTCATCATGTTCATAGCTCCGATACGCAGCATGGTCCGGTCCATATCAAAACCGTGGAACATATGATTCATATAATGATCTTTATTTTTTCGATCAAAAAATACTTCTTCTTTTTTATTTTCTTTCAGGTATTCACTGGCAGCCACCAGGAAACCAGACGTTCCACAAGCAGGATCACAAATAATTTCATTTGGTTTCGGATCCATCAGTTCCACCATCATCTTAATGATATGCCTTGGGGTTCGAAACTGCCCATTTACTCCTGCTGTTGCTAACTTCGATAAGAGGTACTCATAGACATCTCCTCTTGTATCTGCGTTTTTTAACTGCGCTATCTGATCATATATCTCATCCATGGCAGTCACAATTTTATCCAGCATCAAAGGTGTTGGAATTTTGAAAATTGCATCTCCCATATATTTGGCGTAGGCGCTTTCTTTATTTCCATGAAGATTTTTAATAAATGGGAATACCCACTCCTGCATAGTACTGTACATTTTCTGAGCCGGAAAATCATGGAATACACTCCATTTCAACTGATTGCCTGCTATTCTTCGATCTCCGATCATTACCTCTTCTGCAAAGATACTTTCATATGAAAGACCAAGCATTGCGCTTTCTTTAATATGGAGATTATCTGCATCATCCAGATCACGGATAAACATCAGATATGTCATCTGTTCAATCACATCAAGCGGATTGGTAAGTCCTCCGGTCCAGAATATTTCCCACAAACCATCAATTTTATTTTTTAATTCACCTGTTATCATACTATTCATTCTCCCTGTTCCATATATAGGCAGTATAACGACCGCCTCCAATTTTTAATATTTCACCTTTTTTCACCATGTCTGTCAAAGCACGTTCCACCGTCACACGGCTGATATCCGGACATTTCTCCATAATCTGCGCTCTTGTCATCTTTCCTATTGATTCACGGACAATCTCACGAATACGCTCCGGTTTCGATAACCCGCTGGTGGTTAACAGCTGTACTCTGGATGAGAAATCACGATAAGCTGCAGCAATGACGCCCAACATATACCGGACAAATGGCGCATCATCATTTTCCTCTTCATGCCAATTATAAGAACTCTCCTGCAGGGTTTCATAATAGGTTTCTTTTGTCTGTTCAATCAGTTTTTCAATACTAATATACATTCCCACAATATATCCTGCCCGATATAACAATAGCAACGTCAGCAAACGACTCATACGGCCATTTCCATCATTAAATGGATGAATACATAAAAAATCTAAAATAAACATAGGGATCAGTATCAATGGATCACACAGAGAGTCTTTACAGGCATTATAAAAAGCATCACAAATTGCATCAATATATGCAGGTGTTTCCCATGCCGGAACTGGCTGAAATCGTATGGATTTATTTCCCTGTTCATCTTCTTGTGCAATTACATTATCTGATGACTTAAATACACCACCTGCATTTCCTGCAAATTTATACAAATCCCGATGTAACTGAAGGAAAATGGATGATTTTACAGGTATATAATCATAATTTTGATGTATCGTGTTTAACACATCCCGATAGCCTGCAATTTCTTTTTCACTTCTTGTTTTTGGCATCGTCTTATCGCAAACAATCTTTTTTAAACGATCATCCGAAGTATAGATACCTTCGATTTTATTGGAAGCCTCCGTACTCTGGATTTTTGCAACTTCCAGCAACTGAGTAAGCGTATCTGCTTTTGCTTCCACAAATAGCGTCTGTTCCCCTTTATATTCGTGAATCTTCGCCACTAAAGCAACAATATCCGGTTGTAATATGCTTTCATATCTCTTCTTATAATCAAAAGTTCTCATGAAATCTCCTCACAAAATCTCAGACTTAACTCATTTTCATCTTATCACAAAACATCTCCATAATCAATTTTAATCTCGTCATTTTTAATATTTTGACGAGATTAAAATTAAAATGACGAGGTTAAAAACTATTATAAGAAATTTTTCTCAAATTAATCTGCAAAAAAACAAATCCCCTTTCGGAAATTCCGAAAGGGGATATTACATCACTCATTGATTTAGATTTAGCAGCTCTCGTGCCATTTTTTTAGTGTTTAATTTTTTAAATCCTCTCAGCCACCGCTGTTTTGCTTTCGATACTCGGCAGGCGCTATTTTAAGCACCTGCCGAAAGGCCGCTGCAAATTTACTCTGGTTCTCATAGTTCCTCAATCGTAGGGCGCACCCGCAAATCGGAAATCAGTTTTTTATGGATTTCTTTAACGATTTCCACCTGTGGAAAAGTATACTGCTCCCGCTGCTTTTCTTTTGATACATCTACCATACATAAAAATAATAAAAGCTCCTGAACCTTTAACTTAAAGTAAGGTTTCTGCAGGCAATCCGGCGCAGAATAGAGTTCTGAAAAGATGTGTTCGATCTCGTCCTTTGCCCGCATAACAAAGCAGCTTCCATCGGCACAGAATTTTTCCTTAAATTCCAAAATATCTATGTCGCTTTCGGACAGAATTTCCGGCGGATTTTCTGCTACTTTTTCCAGATTGATCACTACAGAAATTCCATGATAATATTTTAATGGAAAACTCATCTCCGGAGAACAGTTATCCATTGTATGTATGGATAGATCCCCCTCACCAAGATACAGGCAGGAACCGCTTAACAGTTTGCTTTCCTCCCGCCCCTTGCGGCAATGATTAATCTCCAATATATTCTTGTCCGGATTTCCCTTCCAGTCACAGCCTGCAGCTTGAAAGTCATTATAAATAAGCTGTATGCCTGGATAAACCTGATAGACGGTCATAGTCCCCAGACCATCCCCACAGTCCATTTTATAGATCGTACAGTACCTATCATTCTCTTTTGGAATCACTGCAGACACTCCCTTTATATTTCGTATAACAGATTTCTCATTCATAGTATCCCTTTCTATGATTCCATTGTTCTTTGTTTGCTCTTCCGACATTTCTTCGGCAGGTTTTATTATATGTTTTTTTCTCACTTTCTTCAGCTCCAATCAGCAGGTTTTACGCTCCAATTAGAAGTATATTACATTCCTTCCGGCTGTGCAAACAAAGGAAAGAAGCCACTGCTCACATTGTGTAAACGCCCACTCTTTACCGTTTTACGTCTCTGGTTGCCGGCATCTTTCGAAACTCAGAAAGCATCATGGAAACAGTAATCACTACAAGGATTGCATCGGTAAGGGCAATCGCCAGCCAGACGCCGCGGATACCCATGCCGCCAAGTTTTGGCAAAAGTACACAAAGCGGGATAAACAAAATGATTTGACGGAACAGCACCAGCCAGGTTGCCTTGTTCGCCTTTCCTAAAGACTGGAACAGCGTCACAGCGATCAGGAAACTCCCCTGCAAAATGTAGGTACTGAACATGATACGGAAATTGGCGGATCCCGATGCTGCCACCCCCGGCGTTGTGATAAACATAGAAAGAACTCTGTCCGGGAACAGTTCGACCGGAATATAAAATACCAGAGATAGTATCGTTGCTGCAATCACAAACACCTTTGTCAGCTTTTTCACCCTGTCATAATCTTTTGCACCACAATTCGTACCCGCCGCAGGCTGGAATCCCTGGCTGATGCCCCAGAGAGGAACAAAGGAGAAATTCCAGAACCGAAGAGCTGCGCCAAGAAGGATTTGGGAAGTCTCACCACCATAGTTTGACGCCACACGGTAGATCACTGTCTGCTGTACCAGAGTCAGCACCTGCATCAGCAGTGCGGACACGCCGACAGAAAGAACCTGGGGAAGCAACGTCCCGTCAATACGGATATGTCCGATTTTTACATTCGGGCTTTTCTTTTTTGAAATACCACAGCGTAACAACAGCCTGAATAAACTGGGAAAGAATCGTTGCGTAAGCGGCTGCTTCCATTCCCATGCCGTAAGGCTTTAAAATCGTAATGAAGATCGGATCAAGAGCAATATTCAGAATCGCTCCGCTGGCAATAATGGTCATTGCCTTTTTAAGCTGCCCTTCTCCACGAATGACCATGTTGGCGCTCTGGAAGAAGTTTACGAACAGTGATCCGGCAAATACGATACGAAGATACTTTTCGGCATAATTTAAAATGTTGTCGCTGGCACCTGCCAGAGTCAAAAGCGGTCTTGTAAATACCATACCAACAACGGTGTAAATGGCGGATAGCAGGAAAACCATTGCAACCAGATTTCCCATAATTTTTTTAATGGTTTCCTCATCTTTCTTTCCTATGGCACGAGATAAAACCGAAGCGGAACCTACACCGAGCATAGCGGCGGAGCCCGCATTAATCAGGGTAAATGGATAAGATACCGATACCGCTCCCATCTGTGCAGCTCCGACCATCTGTCCGACAAAAATGGAATCCATCATGTTATAAAGCCCAACCACCACCATACCAAGAACTGCAGGGATACTAAGTTCTATCATCAGGGCAAATGGATTTTTGGTTAATAATTTTGTTCTTGTATTAAAAGATTGTTTCATCACTTTTACCTCCTCATCATTGCGCCATTTTTTCCAGCAGTTTCAACGCTTCCTCCAGTTTTGGATTTGCAGTATCGGTTTGCAGTGCCTCCCGGACACAGTTTCGGATATGGGCTTTTATAATATCCTGATTTGCACTTTTTAATATCGCCTGCGTTGCCTGAAGCTGATTGGAGATATCCACACAATACCGATCGTTTTCAATCATTTGCAGGATCCCATCAATCTGTCCTCTGGCAATCTTTAATTTATGGATAACGTCACCTTTCTTTGCTTTCATAGGCAATCATCTCACTGAATACTCACAAGCTGATACCCTGCATCTTCAATCGTAGCTTTCAGTTTAGCATTAGGTACTTCCTCATCAAACAGCACCTTAGCGGATTTACTCTCCAAATCAACCGTCACATCTTTCATACCCCGGATTTCCCGCAATGCCTTATCCACGTGCTTCACACAATTCATACAAACCATACCTTCAATATTCAATACTTTTTCCATTGGAAATTCTCCTTTTCTTTCATTCGTCATGATTGTCTGTTCATACATACGATCTGTATCCAGCTCTATTCCCCATTGTCCCCGCCCGTCTTGCCGGATTGTAGGGCAGGTTATAGAAGTTCACAGCATGGTTAAAAATCGCCGTAAGCTGGGCGTGTATGGTTTTCAGATAATCCGCCGAATAAGGCTTCCCTTTCTCGTCCCGGTACGCCATGAGTTCATTCTGCCATGCGATAATGTCTTTTGCTTCAATCTCCGCTATCTTCCGATTCCCGAAATACGGTAAAATCTTTGTGCGGATTACATGGCTTTTGGATTCCCATGTGCTTTCCTTGACACGCTGTTTCTTGTCGGCTTCGTAAACCTCAAAGAAGCTGGCAAACGTCATATCCAGCTTTGCACCCTGTTTGAGCATAACTTCATGTTCCCAAGCCTGTGCTTCCCTTTTAGTAGCAAAACCTCTCTTTTGCGTCTGTTTCCCTCCCCTTTCCAGTTTGTGAAACGATAGATTACCCGCCACGTTCCCGTAGCATTGTCTTTGTATACAGCCATTCAAATCATCTCCTTTCCGCTTAATCGCTGTAACAAACCTTTTTATGAAAAAATGTAGCGTTCACACGGCCAGCTACAGTCAAATAACCATGTTTTTGCAATTCTGCGTTCAGTTCCCGCACAATCTGATAGGCTTTTGACTTTGACACCCGTAATTCCGCTGCCACTTCCTCCACCGTCATAA
>CAZKQV010000037.1:0-26139 GCA_964555015.1 uncultured Eubacterium sp. | reverse complement strand
TTTCTGAGGAAGAAATCATCCGTGTTTATGGCAAGCGCTGGGATATTGAGGTGTTTTTCAAATCCTGCAAGTCCTACCTGAAGTTGGTAAAAGAGTGCCGCAGCACGAGTTACGATGCCCTGAATGCCCACACCGCAATCGTGTTTGCCAGATATATGATGCTTTCCGTTGCCAAACGGCGAAATGAAGACGACAAAACAATCTGCGAGTTGTTTTATGTCCTGCTGGATGAAATGGAAGATATTACATTCAGCCAGTCTATGCAGATCATCATGGATGCCCTGATGGAAGCAGTTATGGAGTATTTCCATATCACTGAAAGCCAGCTGGAAGAGTTTTCTTCTTGTTTCATTAAGCATCTGCCGAATTATATGCAGGAGGCCCTTTCCGGAGGCCAACGGGCTGCATAGTTAGTATTTTGTGCGCTAAAGTATTGAGTTTTCAAGGTGCAATCCCCATTTTTGATATGGGAAGTTTGAGTAATTAATCTCAAAGGGGAAGGGATTTTGTTCATGACTTCAGATATCTATACTCAATCTGGATTTCTGGTATTGAAAGCCGCTCATATGTACTATACACTGCATATGTCACAGCAAAAAATTGCGGATGAACTTAATGTATCCGTTACCACGGTATCCAGACTTATAAAAAAAGCAAAAGAAGAGAAAATTGTCAGATATATTGTCGATAATTCCTGTACAGCCTGTATCAATCTTGCAAGCCAGCTGAAACTGTGCATGGGCATTCAGGAAGTTATTATTGCGCCTTCTGTCTTTCATCCGAGTGAATCTTTGTCTTTACCTCAAAAGCGTCGTATTGTTTCTCTGGAAGCGGCAAGATATCTTCAAAGAACGATCAAACCAAATGACGTCCTTGGCATATCCTGGGGAAGAATCGTCTGTGATATGCTTCTTTATTTAAATCCATCCCACAAAGTAAATACTACTTTTGTCACACTCCACGGAAAACTTGGATCCTGCATTGAGCAGGAGCTTACGGAACTTGTCCGGGGTATGGCCAAGGCATTTTCCGGAAACAATTATTATCTTCCATTTGACGCACTGGTCTCCACACCAGAACAAGCTAAAATGATCAGGGAATCTTCGATTGCAAAAAAAGTCTATCAGGTTTTTGATCATATTAATATTTCCATCACCGGCGTTGGCACCTGGTATCCTGAACCGAAATCCATTCTTGCTCAGGGTAGTTTTTTAAGTCCGGAGGATCAGCGGGAATTGCTCAACAATAATGTGGTAGGGGATATCGGTCTTCGTTTCTTTGACATTCAGGGAGAAGAATGTAACACTTCTCTTTCTGACCGGCTAATTGCCATCGATTTTGAACAATTTCGTAAAATTGATTTAAAGATTACGGTTGCTGCCGGATTAGAAAAAGCACATACTGTCATGAGCGCTGTGAAAGGCAAGCTCATCGATGTGCTTATTCTGGATCAGGAACTGGCTCTTGCCCTGCTTGATATGTATACAAAAATTAATTAATCGAAGAAATCCAAAATTTATATGATTTCAAAATGTTTCAGTGCATTATATATTCCATCTTTATCAATGTCGGTCGTTACATATCCGGCGATTGCTTTAATCGAATCATAAGCGTTTCCCATAGCGATGCTGTTTTTTATATGCATCATCATCGGTAAGTCGTTAGGGCTGTCGCCGAAGACGTAGCAATCTTCTTTTTTAATATGGAAATAGTCCATCAGAAAATCCATACAGGTCGCTTTCGTATATGGAAGGGGAAGAATTTCTGTGAAACCTCCTCCATTATCTATAAGCTGATATTTATCTCCCATCATTTCAACAAATTTTTGATAATCGCAAGTTTCATTCCGGAATGTCACCAGCTTATTTACCTGCATATTCCGGTCAAAATAAGACTTTCTTTCCGCCTTATAGTCGTCTTTATAAGTCTTCTCCAAAAAACGCTGAAAGTTTGGATAAGGTTTCTTTTCCGTCCCGAAATAACAATACTCCGGTCCCTGAAAGATTCCTTGCAGCCTGGTATCTATCATGCTGTCCCTGATAAATTCGATATCCTCTTTTTCCACAAATTTCTCAAACAAAATTTCACCATGATACTCTATATGACTTCCGCAGGCATAAGCATATCCACTGATCGGCAGTTCTCTCAAACATGCCTGTATAAAGGATTTGCATCTCCCCGTATTAATAAAGATCAGGTTTCCTCTGCACTCCGCTTCTTTAAGCCCCTCTATGGCACTGTCCGGTACCAGGTGGGTTTTCTCATCAACCAAGGTGGCATCAATATCAAAAAATAATAATTTTCTTCCCATACCTTCTCCTTTGGTATCTGCCTATTTATCATCTGATGCTGCAAAAGATGAATATTGCGAAGGGCCGCCGCATCAATGTGCGGCAGCCCTTCTTTATGGTTTAATTATGGCAGCTGTTTCTTAGATTGCGTATAATTCTTTGCTGTGATCTTCACCGTAAATACCCCATTTTTCAATGGACCATGTTAATTCCGGGCTGTTCTTTGCGGCTTCTCTTAATGGAACATCATTCATGCATGCATCAATTGCAATACGGAATGCTTTTGCTCCAGCCTGAGGTCCCATGCCATGACCGTGGATACCGGCGCCAACGCCAAGTAAAATATCGTTTCCGGCATCTTTCATAAATCTTGGAACAAGACCAGGAACAACGCCGCCGCCAACAAATGGAAGCATCGGTTTAAGATCATAGAGTTTTGCTTTTGCTGTGATCATGTTAATGATATAGTTGTCAAATGTATTATCGAACTTACCGTATGGAGGCTGTGTTAAGTATACGTCACATCCTGCAAGACGGCAGAGTTTTGTAACAACCTTGGAGCTCATGCCCTGGTAAGGAGAACAGGTGAATGCTCCGTTGAAGCAGCTGTGTCCAAGAATCGGAACAGTGATTTCCGGATCTTCAGCCAGCATTCTTACTGCGGAATATCCAACACCGTGAACATCAAGCATGATACAGTTACCACCGTTTTCGATAACGGTCATTGCATTTTCTTTTAATTTGGAAACTTCGTCTGTGATATTACATGCATATAAAGTTTTTTCGCCTTTTACTTCATCTGCGCGATGTGCAGCGTCCATATTTGCTTTCACTCTGTCAGCAAGCTTATTGAAGGAACGGTTTCCTCCAATCAGCTCATCGTCTTTAATCACGTCAACGCCGCCTGCTGCTGCTTCATAGAATAATTTAGCTCCAACATCCGGTGTATATCCGGTACATGGCTTAATCATGTTATTTAACAGAGGACGATCATAAGCGCCTAAGATATCGCGGATACCCTGGATACCAAATTTAGGTCCCTGGAACTGATCTACAAATTTTTTCGGGAAGTCAATGTCTAATAATTTAAGGAATGGCATAGACATGATGTTTCCACAGATAGAACCGATCAACAACGGAATATTGTTTTCAATATTTGCTACAGGGAATCCGATGCGGATCACATACCAGCGGAGTCCGTCTGGTGCAACCTGTTTGTTAACGTCTGTCTGATTTTCAAAAGCAGGTACTTCGTAGATTCCGATAATCTTAGAACAATATTTTGCTCTCATTTCATCGGTTTCTTCCGGTACATCAATCCATGATCCGGTAGTCTGCTCAATACCAATGCTGGCTGCTTTTACGATTGCTTCTTCTTCTTTTGCTGCGCCGATGAGATATGTACCAACACATAAATCGTTCATATCGCATCCTTCATATAAAGGATTTAACAATGGGCTATACATTCTGTCTTGTTGAATCATTTTACTACCTCCATATTAATTTCATTTTTCTTTGTCTTTAAGTTTTACAGATATATGTTTTATGATTTTATTATAAATTTACCGTTATGGAAATACAAGAAAGAAAATATTTTCCAACCTTTGAAAATATTTTCACTTATCTCATAAATTGTTTCACATGAGCAAGTCCCCGGAGGGCTGCAGTTACTCCGTCCGGCTCAGCCACATATTCATGACCGCCCACGCCATTTTCCATAAATCCAATCTCATAAAGAGCATCTATCACTGCTTTATAATCTACGTTGCCGTGTCCCGGATAACAGCGGTCACTGTCAGAAAAATGGAAATAACCTAACCGGTCTTTACTTTTTATGATCGCCGCCGGAAGATCCGGATCTTCAATGTTCATGTGGAAGGTATCCAAATGAATTTTTACCCGGTTGCTTTCAAACCGGTTGACAAACTCCAGAGTTTCTTCCGTACTGCATAAATATGGGGTCTGGAACCGATTTACCGCCTCTATGGCAACGACTCCGTTATATTTTTCCGCCGCATCCACGATTGGTAGAAGATTCTCATAAAACTGATCTTTATATTTTTCTCTTAAAAGGGGATCCGGAAGACCACCCTTTACAGTGCTTAAGCTCATGGTAATGCCGCCTAAAAGGCTTCCCTCCCGCAGGAAATCAATAAACACATTTTGTGCCGTCCGCAGGGCATCCTGATCTTCATTTACCAGATAATGTCCGTCATAATAAGCGGCGGATCCCGGACAGATTGCCGTAATTTTCACTCCAAGCTTATCCGAATATTCGGCAAGTTTATGGTAATCATTATATTTTACATTTCGCGCATGAAGCTCCACGGCATCATAGCCAAGACGCTTTGCGTGATCCATACATTGGATAAGATCTCCTTTTAACGGATAGGGAGAACCGGATCCGCTGCAATCAGAAATGGCAAGCGAATGAATCATTTTCCTTTCCTCCTTGAAACTGGTATTTGTATAAAAGCTGCTGCAAAATACAATGTTCATTTCACAGCAGCTTTTTACTATAAACCTTTATCTACATCATTATAACATTTTATGATTAATTGTTCCAGTGCTTATCACAAACTGCATTTAATTTATCATAAATACCTGCATCGCGCCATGCCAGAAATGCTGCCTTGAAAATCTCATACATATCTGTGTACACTTCCAGATTATCCGGATTTGGCTCAACCATATCTGTCGGGTAAACCATGGCGTCAACCGCTTCTTCCAGAGAGTTAAAGATTCCTGCGCCGGACGCACCAAGGATTGCTGCGCCCAGGACACCGCAGTCAGCCACTTTAAGGCACTGTACCGGTCTTCCAAATACGTCTGCTAAAATCTGTCTCCACAATGGGGATTTGGAGCCGCCGCCGGAAAGACGAATTACGTCAAACGGTCTGCCAAGTACGCGTTCCATAGCTTCTACGATCATACGAAGCTCATAAGCGCCGCCCTCTAATACGGCTCTTGCCATATGGGAACGTCCGTGTGCCAAAGAGATACCAAGGGATCCTCCCTTTGCCGTATCGCAGTAATATGGTGTTACCTGACTGGAGAAGAATGGGAAGAAAATATATCCTTCTGATCCTGCAGGCGCTTCTTTTGCTTCCTGACAAATAATATCATATGGATCTACTCCGGATGCTTCTGCAATCGCTACTTCTGCTGCTCCGTAGGTATCTCTCCACCAGCGGAGAGCAACACCTGTTGCATAAGCGAGCCCTTCCATGTCCATATGTCCCGGAACTGCATGTCCGCTGAAGATTACTTCATGTTCCGGATCTGCTTTCACTCCGTCTACTGCCGCAACCATAACGGATGCTGTACCGATAGTTACTTCAGCCATACCTTCTTTGATTACGCCGCATCCCACTGCCGCACACTGCTGATCTCCGCCGCCGACGCAGATTGGCATTCCTTCTGCAAATCCCGTAGCTTCCGAAGCTTCTTTGGAAACAACGCCAACCTGTCTTGCCGGTTCTTTCACCGGTGGAAGTTTATCGATATCAAAATCGATGGCATCCAGCAATTCCTTTGACCAGTCAAGAGTCTTGACATCCATCATACCGTTCAGCGCCAGAGAAGCCGGATCTGTGAACAGTTCTGTGGATCCAAGTTTATGAAGCAGCCATTCCTGTGCGTTAACAAATTTCCATGCTTTTTCATAAAGATCCGGCTGATGATCTCTCACCCATTTAAATTTTGGATAGGACCATGCACCGCTGACAGGTGCGCCGCTGATTGCATGGTATTTTTCCATACCCATGTTTTTGCGGATCCATTCTACTTCTTCTACAGCGCGACAATCGCTCCATACGATGGAATCATGAAGAGGTTCCCAGTTTTCATCGATTGCAAAGAAGGTTCCTCTCTGACTGGAAATTCCCACAGAGCCAATTTCCTTTGGATCTACGCCTGCGTCTTTGATTGCTTCTCTTACCGTATAGCAAAGAGCATTCCACAGATAATAAACATCCTGTTCCACCCAGCCTACATTTGGTGTACTTACCGGATATTCCTGATAAGCTTTTCCCAATGCCTGTCCTTTTAAATCGAAAATTATTGTTTTAAGTCCTGTGGTTCCTGCATCAATACCTGCTACATATTTAGCCATATTTTCCCCTTTTATACCTTTCATTATATCGTTCTATAAATTTTTTAACCATAAATCATTTTAGTGCATTCTTGCACCGGTTACTGTTAAAACATCACCGCTGACATAGCTTCCCATATCAGAAGCAAGGAACAGTACTGCTTTTCCTACTTCCTCCGGATCACCCATGCGCTTCATCGGAATGGTATCCAGTTTCTTTTCAAGCTGTTCCGGCGTAAGCTTGCTGTAATTACGTTTGATCATGTCTGTTGCGATGGTGCCAGGCGCCACTGCGTTAACGCGAATATTATCCGGTCCTAAAATCTTAGCAGAGTATTTGGTAAGGGCGATGATTCCTGCCTTGGATGCGCCATATTCCGGGCCGGTGCTTCCACCGGTAATACCGGAGATGGAAGCCATGTTAACTACACTTCCGTATCCCTGTTTCTTCATAATTTCTGTGACATGTTTCATGGTAAGGAATACAGAACGAAGGTTTACATCCAGCACGAGATCCCACTGTTCCGGTGTGGTTGTCTCAAGATTGGTCATAAAGGAAACACCTGCATTATTCACAAGTATATCAATCTTGCCCCATGTATCCATGGTTACTTTGATTGCCTCTTTTACGGTTTCTTCTTTTGAGACATCACCGATCACGAAATTAACTTCCGTGCCCATTTCTTTTACCATCTGCTCTGTCTCGGTGCCTTTTTCATCTTTTTTAATGTCGATAATGGTCATGCCCTTTAATCCTGCTTTTGCCAGCGTACATGCGATTGCGCGTCCGATTCCCTGACTGGCACCTGTAATAATACATATCTTGTCTTTAAGTGATACTTCAAACATTGATCGCTACCCCCTTTTGACTTGTCAATGTTTTATATTATTTCTGTTTGCGAATCTGCTCTAAAGTGTTAAATGCAGCAGTCATATCTTCGCGGACTAATTTGTTTTGCATATCGTAAATCTTACGATAATATTCGGTATTTTCTTTATTTGGTGTATAGAGTTTCTTTGTCTCAAGCCAGGATCCAAGATACTCTTTTAAGTCTTTGATATCACCGACAGCGTATGCGGCAACTACGACGTTTGTCATTACAGCGCCGCCTGCTTTCTTTAATGTTTTTACATTACTGTTTAACATATCTGCTTTAATCTGATTCCACAGATCACTGCGGCTTCCACCTTCTGTTACAACGATATTATCAAGATTAACTCCGCCGCTTCTGTATACATCTGTTACACCAATATAATCATAACCGATTGCCTCAAGAACCGCTCTCCAAAGAGTAGCCTGATCGGTATCCATGGTCATATTTAAGAAAGAACCAGATGCATTAGCAAAATCTCCGTAACCGCCTGTCAGGTAAGGCAGGAATAATACGCCATTGGAACCGGCAGGAATTTCTTTTGCTTTTTCGGATAAAATATCATAGTATTCACCATCGTCCACTTTATCACATATATTATCCCGATACCATCTTAAAGAAAGACCTCCGGTACGGATGTAGCCCCAGTAGAAATAGGTATTTTCCATTGTGCCGCTGTTGAAGATCAGTCCGGAATCCGGTGTGGAAAGTTCCGGTTTAATTCCATCGGTGGATACGCAGAACATTGCACAGGTTCCGGCAACATCTGCAGCCATATTTACATCTGTAAGACCGGCGCCGATCATGGACTGCATGGTATCACCTGCGCCACCACAGATTGGAGTTCCTTCTGCAAGTCCGGTAAATTCTGCCATTTCTTTGGTAAGACCGCCAATGATATCCCAAGGTTTTACGATCTTTGGCATATAGGAAGGGTCGATTCCAAGAATGTCAAGCTGTTCTTTGGACCATTCTTTTTTGTAGATGTTGTATCCGAGTCCCCAGCCGCTCATTGCACCCCAGTCAATAAATGCATCTTCTGCTTTAAGCCCCGCAAGTCTGGATAAAACATAAGGAGCATTGTGCATGAACTTTTTGCCTTTTTCTTTAAATGCTTCATTATTAGCAAGGAACCAGCGGGCAAACATTGCAGGGAACATACAGTTTGGAACTGCATTTCCTGTCTCTTCTGCCCAGATGGAATAACCTTTTGCCGTAAGTTCTTCCACATCTTTTTGTGTTCTGGAATCCAGATAGTTGATATAAGGAGTAATTGCCATTCCATCTTCTCCCACACCAACGATGCCGCAAATAATACCGTCTCCAAAGATTGCTTTAATTTCAGAAGGATCGATTCCCTTTTCTTTAGCGATATTTACACAGTCTCTGATTCCCTTTTTCACTGCATCCAGATACTCTTCTACATTCATCTCAACCCAGCCAGGATTTGGATAGTATAAGAATGTAGGATAATTGGCTTCCGCAATGCATTCCATCTCCAGACTGTAGATTACAACCTTCACACTCTGTGTCCCTGCGTCAAATCCAATGTAATATTTACCCATAGTTGCACCCCTTTCATTTTTTGAATGATTCATTTTTAACAAAAAGCCCGAAAAAATATTTCTCACTTTTATAACTATTTTACAATTAATTTCTATGAAAAGTCAATATATTCTGACTATTGAAAATATTTTCTTTCTAATTCCCCTTGAAAATATTTTCTCACCTTATTTTTTCAAATAATTTTCTTATTTTTATATTCAATTCAGTAAAGACTTCAGAATCTGCAAAACTCCATCTTCTTTCATTGGAGGGGCCTCATATCTTGCTTCCTTTTTTACTTCATCTCTGGCATCTCCCACCGCATAGCTGTAATGGCAGTTGTGAAGCATTTCAATGTCGTTAATGTTGTCTCCAAAGGCCATACTTTCCTCCGGCTTAATCCGGAAGTATTCCTGAATCCTCAAAATTCCATTTCCCTTATTGGCATCCATACGCATAACGTCCATGTAATTTTGACCGGCACAGGCTACCTGATGTGTCTTTTTCCATTTGTTCTGAAAAAAACCCTCCGTCGCTTTTTCCGCATTGTATCTGTGGTATACCGTATACTTCAGCACAGGAACTGTCAGTGTAGCAAGATCATCAAGCATTGTCACATCATAGTGCATCTGATCTCTCATGATCTTATAGACCTCCTCATCCGTTCTGCCGAAATAAGTATTTTCACCAGTCTGACATACGCACTGACAGCCGGGAAGGCTTCTGGTATCTTCAATCAGTTCCCTGCTGTCTTCCAATGACATCGGAAGAGAAAAGAGTTCTTTCCCTTTGTAGCAGCATCTGGCGCCGTTGTCCGATAGAAAAAGCATCCTGTCAGATAACGGTTCAAAAAGTCTGCCAAGCGCCTTATAAGATCTCCCGCTGGCAGCGCCGAATATGATTCCTTTATCTAACAGCTTTTCTATTACCTCATAGTAATCTTTATGAATTTTGGCTGTGCTGACAGGCCCTAAAGTCCCGTCTACATCTGTCACAATCAGTCGAATCATTCTTTTCTCCTTTACCATAGTAACAAAGAGACTGCCGTATCTAAAAAAATATTTTATACAACAGTCTCATCATTATAAGTTATGCATTATTTTTTAACGCAATGTCTCTTGTCGCAATAAGATCGACACTTGTACCGCAAAAATCCGCACAAATCACATCTCCGACACTGATCGGAGCTTTCACTGTAATACGGCAGCTTTCTTTAGCACATTCCATCAGCATATTCTTTGGTACAGATGTTTTTGTTTTCACCGGTACAAGGGTAAGATCTCCGTTCTCCACCCGAACTGTAGAAGTGAAGATACGCACCGGAGCGGTAAATTCATTTTGTGCATAGATTTCCCCGTTTTTACATCCAAATCCCTGAATTTCTTTGATTTCTTTTCCCTCATGGGATACCGTAACCAGACATCCTTTTGGACATCCAATACAGATAATCTTTGTCTGTTCCATACTCTATTCCCCCTGACTTTCTACTGCAACAGTAAGTGAAGAAATATCATCGGTTAATTTTACGGTCGGAATGCTTAACGCAACCATAGTCCCCGGCTCGATGGTTTCTTTTTTAAACCTGGCGATGAGATTTCCCTCATTATCCTTCACGGTCATGAGTACATTTTCATCCGGCTTTCTGACGCGCATATATATTTTCACGATTTTTTCATCAGAAACGTAATCGATCCGCTGCGGCACAACGTAACCGATGTTCTCACCCGGCTGTACTATAATGGACTGCGCTCTCTTTGTAAGCTTGCCGGCAATCAGTTCTGCTGCCGCCTTCCCTGCGATTTCCGCTTCTTCCGTAACATTGTCCACAAGGTCATGCACCTGTAAAACATTACCGCAGGCAAAGATCCAATCCACGTTGGTAAGACGTTTTTCATTGACAGTAGCGCCTTTGGTCACGCGGTCAAGTTTCACACCAACCTGTTTGGATAATTCGTTTTCCGGAATAAGTCCCACAGAAAGAAGTAACGTATCACACGGTACATAAACTTCTGTCTCCGGAATCGGATTTTTCCTCTCATCCACTTTTGCGATTGTTACACCGGTAAGTCTCTCTTTTCCGTGAATTTTTGTTACGGTATGGCTTAAATAAAGCGGAATACCGAAATCATCAAGGCACTGTACTTTATTACGAATAAGTCCGGAGGAGAATGGCTCGACTTCACAGACACATTTTACGTTAGCGCCTTCAAAGGTCATACGTCTTGCCATAATCAAGCCGATATCTCCGGAACCAAGGATCACGATTTCTTTTCCCGGAAGGTAGCCGTTGATATTTACATATCTCTGGGCTGCGCCCGCTGTCATGACGCCGGATGGTCTGTCACCAGGAATAGTGATTGCTTCTCTTGTTCTCTCACGACATCCCATGGCAAGGATACAGGCCTTTGTTTCCACTTCAAAAAAACCGTCCACACCATTTTGTGCAATGATTTTTTTATCCGGTGTGATTTCCAGAACCATAGTATCTGTTTTTACATCAATATCTGTTGCCAGAACTTTTTTCGCAAATCTGGTCGCATATTCCGGTCCGGTTAATTCTTCTTTAAAATACTGGAGACCAAATCCATTATGTATGCACTGCTCCAGGATTCCGCCGACTTTGGATCCTCTCTCACAGATGAGAATCTTTTCTACGCCGTTTTCTCTAGCCTTAAGAGCTGCTGCCATTCCGGCAGGGCCTCCTCCCACGACTACAAGATCATAAGATAACTTTTTCATTGCTGCTTCCTCCTTCCTGTAGTGCCAGTTCTTTCGCTTTCATAGAAAGAATATAAGAAGATTTTCCTTTCTTTGTTACTTCCAGCGGAGAAATGCCCAGTTCCTGTTCCAGAATTCCAACGATACGCGGTCCGCAGAATCCGCCCTGGCATCTTCCCATGCCGGCTCTTAATCTTCTCTTGATGGCATCAAGGTTAGTTGCCGGAATTGGGCGGTGGATGGCATCAATAATCTCTCCCTTGCTTACTGTCTCACAACGGCAGATCATGGTTCCATATAAAGGATTTTTCGCAATGAGTTCTGCTCTTTCTTCATATGGCAGTTCTCTTAAAATAACCGGTTTTGGACGTGTCGGACAATAATTGTCTTTAATGGAGAAATCAAGATTTCCTCCGACTTCACGCACCAGATCTTCCACCATATCCGCAATTGCAGGGGCGGAAGAAAGACCCGGAGACTGGATACCTACCAGATTGATCATTCCTTTTACAGATTTTGAATGACCGATGATAAAATCTTCCGTGTTGGAAGCGGCGCGGTTTCCGGCAAAGATCGTCGTCACATCACCCATTCGCGGAAGCTCCGGATAATATTTGTGGATTGCTTCGTTGTAAATATGATTTAAAGATTCCAGATCTGTGGATAAGTCTTCTTTATCGTCATGAAGAATCGCGTTAGAACCACAAAGAAGGTTTCCTTCCGTCGTAGGAAGCATGATAAGCCCTTTGGAAACTGCTGTAGGTGCAGAATAAATCGGACGGCGGATATAATCGCCATATTGTTTGTCGTAAAGGAAATAAACACCTTTTCTTGGTTTTACGGAGAAATCTACATGTTCTACCATTCCTGCTACTTTATCGGAATAAAGTCCTGCAGAGTTGATCACGATACCGGTTTCAATAGTTCCCTGATTGGTTTCCACAGAAACAACCTTTCCATCCTCAGTATTAATTCCCGTTACCTCAGTGTTCAGGAGAACTTTTGCGCCATTCAGCACTGCATGTTCACCGAGAGCGATGGTAAGCTCAAAAGGATTTAAAACACCGGTATTCGGATTGAACAGGGCAAATTTGGCATCCGGACTCATATGCGGTTCCAATTCATGAAGTTCTTCCTGTCCGACAATTCTTACACCACGTATGCCGTTGTCTGCACTCATTTCAAATTGATGATGAATTGCCGCCCAGTCTTTCTCTTCAAATCCCGGGAGGAGTGAACCGCAGATATTTAAATCAAAATGAAGCTCTTTTGCCCATTCCTGATAAATTTCCTTGGTCGCCTTCAAAACCAGTTCTCCTTTTAGTTTTGTTTTGTCGACGTTATAGCCGTCATGCAGCATGGATGAATTTGCTTTACTGGTGCCCATGCAGACATCCGCTTCTTTTTCCACCAGAGTCACGTCAAAGTTGTACTTACAAAGCTGGTGAGCAATCGCACATCCGATAACGCCGCCGCCAATAATCAAAACATCTGTTTTCATATTGCGCCTCCTTTATTCTTTTGCGATAAATAATATATGTATTTTATAAAAATATCCCCGACCTTTCCTCTTAGCCGGGGGATATTTTCATGGAGTTTTACTTTATGTACTTTATCAGTACTGTTTATTATTTTTTAGCCTTTTTGCTCCAAACCATGAGAGCTTCTACACAATTTACCCAGCCGGCATACAGTTCTTCTCTTGTCTCTTCGTCCATTTCCGGATGGAACAAACGATCGATAGCTCTGAACTTAACGATCTCGTCTTTGTCTTTCCAGTATCCCACTGCAAGACCTGCAAGATAAGCCGCACCGGCAGCGGTCGTTTCTACGTTCACCGGACGTTCTACGTCTGCGCCGAGAATATCTGCCACGAACTGTGCAATAATGTTGTTGTTAGCTGCTCCTCCGTCAATACGAAGTAATGAAATCGGTGCGCCGGCATCTTTTGCCATAGCGTTGGCGATGTCTCTTGTCTGGTATCCCTGAGAATCGAGAATTGCCTTAATCACATCGTATTTATTTGCACCGCGGTGCATACCAAAGATGGTTCCTCTTGCATAGGAATCATACCATGGAGCTCCCAGTCCGGAGAATGCCGGAACTGCATAGAGATAACCTCTAGGCAATGTAGATTTTGCTGCAAAGAACTCGGAGTCCGGTGTGGAATCAATAAGATCCATTTCATCACGGAGCCACTGAATTGCAGAACCTGCATTATAAACGGTTCCTTCATAAATATATTCTACCTTGCCGTCAAGTCCCCAACCGATGGTAAGAAGAAGGTTATTTTTTGATGGAATCGGTTTTTCTCCGATGTTCATCAGGAAACATCCAGCCGTGCCGTATGTCATTTTACACATACCAGGCTCGAAACAGCACTGTCCAAATGTTGCGGACTGCTGATCGCCGATACATCCTGTAATTGGAACTGCTACGCCGCCGAAGATATCCGGTCTTTTAATGGTGCAGAAATTTCCGCTGCTTGGAAGCGCCGTCGGACACATTGATTTCGGAATTCCAAATACTTCAAGCATTTCGTCATCCCATTCCAGCGTATGGATGTTGAAGCACTGTGTACGGGAAGCATTGGAATAATCCGTAAGATGACATGCACCGTTGGTCAGATTGTACATGATCCAGCCGTCAATGTTGGAAAAAATAAGATCTCCTGCCTCTGCTTTTTCGCGGGCGCCCGGTACATTTTCAAGAATCCAGTGAATTTCTGTTCCGGAAAAATAACTGTCGATAACAAGACCTGTCTTATCAATAAACATCTGCTCTAAGCCTTTTTCTTTTAACTCTTCACAGTAATCAGCTGTTCTTCTGTCTGCCCAGTTGATTGCATTGTAAATTGGTTCTCCGGTATGTCTGTCATATACAATGACCGTTTCTCTCTGGTTTGTAATGCCGGCAGCCTTAATCTGACGCGGATCGATACCAGACTCATCCACTACCTTATTCAGCATTTCTAATGTAACACTCCAGATTTCCTTTGGATCCTGCTCTACCCAACCCGGATGTGGATAAAACTGCGGAAATTCTTTCCCACACATAGCTACGATTTCACTCTTTTTGTTAAAGAGAACCGCGCGGGCGCTAGTCGTTCCTTCATCAATCGTTAAGATATACTCTTCCATTGTGTTTCCCTCCCAATACATAATAACTATTTTTCTATCTGGTGAGTTTTGTTATATAATTCCATAATTTTTTTCCCCAACAGATAGTCAACGATAAGTACGTCAATCAATTTCCCCTTTAATGCGCTTAAAATAGCATATGCTTTATACGTACCTGAAGCGATAGTGATCTTGGTATCCACTTTTTTAAATTCTTCAAAATTAATTGCAATCATGCGATCTGACAATTCCGTATCACATTCCTCTCCGTCTTTATTAAAAAAACGAAGAGAAATATCGCCCACCGCAAACACATCCTGAAGCATTTTTAATTCATTTCTTGACATAAATTCCGGTTTTGACAAGACAGAATTCAACTCCGGATAAAAAGACCCGATTCCATTGATTGAAATATTTATATTTTTAAACATTTGAAAAACTATTTTATTGTTTTTCTCCTGCTTAATAATATCTGCAGCCTGTTTTGTGCTCATCAAAGCCTCCGTAAGCAGATAATAATGCTTGCCGGAAAAAGCCCTTGCCATACGGGACACCAAAGTCCTGACATCCAGCTCTGTTTTGCAGCAGGCAATGCTGCCGTGCAATGTAACGAAAGTGGCGTCCACTTTCTGTGCCGGATTAAGATAATTGATCATCTCATAGACCGTACTTCCCCAAGTAACTCCTAATACATCTTTGGGACGTATGATCCTTTGGAGATATCTGGCGCCCTCCAAGGCAACCAGCTTTTTTATCTCCTCATCATCTGCACTGTAAAAATCATACCCTTCTTCCTTCCTGAATCCGGGTGCAATAATTACCTCCTTTAAACCAAACGTCTTTTTTAAAGATGATTCCAAAGAAATACACTCTACATATGGATCTCTGATCACAAATTCTACAATTTTATCAGCCTTTGCCTTTTTTAGAAGACGGGAAACCGTAGTAATTGATATATTTAGCTTATTTGCAATATCTCTCTGAGAATAGTTTTCCATGTAATACATATGTGCGATTTTTATAATCAAAAATGCAGATTGATTATACATATCCATTGACATAACATACATCTTCTTTCTTAAAGAAAAAATTTCGATAAAATGTACACAATCTCTTATCACTGTTATATACTATAATGACAAATTCGGACATTTTCAACAATGAAAATATTTTCAATCCCTTTATTTTGTGCAGTTTTACATCACCTTACTCTTTCGTTAAATATTTATCGTCAGCACAAAACGGTGCACAGACAATAATATACTCATTATAATCATCATCCGGATTGGAAACAATATGGAACTCACCCGGTTCAATATGGAACATCTGTCCTTCTTCCACCATAGTGACCACACCGTCGATTTCCACCTTGAGTCTGCCTTTTAACACATAGAAATCTTCTTCCATCACACGATGCTCATGTGGTGTGGCAATCTCGCCCGGGCGAAGTTTTCCGAGCCCAAAATTCATTCTCGGTCCTTTCATTAAATACTTTGGGCCATGATCACCATTACGAAATTCCCTGTCCTTTGCGTCTACTAAATACATAGCATACCCTCCTTATTTTATAAATTTCAAATGACACCCGGTCATTTATGTAATCGTATTTCAGCTTTAAAGCTGTACCTCAATATCCTTCCAAATAAGATCAAGAACCTCCTGTACATTGGAATGCATTGCCTGTACTGCTATTACCGCATTTTTTTCCGGAAGCACAATGATAAACTGTCCTTCTCTTCCATAAGCGCGATATCCGTTGTTATTCTTATTTCTCCAGAAATAGTATCCATATCCTGCCGTTTCATCCTCCGCCCTCTCGCACGGATTTATAACGCCGGAACCGATCTGACATGATGTCGCATCGTTTACCCATTCCTGACTCACATATCTTTTCCCTTCAAATTCACCTTTGCCAAGATAAATCTGACCGAGCTTTATCATATCTCTGATATCTAAAAACAGATCGCTGGCAGGGAAAGTATGTCCGGCAGGATCCGCATCCCACCTTGGCTTTTCCACACCGAGGGGTTTCCACAGCTTTTCATGGAGATAATCAAGCATAGTCCGGCCCGTCGCCTTCTCCAACATACGACCGGCCACGTAAGGCGCCAGATTTCCATAACAAAATGCAGTCCCCGGCTTATTTATAATTGGTCTGGTAAATGCAAACAGCAGCCATTCTTTTTGCATCTGCTCATCAGCCGGATGCCCGCCAAGCCCCCGCAAAGCAATTCTGTCCTTTGCCATCATATGAGCCTCCCCGTGTCCGGTCGACATGGTGATCAGATGTTTCAGAGTAATCTCCTTCCAGTATGGACTTGCCGATTCCGGCATAATATCTGCAAACATATCACATGGTTTATCCAGCAGCCTCATCTTTCCTTCTTCAATCGCCATACCGATGGCCGTCGCCGTAAAACTCTTTGAAATGGAAAAAACATTATGATAAATATCATCGCTAAAACGGTGAAAACCAAGTTCCATTCCGTTTTGAATGACCATAACTGCATCCATGTTGATTTGCTGTTTCCTCACATCCTCAATGAACTGATCTAATTGAAACATAATATTCCTCTTCTCTTATATTTTTCTGATTCAAACGGGTACACTACCCTCTGTTATGATATTATTTTTATTATAAATCCTGTAAGAGGAGAAATCCAGTGTGAGAAAATTTTCAGTAATGTGTTCTGCTTGCGCAAATAAAAACCACCTTCTGATCCTGGCTGATACACAATCTGCCCGGTCAGAAAATAATTTAATTCGTGTGCGTTTACGAAAGTATATGATGACATTATTTAATAAGGTGAGTATTGAGACTGTAACACAGTGGATTGAAGGAGCTGAGTCTTTTATGTAAAATAATGAGGAATAAAAAAGTGCTGCCACGAGAAATTATGACAACACTTTTTGTTTCTTTTATTGTGAATTATTCTGATAAGAAACCAGAATAATGTCTTACTAACATCTGCGATTCAATCTGCTTGATGGTTTCCAGGATAACGCCTGAAATAATGATGATGGAAGTTCCTCCGAAGGAAACATTCGC
Source organism: uncultured Eubacterium sp. (assembly GCA_964555015.1). GTDB lineage: Bacteria > Bacillota > Clostridia > Lachnospirales > Lachnospiraceae > Anaerobutyricum. The sequence continues at coordinate 8,452 of CAZKQV010000037.1, read as the reverse complement.
ACCAAAATATCCGTTAAAGAAGATTGGAATAAATGCAATGATGCACAATCCTATCGCGCCAATAAAGATAACATATTGGGTGATGGAAGTAAGGTAATCGATGGTTGGTTTTCCTGGTCGGATTCCCGGGATAAACCCACCTTGTTTTTTCAGATTGTTTGCGATTTCCATCGGATTAAAGGTAATGGAAGTATAAAAATAGGCAAACAATACGATTAACAACAGATAGACGATCAGTCCGACAGATCTTGCCGGGTGTTCCGGATCACACCAGTTTGACTGATTAAGCGCATTAAATATCTTTCCTGCAATACCTCCCGGTTCTGCTCCCATGAGCTGTTTAATAACCAGCGGAAATTGAAGTAAAGATGATGCAAAAATGACTGGAATGACGTTTGCGGTATTGACCTTGATCGGTAATACGGAACCCTGTCCGCCAACCTGCATTCTCCCTTGTAATTTTTTTGAATATTGTACCGGTATTCTTCGTTCAGCGTCGTTTAGTAAGATGGTGAATAAGATCGTTCCAATGACTACGAATAATACAATGGCAACTGCGATCACGATTCCACCTATCTGTTTTCCTTCCACAAATTTCTGATACAATGAATAAAAATCACTTGGCATACGGGATACGATGTTAACAAGAAGGATGATGGAAATACCATTTCCGATTCCCTTCTCTGTAATCTGTTCTCCCAACCACATTACAAAGACCGATCCGGCCGTCAGACACACAACCATTTCGATAATAATGAGTGTGGTGTTTCCTTCGCCAAAGAGTCCCTGGCGCTGGAACCCGATCGCCATACCAAGACTTTCCAATATAGATAAAGCCAAAGTGACAAATCGAGTGATGTTATTCATCTTTTTTCGTCCGTCTTCTCCATCTCTATGCATTTCTTCCAATGCAGGAATTGCGATGGTGAGAAGCTGGATGATGATAGAACTTGTAATGTACGGTGTGACATTCAATGCAAATAAAGACATAGAAGTAAATGATCCACCGGTAAAGGAATTTAAAAGATTAAAGGAATCACCGAGGAGCGAATCCAGGTAAGCTCCAATCTGCTCACTGTCAATTCCCGGAATCGGGAATTGACTTCCAAGTCTGCAAATAACCAGAACAAAGAGTGTAAACAGAAATCTCTTTCTAATATCCTCTACTTTCAGAGCATTTCTGAGAGTTTCGAACATTAAATCACCTCGGCTTTTCCACCTGCTGCTTCAATTTTTGCAATAGCTCCTTTGGAGAATGCGTTTACCTGAACGGTAAGTTTCTTTTCTAATTCGCCGTCTCCAATGATTTTTACTCCGTCAAAGGAGTTCTTTACTAAACCAACTTCTTTTAAAGAATCGATTGTTACTACACTGTCTGCTTCGAATCTGTTAAGCTCTGCAACATTAATTGCAATGATCTTCTTGGAATTGATGCAAGTGAAGCCTCTCTTAGGAAGTCTTCTGTATAAAGGCATCTGTCCACCTTCGAAACCAACTCTGATCTTTCCGCCTGAACGGGATTTCTGACCCTTTTGACCTCTGCCGGCTGTTTTTCCGTTTCCTGAACCATGTCCACGGCCCACACGGAAACTATCGCTGTGTTTAGAACCTGCAGCAGGATGTAAATTAGCTAAATCCATTATAGTACCTCCTTATCTGCAATTAAATTTCTTCTACTTTAACCAAATGTCTAACGTGCCAGATCATTCCACGAACTGCATCATTATCAGGCATTTCAACTGTTTTGTTTACTTTTCTAAGTCCAAGTGCTTCTACAGTTGCTCTCTGTTTTGGAATAGCACCAATAGGAGACTTTACTAATGTGATCTTTAATTTATCTGCCATTTTTCTACCTCCTAAAGTTCGTCAACTGATTTTCCGCGGAGTCTTGCAACTTCTTCCGGAGTTTTGATCTGCTTTAATCCTTCGATTGTAGCAAGCACTACGTTTTGTTTGTTATTGGAACCTAAAGCTTTGGAACGGATGTTTTTGTATCCAGCAAGCTCAAGTACGGCACGGGAAGGACCTCCGGCGATGATACCGGTACCTTCTGGAGATGCCTTAAGAAGTACCTCGGCACTTCCGAATTTTCCAATGAAATCATGTGGGATAGAACCTGCTTCGTTTACAGGAACTTCAACCAGTTTCTTCATAGCGTCTTCTTTTCCCTTGCGGATTGCTTCAGGGATTTCAATTGCTTTTCCTAAACCAGCTCCAACATGACCGTTTTTATCACCTACAACCACCAACGCAGCAAAACGCATATTACGTCCGCCCTTTACAACTTTAGTTACACGTTTGATGGCTACGACAGTTTCTTCTAATTCTAATTGACTAGCATCAATTAATTCACGCTTCATGTCATATCCTCCTTGTTAGAAATCCAGTCCGGCTTCACGTGCTGCGTCTGCAAGCGCCTGAACCTTACCCTGGTAAATAAATCCGCCTCTGTCGAAGACAACTGATGTAATACCTTTTTCGATTGCTCTCTTACCGATTACTGTTCCTACATAAGCTGCTGCTGCAACATCGTTTGTTTTCTCCAGTTCAGCTTTCACTTCTTTTTCTGTTGTGGATGCTGAAACGAGAGTGGTCTGAGCGGTATCATCAATAATCTGAGCGTACATATGATTGTTACTTCTGAACACTGCCAAACGTGGAGTAGAAGCAGTTCCGCTGATGCGATTACGAAGTCTTCTGTGTTTTTTCGCACGAACTTCACTTCTTGATTTCTTATTAATCATCTTTACGTCCTCCTAATTATTTCTTACCAGTCTTACCAACTTTACGTCTGATCACTTCATCAGCATACTTGATACCTTTGCCCTTGTAAGGTTCCGGTTTTCTCTTTTCTCTGATTTCAGCCGCAAATTGTCCAACTTTCTGCTTGTCAATACCTTTTACAGTAATCTTGTTCTGTCCTTCGAGAACGGTTTCGATGCCTTCTGGATCTTCCATTTCTACAGGATGGGAATAACCAAGGGAAAGGATAAGTTTTTTACCCTGTTTCTGAGCTCTGTAACCAACACCGTTGATCTCGAGAACTTTCTCATATCCCTTTGTAACGCCAACTACCATATTTGCAATAAGGGTTCTTGTAAGGCCGTGTAAGGATTTCATTTTCTTTAAATCATTCGGTCTTTTTACAACAACCTGATTGTTTTCTACTTTAATGTCCATTTCTACAGGAAGACTTTCACTAAGTGTTCCTAAAGGACCTTTTACAGTCACCTGATTTCCCTCAGCGATGGTTACTTCTACACCAGCAGGAATATCAATCGGTAATCTACCAATACGTGACATATCGCACCTCCTTAAATTGTCGGAAGAGACCTCATACCATCTCTTCTGTTTTCAGTAGTCGTATTTATGAAGCACCGCAAGCGGTGCGTCTATATATGATTTACCAAACAAATGCCAGCACTTCTCCGCCCACGTTAAGAGCGCGAGCTTCTTTATCTGTGATGATCCCTTTGTTTGTTGATATGATTGCAACACCAAGTCCGCCAAGAACTTTAGGCATATTTTCTACGTTTGCATATACACGAAGTCCTGGTTTGGAAATTCTTTTCAGACCAGAGATAATCTTTTCGTTTTTATCTGCACCATATTTTAATGTAATATGGATTGTTTTAAAAATTCCATCTTCAATGATATCGTAAGCTTTAATATAACCTTCTTTTAAAAGGATATCAGCAATTGCAATTTTACTTTTAGATGCCGGAACATCAACTGTGTCATGTTTTGCAGTGTTTGCGTTACGAATACGGGTAAGCATATCTGCAATTGGATCGCTCATTGTCATTTAAGTTGCCTCCTTCCTATCTCTTTTACCAACTAGCTTTTTTCACACCAGGAATTTGTCCTTTGTAAGCTAATTCACGGAAGCAAATTCTGCAGATTCCGTATTTTCTTAAATAAGCGTGTGGACGGCCGCAGATTTTACAACGTGTATATTCTCTTGTTGAGAATTTCTGTTTACGCTGCTGTTTGATTTTCATTGCTTTCTTAGCCATTAGAAATCCTCCTAATTATTTTGAAAATGGCATACCAAATAAGGTAAGTAATTCACGAGCTTCTTCATCTGTCTTAGCGGTTGTTACGAAGATAACGTCCAGACCTCTGACTTTTTCCACTTTATCGTATTCGATCTCAGGGAAAATCAACTGCTCTTTAATACCCAATGCATAGTTTCCTCTGCCATCAAATGCGTTAGGATTAACTCCACGGAAGTCACGTACGCGAGGAAGGGCAAGGTTGATCAGACGATCAGCAAATTCATACATCTTGTCGCCTCTTAATGTCGTCTTACATCCGATTGCCATACCTTCTCTTAATTTAAAGTTCGCAACGGATTTCTTTGCCTTACAGATCACGGCTTTCTGACCGGTAATGATCTCCATATCTTTTACTGCCGCATCTAATAATTTATGGTTATCCTTTGCATCGCCAACGCCCATATTAACGACGATCTTTACAAGCTTCGGAATTTCCAGTTCATTTTTATATCCAAACTTTTTAATCATGCCGGCTTTTACTTCGCCTGCATACAGTTCTTTGAGTCTACTCAACTTGGGTCAGCCTCCTCTCTTTATTAGTCAATCACTTCACCGGTAGATTTCGCATAGCGAACTTTTTTACCGTCAACAAATTTAAAACCAACTCTTGTAGGCTGTCCCTTATGAAGTAACATAACATTAGAAATATCAATGGATCCTTCCTGATGGATAATACCGCCAGCCTGATTCTTCATGCTTGGTTTTGTATGTTTGGTCAGCATATTTACGCCTTCAACAACGATTCTGTGTTTTTTTACATCCACAGATAACACTTTACCTTCTTTATCGACATCTTTACCGGCAATAACTTTTACCATATCGTCTTTTTTAATTTTCTGAGCCACTTGAGTTCCCTCCTTATAATACTTCCGGTGCTAAGGAAACAATCTTCATGAATTTCTTTTCACGGAGTTCTCTGGCAACCGGTCCAAAAATACGAGTTCCTCTTGGGTTCATATCATCTTTGATAATTACTGCTGCATTTTCATCAAATTTGATATAGGAACCATCTTTACGACGAGCACCTTTTTTAGTACGAACAACAACGGCTTTTACCACGTCACCTTTTTTTACAACGCCGCCTGGTGTTGCATCTTTAACAGTGGCAACGATGATATCACCGATATTAGCATATCTTCTGGTAGAACCACCCATAACACGGATACAAAGGATTTCTTTTGCTCCAGTATTATCAGCAACTCTAAGTCTTGATTCTTGTTGGATCATGATCTTATCTCCTTTACGTGTTAACTATTTAGCTTTTTCAATAATTTCAACCAGTCTCCATCTCTTATCCTTGGATAAAGGTCTTGTTTCCATAACTCTTACTCTGTCGCCAATGCCGCACTGATTTTCTTCATCATGGGCTTTTAACTTGTAAGTTCTTTTTACGATTTTATTATATAAAGGATGTTTTACGTTATCTGTAACGCTAACAACGATTGTCTTATCCATTTTATCGCTTGTAACGAGCCCTACACGGGTCTTTCTAAGGTTTCTTTCCATACCAAATTCCTCCTTCCCGATTACTCAGCAGCCTTGCTCTGTGCGATGATTCCCTGGATTCTAGCAATATTTCTTCTTACTTCCTTAATTCTGCTGGTGTTGTCCAACTGATTTGTTGCGTTCTGGAATCTTAAGTTAAATAATTCCTTTTTAGCAGCTACTAATTCTTCATTAAGCTCTGCGACTGATTTTGTTCTTAAATCTTCTAGATACTTAGTTGTTTTCACTGTTATCACCGCCTTCTAAATCTGCTCGAGAAACGATTTTACATTTTACTGGCAATTTGTGCATAGCAAGACGAAGCGCTTCTTTTGCAACCTCTTCGGATACTCCGGCAACTTCGAACATTACACGGCCTGGCTTCACTACTGCTACCCAGTATTCCAATGTTCCTTTTCCGGAACCCATACGAGTCTCAGCAGGTTTTGCTGTTACTGGTTTGTCTGGGAAAATCTTGATCCAAACTTTACCACCACGCTTCATATGACGAGTCATAGCGACACGGGCTGCCTCAATCTGGTTGGATTTGATCCAGCATGGTTCCTGAGCAACTAAGCCATACTCACCATAGACAATTTTATTACCTCTTAAAGCCTTACCAGTCATAGAACCACGGAACTGTTTACGGCGTTTTACTCTTTTTGGCATTAACATTATTTATCGCTCCCTTCCTTATTTTCCTTTGTAGGAAGAACTTCACCATGGTAGATCCAAACTTTTACACCGACTTTTCCATAAGTTGTGTCTGCTTCAGCAAAACCATAGTCAATATCAGCTCTAAGTGTCTGTAACGGAATCGTTCCTTCGCTGTAGAACTCTGTACGTGCCATATCAGCACCGCCAAGACGGCCTGAACAGGATGTTTTAATTCCAAGGGCGCCGTTTCTCATTGTTCTCTGCATACAGGATTTCATTGCACGACGGAAGGAGATACGATTTTCAAGCTGAGCTGCAATATTTTCTGCAACGAGCTGAGCGTCTTTGTCTACTTCAAATCTCTTTACTTCTTTGATCTCGATCATAAGCTTCTTAGCAGTAACGATCTTCTGAAGTTCTTTTTTCAGTTCTTCGATTGCGGAACCGCCGCGGCCGATCACTACGCCAGGTTTTGCTGTGTGAATGATAATTCTAAGGCGGTCAGAAGCTCTTTCAATCTCTGTTCTGGAAATTCCAGCGCTGTATAATTTTTTCTTGATATATTTTCTGATTTTATCGTCTTCAACAAGATTATCTGCAAAATCTTTCTCTGCATACCATCTTGAATCCCAATCCTTGATAATTCCGACTCTTAAGCCATGAGGATTAACTTTCTGTCCCATTTTAAACCTCCCTATCTCTCATCCAGAACAACTGTAATATGGCACTGTCTCTTTTCGATTCTGTATGCTCTACCCTGTGCTCTGGCTCTGATTCTTTTCATTGTCGGGCCTTTGTTTGCGTAGCACTCTGCTACGTAAAGGTTTTCTTTGTTCATACCGTTGTTATTCTCAGCGTTGGCAATTGCAGATTTTAATAATTTGCAAATCAGTGCTGACGCATATCTTGGATTATATTCTAAAATTCCCAATGCTGTTTCCACGTCTTTACCTCTGATGGCATCTAACACGAAACAAGCTTTGGTCACAGAACATCTTGCATAAGAAAGCTTTGCAGATGGTCTGGTATCTTTATTCGCATTTCTTTCTCTTTTGATTTGGGATCTATGTCCTTTTGCCATGGATGAACCCTCCTTTCTGGATGTCTATCTACTATCTAACTTTGGATTTCTTTTCGTCTTTTCCGTGTCCTCTGTAAGTTCTGGTAGCCACAAATTCTCCAAGTTTATGACCTACCATGTCCTCTGTCACATATACCGGTACGTGTCTTCTTCCGTCATGTACGGCAAATGTGTGACCTACAAAAGTTGGGAAGATTGTAGAGCGGCGGGACCATGTTTTAATCACACTCTTATCGCCGGACTGATTCATCGCATCAACTTTTTTAAGTAAACTTTTATCAGCAAATGGTCCTTTTTTTAATGAACGAGCCATGTCTTACCTCCTATTTATTTAACGCTTTTACCATCTCTTGTTCTAACGATCATCTTGTTAGACTGTTTGTTTTTCTTTCTGGTCTTTAAGCCAAGTGCAGGTTTGCCCCATGGAGTACATGGACCTGGACGTCCGATACCGGCTTTACCTTCACCACCACCGTGTGGATGGTCATTCGGGTTCATAACAGAACCGCGAACAGTTGGGCGGATACCCATGTGTCTCTTACGACCAGCTTTACCGATATTAATAAGGTTATGGTCACCGTTTCCGATTACTCCAATGGTTGCACGGCAGCCGATTGGAACCATACGCATTTCTCCGGATGGAAGTCTTAATGTAGCGTATTTTCCTTCTTTTGCCATCAACTGAGCTGCGATACCGGCAGAACGTACTAACTGTCCGCCTTTTCCCGGATATAATTCAATGTTGTGTATCTGTGTACCAACCGGAATATTCTCTAATGGTAAGCAGTTACCAACGCGAACCTCTGCTTCCGGACCATTCATAACAGTCATTCCGTCTGTCAATCCTGCAGGTGCAAGGATGTAAGACTTCTGTCCGTCTGCGTAGCAGATCAATGCAATGTTTGCTGTTCTGTTCGGATCATATTCGATTCCAATTACTGTAGCCGGGATTCCGTCTTTTCTTCTCTTGAAATCGATGATTCTGTATTTTCTTCTGTTTCCACCGCCATGGTGTCTTACAGTAATTTTACCCTGATTATTACGACCAGCATTTTTCTTCAAAGAAACACATAAGGACTTTTCAGGAGTGCTCTTTGTGATTTCAGAGAAATCAGAACCAGTCATGTTTCTTCTGGAAGGTGTATATGGGTTATATGTCTTAATTCCCATT
>CAZKQV010000036.1:0-27041 GCA_964555015.1 uncultured Eubacterium sp. | reverse complement strand
TGCGAAATGATCCTGAATAACGAAAACTTTGTATATGTGAAGGATGGAGAAATCTCTTTGACAGAGCGTTTTGCTCAAAAGCAATACGTCTATCCCCGCCGCATTTATGAAGGGATAGAATTTTTTGTTGATATTGATACGCTGGCAAAGCAAAGTACATGGATACAAAAAGAATTTGATATTGACTATCACAAAATCGTTGATCTTTTTTGTCCTAATGGCAATACATATATTTCACTGGCCACGCCTGAAGTCAAAGAAATATTAATAAAACTTTGGGAACTATTTGATGTTTCAATTCCATTTTCGATTTCACAAATGAAGATTTACGCATTAGCATTGTTTTCTTTACTGCAAAATCTCAACGAGATACCTCCATCACAAGTATGCACGTTTTTTACGGAAACGCAGGTAGCCATTGCAAAGCGAGTAGAAAAAATTATTACTTCCGATTTGCGCATACATCATCCGGCGAGGGAATTAGCAGCACAGTTTTCTGTCAGCGAAACCAGCTTAAAAAATTATTTTCGCGGTGTTTTCGGACAAAACATTTCTGTTTATTTGCGAGAGATCAGAATGAAGAGAGCCGCAAAGCTACTCGTTACCACAAAACTGTCCGTAGCAGAAGTGGCAGAACAAGTCGGTTATATGAACCAAAGCAAATTTGCATCGGTTTTCAAAAAGCAATTTGATCTGTCCCCACTGGAATATCGGAGAGCAAAAAGATTGGAAGAAAATATAAACCCAAACTTATGAATTTAGGGCTTACAAACACCTGAAATTTCAAGGATTTTTCAGCATGGTAGCGGCAGCGGCAGTATCTTTTATCCCTCTGCCGCCACAATCAGTTACTAAATGCGTAGAAACCGCTCACAAGAAAAACGTCAGATATGGCAGGCAGATGGCCACCATATTTGACGTTTTATAACGGACGAACTAGGACTAATTGTAAACCAAATCTCGGAAAATAATTTTCTCCATCTGCGCCCTACAAGCATTTGCCAGTCCACCCATTCCATCGGGCCAGCAGCTTTCAATTCTTCGGTCACACCGATGGCTTTCATAAGCTGCGGCATGAGAATGCCCATGCGTTCGTTTGCACTTCTGTTCGCCATCAATCCTTTCCCATGCTGGCGTGGATTCTCACACCCAATAAGGTTCGCAAACATATTGTCAGTTGGAAAATATTAGAGAGACTCTAAGATATGATCTATTGTGATTTTTTTCTTAAGTTCTATTACATGATGTCCGTCTATTTTTCTTATTTTCTAATCTAACCTCTAAAAAAAATTATCATCGTAGTATTTCTGTAAACTGAAAGTTGTTGCCGTAAGAGTTATTTTTTTCTAAATAAATGAGATATCACTTGAATAATCAACGCTATGGCACACCCAATCACCGCTCCGGCTATTATGATAAAACAACATTCATCTATGCGGAATCTATTTGCCGTGAAAGACCAAATTCCGGCTATAGTTGCAAATATTACAGCAAATCCTAAATATAGAGAATAAATTGTTTTTTTATTGGTCATATTAACAGGCTCTATTCCTTTGAGAATATAGTCTGTTGTAACTTCAAAAAGTTCGCTCATAATAATAATTTTTGCTATTTCAGGTGTACTTTGTTCACTTTCCCATTTTGAAACTGCCTGCCTTGATACCCCCACTTTATCAGCAAGTTCTTCTTGCGAAAACCCTTTAATTTTTCTTAGATATTGTATTCTGTCCGCCATATTCATATTCAGTGCTCCTTTCTCATTTTTGTAAAATTATAGCAAAACCTTTGGTTGCATAACCACCATTTATACATGGAAATTCGTCAACCGACAGTTGCAACCGTGTTTTTCGTCAAATTTATTTTTGTTTTATTCTTCGATTTAATTATTTTTCGTCCTTTTACAGACCAATCACATTTATAATACCATAATTCAGGGCTTCGCAGATACGAACCAGCGTTTCCATGCTGATATTATTACCCTTTCCCATCTTGGCAATCAAAAATCCGGAGAGAATCTTTTATTTTTTGATTCTTTCCGGATTTTTGGCGTACTTTAACAAAGCAAACTTGCTTGGTCAGGTGTGGCAGAACCTTCTTGGCAATGCCTTCAAGTTTATTGAGCCGGGCGAAACCATTTGGGTGTTGATGTACCACAAAACAAGGGAGATTCCTCTCATTCCGTGGAAGGCAATGGCCTTGGCCTTACACTGTCAAAACGAATTGTGGAATTGCACGGCGGTAAAATCAGCGTATCGAGTATAGTTGGGAAAGGCACTACTTTTACAGTAACACTTCCTTTTTTAGAATAATTGTAAAATGAATGTAAACAAGGAAAGGCAGCAATCCATGGATTCACTGTCTTTCCTTGTTTTACCACTGTATATTAGGATTTGTATATCGCCCAGTTTTTTCTGTTTTTCTTCCATATTGAATTGCCTGTTCGGGGCAGCGGTGAAGACAGGCAAGACAACACGCACAGTTATCCTCCGTCCAGATAGGGTGCCCGTCCCGTATCCCGGACCGCTTCTACGGTAAAATATTTCAGTTCTGATATTCGGATGCCGGTACTGCAAATGGTTTGCATGATCAACTTTAATTGCGGTTGATTCTCTGCCGTCTTAAGGAGACGCTGATATTCTGCTTTTGTCAGCTCTTTTTCCTCATCGCAATAAATTTGGCGCTGTATTTTCAGATTTTTTACCTTACAATCACTCCACCCGAGAAATTCCAGCAGGCTATTTATGCTGGCTAACATAGAGTTGATGGAACGCACAGCATAATTTTTTTCCAACAATGTCTGCTTATATTTCATGACCAATTCTTTTGTGACTTTTGCCTGCTCTGTAAAAGCAAAAAAAGCACTTGCATCCCGGAGATATTTCTCCAAAGTTGCCGTGCTTTTTTCCTCTCTGATTAAATGATTGCGAAATGCTTCAATATGAGTCTTGGATAATATTCTGTTTTCCATATTGATTCCCCTATGGATTTTTTTGAAAACAATACTATTGTATCCAATTCCCACATTTTTTTGCATAAATGCATGGAAGGGGGATTTCGAATAGATTTTTTATTTTCCTTTCACCATGGCATTGGCAATTACCATTCGCTGTACCTGATTTGTTCCCTCAAATATCTGATAAATTTTTGCGTCGCGCAATAATTTTTCCACCGGATATTCCCTACTATATCCATATCCTCCCAATATCTGAATTGCATCGAGAGCAACCTGGACTGCGATATCACTGGCAAATGCTTTTGTTGCAGCCGTTATTTTGCTATCCACGATACCCTGATCAATCATCCGGGCGGTGGAACGGATCATCTGCCGTGCGGCCTGTGTCTGTATTTCCATATCTGCTAACATAAACTGGATACCCTGATTTTTCACAATCGGCCTGCCAAAAGTTTTTCTTTCTTTTGCGTAAGCAAGGGCATGATCGATGCAAGCCTGAGCAATTCCCAATGCTCCTGCCGGCGCATCGGTTCCCCTTGTCCGATCCAAAGTTTCCAGGGCAATTTTCATACCCTGGCCCACATTTCCCACGATATTGGAAGCTGGAACTCTGACATCCTGAAAAATAACTTCTGTCGTATTTGAAAGCCGGATTCCCATTTTATCTTCTTCTTTACCGACGGATACCCCTTTTCTTTCTCTCTCCACAATAAATGCGGTAATCCCTCTGGCTCCCAAAGACGGATCCACGGTGGCAAATACTGTATAAATGTCCGCAATTCCCCCGTTCGTAATAAAACATTTGCTGCCATTGAGCACATAATCTTCTCCATCTTTGATCGCTGTTGTCCTAAGCGCCGCCGCATCGGAACCGGCTTCCGCCTCCGTCAAACAAAATGCCGCCGCTTTTCCGGCCAATAACCGATCTGCAAACTTATGTTTTTGCTCTTCGGTTCCTGCCATCAAAACCGGAACCATAGCCAAATCACAGGCTCCTACTGCTACGGCAAACCCGGCGTCCGCCCTCGCTAATTCTTCCATTAACAAAGCCTGCTCCATTGCAGTGCCTCCGTTTCCGCCATATTTTTCCGGCAAATGCAAAGTTGTCATCCCTAAAGCGGCCGCCTTTTTAAACAGTTCCCAGGGAAATTCCCCCGATTTATCATAAATTTTGGAAAGGGGCGCCACCTCTTTTTCAGCAAAAGATCGAAAGAGTTCTTTTAATTCCAGCTCTTTTTCTGTTAATAAATAATCCATAACTTGTTCCTCCATTCTGTTGATACCGAACCTGCGTTAAAATTTGTCATTAGTATAAATCACGAACAATCAATTTGTAAAATACATAATTATGTATCAATTAATAATTATTAGTTATGAATTATTTTTTGAGGAAAATAATATTTTTCCTTGGTTTAAAGGGTGGTTTTTTCCAATTCAAAAAAGAATCTTTTTGCCATCTCAATAAACTCCTTATCAATCTCACTTAAAAATCTTCTTTTATTCCAGGCCAAATATGAAATCCCCACCATAGGGTAATTCGATATTCTCACATTTTGATTTTCATATATGTGTTTTCTTCGCAGAACGCTTAAAGGCATAAATGCAATTCCCAGTCCGTTATTCACAAATTCCGGAATGGAGGTAGTATCCCCTGTTTCAATGATAATATTAGGTTCTAAATTTGCCTTTGCACATTCCTGATCAATCACATCTCTCATTCCAAATCCCTTTGCCACACTGATCATAGGTTCGCTGACCACACGCTCCAATTCTACTTCCGTGCAGTCTTTCAGCCAATGATCTTTCGGGTGGATCAGCACCGCTTTATCTTTTATCAAAGGTACTGTCATGATATCCGGTTCGTTGTCAACTCCCGTTGCCACAACCGCAAAGTCTACGGTTCCGGATTTTAAAGAGCTGATGATCTTCCTCTTTCGTGAGGAAAAAATTTTAGTTCTGACCTTCGGATGTGTTATCGCCATATTTTTCAGCAATCCGGGTAAGTACAGCCCCACATTGGTGATGATAGAGATTGGAATCTGCTTATTGCTCGCCATAATCTGCAATTCTTTCTGCGCACTCTCCAGTTCATTAAAGACATAGGCCACTTTTTGTTGAAATGAAGTGCCATATTCATTGAGTTTAATTCCCCTTCCCACTCTTTCAAACAGTTTTACTCCAAGCTCCTGCTCCAGTTCCCCTATGGTCCGGCTTAAAAAAGGCTGTGACACCTGAAGTTCTGTCGCCGCCTTTGTCATATGCTCTAATTCTGCGGTTTTAAGAAAAAATACCAATTGTTTGTAATCCATCTCTTCCTCCCCTTAATTCATTATTTATAAGCATTAATATATATCTTTTTATATATTTTACATTATCATTTATTTTTGATATTGTAAACCTAAGATTATAAAACAGTTCAATTTTTAAGAAAGGAGTATCTATGAAATACCAACGACTATTTCAGCCAATCACAGTAAATGGAATGACGCTGAAAAACCGCATCGTCATGACCGCCGCTCACCTTTGTTTTTCAGACGACGGCGGATGTAATGACCGCATCAATGCATTTTATTGGACCAGAGCCGAAGGCGGTATCAGTATGGCAATTATTGGAGGAGTCGCTACGGATTCCTATGTAGGTTATCCCAATATGCTTCGGATTAATGACGACAAATTCATTCCAAGTTACAAAAAATTTACAGACGGTATGCATGAAAGAGGCGCCAAAGTCTGCATTCAATTAATGCAGACCGGAAGATACGGACACGCTGAATTTGTAGAGTGTGATACGAATACGATCTCTGCATCTTCTGTGCCATCCCGTATCTCCGCCGATCTGTCTCGTCCAATGACGAAAGATGAAATCAAAACCGTGATCGACAATGCTGCAAAAGCCGCCCTTAGAGCAAAGAAATCCGGCTTTGACGCTGTTGAACTTACGGCGGCATCCGGTTATATGATCGCCCAATACCTCTCTCCTGTCACAAATCTGCGTACCGACGAATACGGCGGATGCGAAGAAAATCGGATGCGGTTCGGATTAGAAATGATTTCCGCTGTTCGAGAAGCAATCGGACCGGATTTTCCACTATTTGTCAGAGTCGCCGGCAATGAATTTGTCAAAGGTGGAAATGATAATGAGTTTTGTATTCGTTTTTGCAAAAAACTAGAAGAACATGGTGTGGATCTGATCAATGTGACCGGCGGCTGGCATGAAACCATTGTTCCCCAATTGACGGGTGAAGTACCTTTAGGAGGTTTTAGTTATCTTTCTCAGGCGATCAAAGAAGCGGTTCATATCCCCGTACTCAGCGCCAACCGTCATAATGATCCCGACGATTGTGAACTTACGTTGGCTTTAGGACAAGCGGATATCATCGGACAATGCCGGACACAGATTGCAGACCCGGATTGGGCTCGTAAAACAAAAGAAGGAAAAATCAAAGAAATCCGCCATTGTGTCGCCTGCAATCAGGGATGTTTTTCCCGGGTATTTTTCTACAGTCCTTGTGCCTGTCTTGTGAATGGAGACGCCGGACTGGAATACCAAAGAAAAGAATCCACCCTTGAGAAACCGAAAAATCTTTTGGTGATCGGAGCCGGACCGGCAGGCTGCGAATTTTCATACCGTGCAGCCAGAAAGGGACACCATGTAACGATCTGGGAAAAAAACGATCATATCGGAGGACAACTCCCTTATGTTGCAGCTCCTCCGTCTAAATATGAATTTCGTCATCTTCCGACATTTTATCAATCTATGTTAGAAAAATACCACGTTTCTGTGAAACTAAATCAAGAGGCATCCATTGATCAGATTAAAAGACATAATTTTGATGCCGTAATCGTTGCTGCCGGTTCCACTCCAAAAAAACTGGCTTTTAATCACATTCACCATTTACCGGTGTATACCGCAGAAGATATTCTTGCAGGAAGAGTGATCGCGGGAAAACAGATTGTTATCATCGGCGGCGGCTCCGTAGGTTGTGAAACTGCCCAATATCTGGCACATGAAGCCACATTATCCCCGGAGAAATTCCATTTTATGGTAACAGAGAAAGTGGAAAATCAGGAAAAAATCATGGGGCTTTCCCAGAAAAACAATCGAAATATCACAATCATTGATACCGCAAAAATAGGCGCGGGATTTGACAAGGGATGTTCCTGGTCCCTTATGATCGACTTAAAGCGGCTGAAAGTCGATCAATATTCCTTCGCATCGGACATTCAGGTTTCTGAACAGAGTGTTGCATTCGATGCGCCAAACCGAAAAACAAAGGAATTAGAACACCATGAAGCAGATTGTGACACTTTAATCATGGCAGTGGGTTATTCTTCCAACAACGCAATTTACGACCAGTTAAAGGAGAATAATATTTCCGCTTATAATATCGGAGATTCCAACAAAACAGGAAAAATTCTGGACGCCATTCGCCAGGCGGCTGATCTGGCGGAAAAAATATAACAAAAAGCAATGCATATTTTGAAAGGAGCTTATTATGGGAAACACAATGTTAAAAGGAATCAGAGTCATTGAGATGGGAACTCACGTAGCAATTCCTATTTGTGCGAGGGAATTGGCGGATCTGGGCGCCGAGGTCATCAAAGTAGAGACAACCAAAGGAGAAGTTTATCGTTCTGTGGGACGGCTTTTCCAAACCCCGTATGAAGAAGATTATAATGTGATGTTTGAACCCTATAATCTAAATAAAAAAAGCCTGCCTTTAAATTTAAAATCTGAGGAAGGCAAAGAAGCATTTATAAAACTCCTGTCCACTGCTGACGTTTTTATCACCACTACCCGCGAAATGGCCCTGGAACGTCTGGGACTAGGATTGGAATCTTTAAGAGAAAAATTCCCTTCCCTGATCATCGGTAACGTGAGCGGTTTTGGTCATAAAGGTCCGGACAAAGACAGAGGCGGTTATGACAGCACTTCTTTCTGGAGTCCAAGCGGCGCAATGGTTGAATGGGGTTATCAGGATGACAACCATGTATTCCGTCCGTTCTATGGATTTGGAGACGCCATCGCAGGAGCACATCTGGCGGTAGGCGTGGTCACCGCATTATTTAACCGCACCAGAACCGGCAAAGGCGAAGTCATCCGTAATTCTCTCTTAGGCGCCGCTATGTGGCAGAATGTCGGCGGCATTATGCAGTACCAGCTTGAGAACAAATCTTTCCCGAAAGATTTTTATACTCCGGTCATGCCTCTTGATAACTATTATAAGACAAAGGACGGACGCTGGATTATCTGCCCGGAAGAATATTGGGACCGCCGCTGCAGCGCTTATTTTAACCTGTTTGGCACTCCTTGGCTGGCAGATGATCCGGATTGGAATACCGAAAAAGCCTATATGACAAATATTCCGGAGAAAGTTAAGTATTTCCAGGAACATTTTGCACAGGTAACTTCCGAAGAGATCGTAGAAGCTCTATCCGCAGTTGACGCCGTATATGAATTTTTGGCGGATCCTAAAGATATCCTTGACAATCCACAAGTATGGGAAATGAATTATTTAACCAAAGTTCCGACCTTAAGCGGAAAAGATCTCATCGTAAGCACTCTGCCCCTTCGGTTTGATGATCAGCCATTATCCGATATGAACCGGGCTCCTTTACTGGGAGAAAACGCAAAAGATTTATTAAAGGAACTGGGATACTCAGAAGAACAGATCAAATCCATGGCAGAAAACAATATCACTGTTATAAGATAACTCCTGCCCTGTAAAAAAGAAGAAGGTACATAATATGGAAGACAGAATTTATAACACTATCGCCGAACAGTTAAAAGAAACCATAAAACGGATTCCGGATAAAATAGCCTTTGTCTTTCCAGAAGAACAATTAAAACTCACATTTTCACAGGCAGATAAGCAAAGTGATGTTGTGGCAAAATCGCTTCTTGCTCTTGGATTAAAACATGGAAATCACATCGGGATTTGGAGCAAAAACCATTCCCGATGGGTTTTACTCGCTTTAGGCGCCGCTAAGATCGGAGTGACGATCGTACCGATGAACGTATGTTATCGCTATCATGAACTATCTTATATTGTGAAACAAAATGATGTGAAAATTCTTTTTGTGGCAAAAAATCCTAAAGAAAAAAATCCGGAACAAGAATCGGAGCAGTTTTTATCGGGCCATAGGATTAACAAAAAATTATTCCCAAAATTAGAAAAAATCATTTCCCTTTGCGACGAATCAAATATGCATGAATCATGGGAAACATTTATACAACACAGTATTTCTGTCTCCAATGACACGTTTAAAGAAGCTCAATCCCTAGTTTCCAATCAGGACATTCACCTGATCCAATGTACTTCCGGTACGACCTCCCGTCCGAAAGGAGCTATGTTATATCAATACGGTGTATTAAACACTGCATATGATTACGGGAAAATCTTTCATTTAAATGAACAGGATACCGTATGTATCCCTCTCCCGCTCTTTCACTGCTTTGGAAATGTATTGACATTTTTATCCTGCATTATTTTCGGATATACGGCAATTTATATGGAAAATTTTTCTCCACAAAATGCTTTAAAAATTATCCAGGATGAAAAATGCACTTTCTTTGCCGGAGTTCCAACCATGTATATGGCAATGATGTCTTGTCCCGACTTTTCCAGATATGATTTGAGCACTTTAACAAAAGCGGCAATCGGAGGTTCATTCTGTAATCCTCATGTTATGGAAGAGATCACAAAAAAATTTCAGCTTCCCGGGTTATCCAGCGGTTACGGACTATCGGAAGCGGCCTCCCTTTGTACTCTTTCTGATATCTATGACAGCGCCAAACACCGTCTCCATACATCGGGGAAAATTTTCCCGGGGATGGAAATAAAAATCACAGACTGGCATACTGGCAAAAAATGTTTAAATGGCTGTGAAGGTGAAATCCTTATCAGAGGATACGGCATTATGAAGGGATACTATAATGACCCGGAAGAAACCAAAAAAACTCTGGATCCGGAAGGATGGCTTCATACGGGAGATCTCGGAATATTAGATCATGAAAATTATCTCCATATTGTCGGTCGTATTAAAGATATTATTATTCGCGGAGGGGAAAATATTTCCCCCAGTGAAATCGAAGAAAAAGTACTGTCATTAGATCAGATTATGGACTGTCAATGTGTCGGCGTTCCGGATGACATTTACGGCGAAGAAATCGCCTTATTTCTCATCACCAAAAACGGTCTCCCGATGGATCGTGAGATTATCAAGTCATATATTAAAGATCATATGGCAAAATACAAAGTTCCGAAATATATTTTCTATGTTACGGAATTTCCAATAAACGGTTCTGGGAAAGTAGTGAAAAGCGATCTAAAAAAACTGGCTATAAAAAAACTTAATACAGAGTCTCCAAATCTCTGACAATAAACCGGCTGCCCACTTTATATGTCTAGACAGCCGGTTTTAAAACAGCATCACGGGATGCTCCTACTATGTATAAGCAATGAAATATGCCTATATATTATAAATCCAATACTCACTCAGATCCGTAATAGACGAAGAGTCTGGCTTAATCTGCAACTCTGGACTCTGGTTGCTCACTCTCATATGCGGCGGAATGGACTGCGTAATAAAACAGTTTCCTCCGATTACACAACCCTCGCCAATCACCGTTTCTCCACCCAAAACAGAAGCATTGGAATAGATTGTAACATCATTTTCAATGGTTGGATGACGTTTTACACCTTTTAGCCCCTGTCCCGCACGAGTAGACAGTCCGCCAAGCGTCACTCCCTGATAAAGCTTTACCCGATCTCCGATTATCGTCGTTCCCCCGATCACCACACCGGTTCCATGATCAATGAAAAAATACTTTCCTATGGTTGCGCCAGGATGAATGTCGATCCCTGTTTTCCCATGCGCATATTCTGTCATCATCCGGGGAATTAAGGGAATATCCATCAAATACAGTTCATGGGCAATACGACTTACCGTGATTGTATAAAATCCGGGATAGGAAAAAATGATCTCATCCATATTAAAGGCCGCAGGATCGCCGTCAAAAGCTGCCTGAATATCTGTTTTTAAATATTCCCGAAGCCCTGTCAGCTTATCTAAAAATGCGATTGTAAGTTCCACTGCCTTTTCTTTCCGTATTGATTTGGATTTGTCATGATATTGCGGATGATACCGCAGTACACGGGTAATCTGCGAAGACAGTGAACTATAGACACTCTCAAGCAAACCTCCCATTTCATACTTGACCGCAAAATCCTGCATACTTTTTTTACTTCCAAAATGTGCCGGAAACAATACCGACATAATATTTTCAATGATCTTTATAATTACTTTTTTATCCGGCTGTGTATGAAAGGAAATGTCATTTTCGCCATGCTCCTTCTTAACATCCTCTAAAATATTTTTTACGATATCCTGAATCTTTTTGTCCATATTCTCTGCCATTTTATTGTCCGCCTTCCATATTTCTTTTATCCATAAAATCCGGAAAATATTTCATACTAAACTTGTATGAAATATAACATTTAAGAAGCAGGACTGTCAACCCCTCTTTTTTGTAAAAGAATTATATCAGGCTTAACGTATTACAATCAGTCAGAAAATTCTTTGTTCTATTGTGTGCAAAGGCAGGCAAAATATACAAAAGGCGTCTCTTACCTTGATTGATAAGAGGCGCCTGGCCTTTTATGATTTATTTGTTATTATTATTTGTCTTTGATTTCTCCATGCAGTTCCTGCAAAGATTTCACTTCGCTGTTTCCATATTTCTTTATTGATCGGATTCCGGCAATGGTTGCCTGGGCTGCAGCGATGGTCGTCATGTAAGGAATCTTCTTTTTGATTGCTGCTTTTCTTAAATAACTGTCATCTTCTGCACGTTCCTGTCCAACCGGAGTATTGACAATGATATCGAACTTACCGTTTATGATCAGATCCAGTATATTCGGACTGCCTTCCTGAAGTTTATTGATATATTCTGCAGGAATCCCCGCATCATTGATCAGCTTTCCGGTATGTTTGGAAGCAATAATCTTAAATCCTGCTTCCGAAAACTCTCTTGCAAGATCCACCACTTCCGGTTTGTCCTTATCACTTACGGAGATTAATACCGTGCCTTCCGGAGGAAGCTTATTCTGGGTTGCTTCCTGTGCTTTGAAAAAGGCTTCTCCAAAATAGTGGGAAAGTCCCAGTACTTCTCCGGTAGAACGCATTTCCGGTCCTAGAACCGGATCGACTTCCGGGAACATATTAAATGGGAACACTGCTTCCTTCACTCCGTAATATGGAATGTTTTGTTCTTTCAGTTCCGGTACCGGAGATGGTCTTCCTGTCAGTTTGGAAGTTACGATATCGATAGCGAGCGGCACCATACGGATATTACATACCTTTGATACCAGAGGAACCGTACGGGAAGCACGAGGATTCGCCTCAAGCACATACACCTTGCCATTTTCAATGGCGTACTGCATATTCATCAGGCCCTCTACGTGCATTTCTTCTGCAATCTTACGTGTGTATTCTTTAATCGTGTTAAGGTTTTCTTCTGAGATATATTTGGATGGAACGACACAAGCAGAATCGCCGGAATGCACGCCTGCCAGCTCAATATGTTCCATCACAGCCGGAACAAAAGCGTGGGTTCCGTCACTGATCGCGTCGGCCTCACACTCTGTCGCATGGCCTAAGAAACGATCGATCAAAATCGGGCGGTCCGGTGTTACTCCTACGGCCGCATTCATATAACCGACCATATTTTCCGCATCATACACTACTTCCATACCGCGTCCGCCAAGTACATAAGACGGGCGAACCATTACTGGATATCCGATCTTTTCTGCGATAGCCAATGCCTCTTCTACATTCACCGCCATTCCCGATTCCGGCATTGGGATATCCAGCTTATCCATCATTGCGCGGAACTGGTCACGGTCTTCGGCAAGATCGATGACTGCCGGGGAAGTTCCAAGGATCTTCACTCCATTTTTCTCAAGCTCAGAGGCAAGATTGAGCGGTGTTTGTCCGCCAAACTGCGCGATCACACCGACCGGCTTTTCCTTCTTATAAATGCTTAGAACATCTTCAAATGTCAGCGGCTCAAAATAAAGTTTATCGGAAGTATCATAATCCGTAGATACCGTCTCAGGATTACAGTTTACGATGATCGTCTCAAAACCAAGTTTTTTCAGTGCAAGGGAGGCGTGTACGCAGCAATAATCAAATTCAATCCCCTGTCCGATACGGTTTGGCCCGCCGCCGAGAATCATGATCTTTGGTTTTCCTTCGCTGATCGGATTCTTATCCGCTGCATTATAAGTAGAATAATAATAAGCGCTGTCTTTGGTTCCGCTGACATGAACGCCTTCCCAGGCTTCTTCCACGCCAAGCTCAATCCGTCTGTTTCGGATATCGTCCTCCGGGATTTCAAGAATCTGGCTTAAATACTTATCGGAAAAACCGTTTTTCTTTGCGCGAATAAGCGCTTCATCCGAAGGGAGCTGTCCCTTTGCCGCAAGGAGCGCTTCTTCCTCCTCTACAAGCTCTTTCATCTGCTCAATAAAATAGGCTTTTACTTTTGTGATCTCATGGATTTCTTCCACTGTGGCGCCTTTTCTCAGAGCTTCGTACATCAGGAAATGACGTTCACTTGACGGAGTGATCAGCTTCTTTAAAAGCTTTTCTTTTGAAAGCGTATCAAAATCTTTTGCATGACCAAGGCCATACCGCCCCGTCTCTAAACTTCTTATCGCTTTTTGGAACGCTTCTTTGTAAGTCTTTCCAATACTCATTACTTCGCCCACTGCGCGCATCTGTGTGCCGAGCTTATCTTCCACTCCTTTGAATTTTTCAAAGGCCCATCGTGCAAATTTAATGACAACATAATCTCCGTCCGGCACGTATTTGTCTAAGGTTCCGTATTTGCCGCACGGAATCTCCGGAAGGGTAAGACCGGAAGCAAGCATGGCAGAAACTAACGCGATCGGGAATCCGGTTGCCTTTGAAGCAAGGGCAGAGGATCTGGAAGTTCTTGGATTGATTTCTATAATGATATCACGGTCCGTTTTCGGATCATGGGCCCACTGTACATTCGTTCCGCCGATGACCTGAATCGCTTCAATGATTTTGTAGGATTTTTCCTGGAGACGTTTCTGAACTTCGTCGGAGATCGTAAGCATCGGTGCGGAACAAAAAGAATCGCCGGTATGGGTTCCCATCGGGTCAATATTTTCAATAAAACATACGGTAATCATGTTATTATCCGCATCTCTTACCACTTCCAGTTCCAGCTCTTCCCAGCCAAGAACGGATTCCTCCACAAGAACCTGCCCAACCAGACTGGCCTGAAGTCCGCGGGCACAGACGGTTTTTAACTCTTCCACATTATAAACGAGACCGCCGCCGGTTCCGCCCATAGTATAAGCAGGACGAAGAACAACCGGATAACCAAGTTCATCTGCAATAGAAAGAGCTTCTTCCACAGAATATGCTACCTGGCTTCTTGCCATCTCGATACCAAGACTGTCCATGGTCTTTTTAAATTCAATACGATCCTCTCCCCGCTCGATCGCATCTACTTTTACACCAATCACAGCAACATTATATTTTTTTAGAATCCCGGCTTTATCCAATTCGGAACAAAGATTCAGACCAGACTGACCACCAAGGTTTGGAAGAAGTGCGTCCGGTCTTTCTTTTGCGATGATCTGCTCAATACGGTCTGTATTAAGAGGCTCAATATACGTCACATCTGCAATCTCCGGATCGGTCATGATCGTTGCCGGGTTGGAATTTACCAAAACAATCTCATAACCCAGTTTCTTAAGAGCCTTACAAGCCTGTGTTCCGGAATAATCAAATTCGCAGGCCTGTCCAATAATAATCGGCCCCGATCCGATGATCAGTACTTTGTGAATATCTTTTCTTATTGCCATCGTATATCTCCATTCGTGTCGTGTTTAAAATACTAAAATACCATATATATAATACATAAAAATGAAATGAGTGGCAATGATGAATTTAAAAAAATTTGGATTACATCGGAGTTCCCACTTCGATGAGATTCCCATCCGGGTCGTAAAATCTCACAACTTTCTGTCCCCAGGAATGAGTCATCAGGGGATTCACATATTTTACTTGTGGATATAGTCTTTCTAGTTTTTGAACAAAGCGTTCTATCTCTTTTTCTTCGAAATAAAGCTCGCAGGAATTATTTTCCGGCAAAATATCCCTTCCCAAAAACTTTTTCCAGATTGCCTCATCCTGGAGAACAAGACCTTCTGTCAAAATCATATTTCCATCGTTGTCCAGGATACATTCCAGGCCAAACAAATCTTGATAAAATTTTCTGGATCTTTCTATGTCTTTTACAACGATCAGCACATTTCTTAATTTCATGATATCACCCCGTTTTGCAATATATCTTTGCTTCTACTTCGTTGATCTACTTCATTAATCTTTTTTATTGAACTTCTTCATTGATCTTCCTTCTATTTAACATTACTTCATAATAAATAGCAAGATGAATCAAAAAAAATAAATGCAATAAAAAATGGTTTCCGGCTCCCTGCGGTCACGGCAGAGAGCGAAAACCATTTTTTATGTACGATTTAATGTTTTAGATATAATGCACTCTGGACTTGTCAAAACGATCCTCTATGCGCACCCTTGTGTTTACCGGATAACCCACCGGCACAATACAAAACGGAAGGATTCCTTCCGGAAGGTTCAGTATCTTTTGTACCTTTTCCATGCGGTCCTCAAGGGGAGCGATTCCCAGCCATACTGCGCCCAGATCAAGGGCCACCGCTTCTAAAAGGATGTTTTCCACTGCGGCGGAGAGATCCATGATCACATTTTCCGGGAAGGTTGCCTTTGTGTGGTAACAAGGGACAATCGCCAAAGGCGCTGATTTGGTGCAGCCGGCGTATGGACTGCTCGACGCCAGACGATTTAAAACATCTTTATCTGTCACAACATAAAACTCCCACGGCTGCTGATTGCCCGCAGAAGGAGCTTGCATCGCTGCCTTAAGGAGCAATTCTACTTTTTCTTGTTCTACTTTTTTATCCAGATAATTTCTAACGCTGGTTCTTTTAAAAATTTGATTCATTCCTGATCCTCCTTACAATAAAATGGTTATCTTTACTATAACTCAAACCTGTTTTATTAGACAATAACGCACTTTTTTGTAAGTATTTTAATCTTCCGGAATTTCAATATTATTTCGTTCGGCATAATATTTTGAGAAATTACAAATCGCCTCAATGACGGGGACTAAATCCTGATAATCTTCGTTGATCCGATAAAGAATCGTTTTCGGCGGTTCCCCCTTCATCACTTCTTTTACCAGAATCCCGCTTTGTTCCAATTCTTTTAATTGGGAGATCAACACTTTCGGGGTGATCTCAGGAATGCCCTTTTGGAGCAAAGAATAACGGTTATCTCCTTTTATGATATGCCATAGTATTCTCTGTTTCCATTTTCCTCCGATCAGATCATGGGCAAGAATCAAAGAACAATTATATTGGGATTTGATTTTGGATGAAATTAATTTATCATTCATTAAGCTTACTCCATATTTGTTTCCACTGTTCTTTCAAAGGCAGTAATTTCCGGTCCCTGGTCAATTCCACCAGACCGAGAGCGGTCATATCAATCACTTTTACCGTAATCCGATCGGATCTGCACTCTTTTTGAAGAAACTTCATCAGCTCTTCCTGCATCTCCTTTACATTCATATTGATAAAATCTATGACGACAATTCCGGAAATGTTTCTAAGCCGAAGCTGTTTTGCTATTTCCTTAGCGGCTTCCAGATTCATTTGATAAAAGACGTCCTTGGCATTTTTTTTATTTTTTATCACTGAACCGGAGTTTACATCGATCACTGTCATTGCCTCTGTGGACTCTATGACCAAAAATCCGCCGGATGGCAGCATCACTTGTTTTTTAAGAGCCAATTCATAATAGTGTTCAAACCGATATAAAAGATACAAAGAATAATCATCTTCGTAATATCTGATTTTATTTTTATCATTAGGATAAATTCTTTGCAGCTCCCGGAAAACTTCTGTGTCGTCGGTCACGATTTCTTCCAGGTCTTCTTCCGGAAAATCTCTGCAAAAGGATGTCCAGTGAAAAGGCTGCGTATAGAGCATTTCTTTTCCGGGAGAAATGGCGGCCTTTTGAAGGATTCTCTGATATTCCCTGATCAATAAGGAAAGTTCCTTCTTCAACAAATCCTCTGGTTTGTCCTTTGCATTGGTTCTTGCGATCAGACCAAATTCCTGGCAGTCATACTCCCGCATCAGTTGTAAGAGCCTTGTTCTTTCCCTGGAATCCTGGATTTTTTTTGAGACAGAAATCCTTTTATCAAACATGGTTAAAACAAAATAAGACCCGTTTAAGGTAATATTATCCCCGGCTACAGGAAGCTTTTTTCCCATGCTTTCCTTGGTGATCTGTAAAAGAATCAGATCCCCGCCGTATAGTTTATCTTCATGTCCCGGAGAAAGCTTATAGGGCTGGCTTTTTTTCTTCATGGGATAAAAACATTTCTCATTTTTCCCGATGTCCACAAAAGCGCCGCAGATGCCTTCTGCGATCTTATCCACTCTCCCAACATAAATATTGCCGACCCGGCAGGAAGTTTTCCGGCTGCCGCAATATAATTCCACCGGCGCTCCGTCCCGGAAATACCCGTAAAATATGTTATCTTCTTTTGAAGTGATCACTATATTGTTTTTCATAATTTTATTTCATTTCTTCCTCAGCGGGAGGAATCCCTTCCATCAGATCACGTCCGACGCTTCCCAACGGCATAAGGTTCCCGTCTTTTTCCAAATAGGTTTCCAGACGGTGGTATTGAAATCCCGCTGGATGATAATCATATCCCAGATAATGGCAAAAGGCTTCCATCACAAGCTGCGGTTTTAAATTTTCCGAACTGCCGGTGACCAGTTTCATAAAAATCCCTTCCGACGCCACATCTTCGTGGATGTCAAGAATCATCGGCGCAATATCCACTTCTTTTTCGCTTCGCTTCGTTTTCTTTACAATCGTTATTTTTTCCTGAAAATGAAATGGTTCCGTGCGCTTTAAAAAGGCTTCGGAAAAATAATAACCTTTTCGGAAAGTCACCAGATAATCCGCCGCTTTCGTCACTGCCATACAATTTTTTTCTTTTTCATTAATCTGCTTAAATTCAAGAATTTGTATGCCTTCATTCATGACTGCATTCATACGGTCGATCATTTCCCGGCTGGAATAGCACCAATCGAAATTGATATCCACATACTCTGCCTCACTGGTCATCCCCATTCCAAGGGGTGCGGCAAAACTGCTGATCTGATGAGGGCTCATCCCTTTGGAAAAGGAGACGGGAAGTTCTGCTCGCATGATTGCCTTGTGGAAATAACGCTGTACATCCAAATGTCCGATAAATTTAAGAACACCGGTCTTTGTCCACTTTATTCTTGCCTTCAAAACAGACACCTCCTCCATATCTTGAAGCCCCGCATCCGGAACATTTTTCTCTGCAATTCGGAGTCACTTTCTCGTCCATGGCATTTTGCCATTCCCGCTTCAAAAATGCCTTTGTCACACCGATATCTATAAAATCCCATGGGAAAATCTCGTCCAAAGAGCGCTCTCTTGTGGTGTAAAAATGGTAATCCAGCCCATTTTTCTCCATCGCTTCCATCCATCTGTCATAGTGGAAATATTCTGTCCAGGCGTCATAAATACATCCGCTCTCATAAGCGTCATAAATCACCTTGCTGATCTTACGGTCGCCCCTTGCCAAAATTCCTTCCAGCAAAGTGGTTTTTGCATCATGCCATTTAAAGGAAAGACTTCTGCGATTGTGCTGCTTTTTAAATTCATCATTCACAAGATGCGCCCTGCGGCTGTACTCTTCCTGTTCGCACATACTCGCCCACTGAAACGGAGTAAAAGGTTTTGGCACAAAGAAAGAACAGCTTGCGCCTACGCTCACCCTTCCGTGGCGATACTCCGACTCTAACTTATAATAGGACATGGCCACATCTTCACAAAGATGGGCAATCCCCTTCATATCCTCTTCGGTTTCCGTCGGCAGGCCCATCATAAAGTATAATTTTACTTTATTCCAGCCTCCCTTAAAAGCTTCCGTCGCCCCTTGTATAATAACTTCCTGTGTCAATCCCTTATTGATCACATCCCGCATTCTTTGGGTTCCTGCCTCCGGAGCAAATGTAAGACTGCTCTTTCTCACATCCTGGACTTTGCTCATCACATCCAGAGAAAACGCGTCAATACGCAGAGAAGGCAGCGCAATATTAATGTTCTTGCTCCGGTAATTGTCAATCAGATAATTGCAAAGTTCCGGCAGCCTGCGAAAATCACTGGAACTTAGGGAACTAAGAGAAATCTCATCGTTTCCGGTTACGGCGAGGGAATGGTCTGCGGTGGCCGTCAGCATGGACAGATCCCGTTCCCGAAGGGGACGATATACCATGCCCGCCTGGCAAAATCTGCATCCTCTCGTACATCCTCTCTGAATTTCCAGTACGCATCGGTCCTGGGTCACTTTAATATAAGGAACCAAAGGATTTTGCGGATAAAAGGTATCGCTTAAATCCACCTGTACCTGGCGCAAAATGGTAGCCGGAACCCCTTCTTCCTTTGGCACAAAGGAAGCAATGGTTCCATCTTCATGGTAGGATACCTCGTACAAAGAAGGCACATAAATTCCCGGTATCGTTCTTGCGGCTTTCCGTAAAAATTCCTGCCTTGTCCCGCCATTTTTCTTATGTTCCTTATATAAATCCATAAGATCATAATATACAGTTTCCGCTTCCCCGATATAAAACATATCAAAAAAATCAGCAAGGGGTTCCGGGTTATAAGTACAAGGACCTCCTCCGATCACAAAAGGAGCGTCTTCCCGGCGGTCCTTTGCATAAATATTAATCTGGCTGAGATCTAAAACCTGTAAAATATTCGTATAACACATCTCATATTGGATCGTGATCAATAAAAAATCCGCCATAAAGACCGGATCCTGGCTTTCCAACATAAAAAGAGGAATATGGTCCCGCCTCATGATACCGTCCAAATCAGTCCAAGGGGAAAAAACGCGTTCACACCAGATATCCTCCCGCCGGTTCATCATATCATAAATAATCTGCATACCCAGATGGGACATACCGATTTCATACACATCCGGAAAACACATCGCCACCCGAAGAGAAACCTTATCCGGATTCCTTATGACTGCATTAACCTCATGTCCGATATAGCGGACGGGTTTTTCCACTTCCAGTAATATTTCATCTGTAAGAGCTAAATAATCCATTCTTTCTTCCTTATTAAAAACATAATCTAGTTAATATTTATATTCCATTAAACTTATACCCAGCAATTACTCCACAAAAATAGCGCCGCATTTTCGATTCTATAAAGATAAAATCGTCATTGCGGCGAAAATTATGCGTTATAATATCTCCCCTTTATGTTTTGGGGATGATTGCCGGCAAAGATTATTTTTCATGTACCAGTTTTCCGGTCATATGATCGATCTCAATCTCGATAATCTGCGCACGTTTGCCGTATTTTTCCATCGTCTTATCGATCTCGGCCTTTGTCGGCATATACTTTTCACCAAGCTTTAAAAGCATTTGGGCGGAGAGAGCTTCATCCTTCACAAGACGGGCTTTTCCATAGGTCATAACGCTGGCCACATAGTAAGCCCAATCCTGATCGTCCAACTTTACCCCTTCATTATATGTGGTAAAACACACTTTATCATTTATCCTTAAAGAATCGATGCGATGCCCTTGCAAGGCACAATGCAAATAAATCTTTCCGCTGTTTTCATCGTAATAAAAATTCATCGGAGTTCCGCTCGGGTATCCATCATCTCCTATAAAAGATAATACACAACGCTTTTCCTGCTTTAAGAGATTTTTACATCTTTCCAACGGCAGTTCTTGTTTTTTTCTTCTCATTTCCCGAAACATAGTATTCCCCTTATCTGATGTCTGTGTAAGAAATATGCATACTACTATAACATACTATAAAACGCTGATTTCAATTTTGTCGCTATAGCCGTCCGCACGAAGTTTTATGTCCTTGATTTCCAAAGCAATATGCCACCATGCTATATTGGAGATTCCGGCGGCGGGAGCGTTTCTTTTTATGCTAACCTTCCATGCGCCGTTTTCATACGCCACATCAGAAACTTCATGGGTGACGGCTCCGCTGCTCTCCCGAAATACGATCAAAATCAGATCTTGTTTTTTAAAATAACTGTCATCGTATTTCTCCAATTGATCGTGCAGCTCGCTAAGATCATAACTCTCTTTGTTTTTTTCATAGTAGTCTGTTAGCTCATCTTTCGTGTGAAGGATAAACACCTCCGGAGATTCTGTAAGAAGCTCTTTCGTCTCTCCCGTAAGAGACTGGTAATAGTTGGCGTCATACTCTATTACTTTTTCCTTTTTATTGCATCCTGCAGCAAAAACAAGCGCCATTACAACGGTCAAAAGTAACCATAACTTCTTCTTTTTCATATCGTATTTCCTCCGATCTCTATGCAAACAGAGTAAAAAACTCCATCAAAACACTGCGATATGATGGATAATGTGATGCGATCCATATGGCAAGCAAGATAATGCCGCACAGAAAAAGGCGCAAACGAAAAAACAAATAATAAGGAAGATACTGCTCCTGTTCTGATGTGATTTTGATACCGCGCTTATAAGGATAGGGCATAGAATACCTCATAAATCACTCTTATATTACTATTATGTCTATGTCCTGTCCTCTCGAAATAGAACCTATTGCTCTTCTTCCGAACTGCCGGTATCCTCGCCGTCTCCAGAGGAAGCTTCCCCATCGGAGACTTCTGCTTCCGTGACAGTTTCCCCGCTTTCCCCTGTGTTTTCTTCACTTCCTTCCGCAGCAGCTTCACTGCTTTCTTCCGCGGTACTTGCGCTTTCTTCTGGAATTGCGGTTAACGGCTGAATTAAAATATCGTTCAGGTTTTCCCCCTTACTTGTTATCACGATCATATCAATAAAGTTATCTTTTTTCGTAAATAACACCTTAATGAAATAGTCCGTCTTTCCATCGCTCATCTGGAGATTCAGGCTCTCAAATTCAATGCCTGCCAGCTTTTTGGTGCCTTTTGTGACGAGTATATCTTTATATCCCAATCCTTCATAATAAGAGTAGAGCTTAGTATAATAATACTTTTTCGCCGTTTTATGTCCATAAAAATACTTTGTAAAAGCACTATCATTCATGGTACAGATGATTAAATTTGCCTCTCCCTGGTTGATCGTCACCGAAAGATCTTTAAATTCCTTTTCAAACTGAATCCTCTTTGCAAGCTCCGTATCATCCGCATAACTAAAAGTAATATTATTGCTTAACAATAACTGTTCTCTGGTATCCACCTGCCAGGTTGCATCCAGGGGATATTGCAAATTAAAATAGGTATTCCGATAAAAACCATCTTCGTCCACGGTTCCTAAGGCAAAACCTTCCGTAAGTTTTGATTCATCAATCGGTTCCTGCGTGGTGCTTTCCGCAGAAGCTTCGGTAGTCTCTCCCTCTTGGCCGGAAGGTGCTTGGCTGCTTTGTACGGTTGTGCCAGTCTCCTCGCCGCCTTCTGTGCTGCCTTCCACAGATTCCGTTTCCTTTTTCTTCTCCGTATCTTTTTTCTGTGATTTTTCCTTCTTCTCCTCTGCAATCACATCTTCAAAATTGGTAAAAATACGGAGACTGTCCACAAAGTACTTGTTTTCACTGGAAATCTCTGTCTCTGTTTGTTTGGCCACAACCTCTGTTGTGCCCTCTGCCGCCGTATTTTGACTGTTTCCGCAGCCGCAGGCCGCCGCTGCGATCATAACGGCTGCCGCTGCCGCCGCTATGTGACGAAAATATCTTTTCATAAGAATCTCCCCTGCTATATCCCGTTTTTGTTTATAAACTTCTCTTTTTCTATATAATCATAATCTTTTATTATAATCATTTTTATTTATCGATCGCTGTCACGAATGTGAATCTAATTCTTAAAACTGTGGATCGGAGCCGGGATTCTTCCTCCACGGTTGATAAAGGCGTCACAGCTAAAGGAATTTACCGGCATGATCGGAGCATATCCAAGCAATCCTCCAAACTCGACAACATCTCCAACCTTTTTCCCAATGACAGGAATAATTCTCACAGCCGTCGTTTTTTGATTGACCATGCCAAGAGCCATTTCATCGGCAATGATGCCGGAAATTGTCGTGGCCTTTGTATCGCCAGGAATTGCGATCATATCAAGTCCAACGGAACATACGCAGGTCATGGCTTCCAGTTTCTCCAAAGTTAAGGCTCCGGCTTCCACCGCATCGATCATGCGCTGGTCCTCGCTGACCGGAATAAATGCGCCGCTTAAACCTCCCACGTAAGAAGAAGCCATAACGCCGCCTTTTTTCACCTGATCGTTGAGCATGGCAAGGGCTGCGGTTGTTCCCGGCGCTCCCGCATATTCCAGGCCGATCTCTTCTAATATTTCTCCCACACTATCTCCCACTGCCGGGGTCGGCGCCAGGGAAAGGTCGATAATCCCAAAAGGAACACCCAATCGTTTGGAAGCTTCCTTTGCCACGAGCTGACCTACTCTGGTCACTTTAAATGCGGTTTTCTTTATGGTTTCACATAATACTTCAAAGTTTTCACCCCGAACCTGTTCGATGGCACGTTTCACCACGCCGGGGCCGCTGACGCCCACATTTATCACGCAGTCCGCCTCAGTCACGCCGTGAAAAGCACCTGCCATAAACGGATTATCATCCGGCGCATTGGTAAATACAACAAACTTAGCGTTGCCCAATCCGTTTTTATCTTTTGTTAACTCGGCGGTCTCTACGATTTTTTCTCCAATGAGTTTTACCGCGTCCATGTTAATCCCTGTTTTTGTGGAACCCACATTCACAGAGCTGCATACCCTCTCTGTGACAGACAAAGCTTTTGGAATGGAACAAATGAGATATTCGTCTGCCTTTGTCATTCCTTTATTCACCAGGGCAGAATATCCTCCGATGAAATTGACCCCCACTTCCCTGGCGCATTGGTCAAGAACTTCGGCGATCCGGACAAAATCCTCCGGGGACTTACAGCAGCTTCCGCCGACTAAGGCGATTGGCGTAATGGAAATACGTTTATTCACGATTGGAATGCCGTATTCCTGCTCAATGGCCTTCCCGGTTTTTACAAGATCCTTTGCCTTTGTAGTGATCTTATGATAAATTTTATCGCAAACCTCATCCAAAGAATCACTGATACAGTCCAGAAGGCTGATGCCCAGGGTAATGGTCCGGACGTCCAGATTCATCTCATGGATCATTTTATTTGTCTCTATTACTTCATTTATATTTAACATAGTGATATCCTCCTGACACTCATCCATCAGATACGGTGCATCATTTCAAAGATCTCTTCTCTCTGTGCCTGAATCACAACACCGATCTCTTCTCCAATCTGCCCCAGTTCCATAGCCATATCAGGAAATGCCTTGTTAACTTCATCCGATTCCACGATCATCATCATATTAAAATAACCGCCGGTGATCGTCTGGTTGATGTCCAGAATATTAATGTTATTGCCGGCAAGGTAAGAACAAACCTTAGCTATAATACCGACAGAATCCTTTCCGATTACCGTAATAATTGACTTTTTCATAACAGTTTCATTCATTGTTATCATAATCCTTTCCAAAAAGTATTTTATAAAAAATCCTGCTCCGCACATTCCCGCGATTTCATAAACCTGTCACGAAGCAAACTTTTGCCGCGCGTCTGTCTGCAGGTCGCTCTTACACATAGCAGGTCGGTGCATTTCGGTCTGCCACCTGCATGGAAATCCCGGCCTTATCGATGTCAATGTTATGTATCAAAAGTTCCACCTTGACCGTCTCGTAGGCAAGTTCCCCGTAATTATTTTCCTTACTCAAATGTCCGAGCAATATATGTTTTAGTTCTTTGCCGATAATTTTTGAAAGGAACTGTCCCGCTCTCTCATTGGACAAATGTCCTTTATTTCCCATGATACGCCTCTTCAACGGATAAGAATAAGGACCGGCCATCAGCATATTCAAATCATGGTTCGCCTCCACTAAAAGGGACTCGCATCCTGTGAGCTGATCTGTCAAGTAATCATCATAGGTGCCAAGATCTGTCGCGATTCCAACCTTGGAATCCTCATCAAAAAAGGTGTAACATACCGGATCTGCAGCATCGTGATAGATTCTTGAGGCGTTGATCGTGACATCATTCATCCGGATCGGCCGATCCGGTACGATACTCTCAAAAAGAGAATAATCCACTTTTCCAAGGGTAGAAGTTTTCTTTATCTCATCAATTGTCTTTGCAGTGGCAAACACGGGGGTTGGATACTTCCGAAGAAAAACGCCAAGTCCTCCAATATGATCCATATGTTCGTGGGTAATAAAAATGGCGTCCAGTTTCGCCGGATCCACCATGAAGCTATTTAGAGCATCCACGATCCTTTTACGGCTGATTCCGGTATCCACCAAAAAATTTGTCTTTTTATTCCCTACATATATAGAATTTCCACTGCTGCCGCTGGCAATACTAGCTAATTCCATCGTTCTTCATCCTGTTCTTTATCTTTTAGCCAAAATATACAATATTATATAACAATTTGTTTTAATAGTAAAGAACTTTAAATTTTCAAATATTTCGAACTTTAAATTTTCAAATATTTCGAAACAATACCCATTCAAGAGCCGAAAACCGACGGAGCGAAGCGTCATCGCAACGAAAAGAAATATGCTCCCTCCTAAGCGGCAAGTTTTTATACTTGTCTGCCCAAAAGGGAGCATATATTTGCAAGATCAAATATAATACTCGATTTCCCCTTCAAACTCCACGTTTTTAAAGAACTCTTTGTAGATGTCCTTACGAATTTTCATAAATTCTATGCCGCTTCGGTCCCTTGGACGGGGAAGATCAACTTGAACTACTTTTCTAACCGTTCCCGGACGGCTCGATAATACTACGATTTTATCTCCTAAATAGATTGCCTCATCGATATCATGGGTCACTAAAACCATGGTTTTCTTTTCTGCTTCCCAAATACGAAGAACTTCATTTTGCATATTAATTCTTGTGATGGCGTCCAGCGCTCCAAAGGGTTCGTCCATCAATAACACTTTCGGATTGTGAATTAGTCCCCTGGCGATGCTGACACGCTGCTGCATACCGCCGGATAACTGTTTCGGCAGGGCATTTTCAAAGCCCTGTAACCCTACCAGTTCGATCAGATCATGAACAAGTTTTTTTCTTTCTTCTTTATTTACTTGTTTTGATAAGGCAAACTCTATATTTTTCTCCACGGAAAACCACGGATAAAGCCTGGATTCCTGGAAAACCATTCCGCAGTCAAGTCCGGGTTTGGTCACCGGATTTCCATCGAGGATAATCTCTCCCTCCTCAATGGATTCCAGACCGGAGATCATTCTTAACAGCGTACTCTTTCCGCAGCCGCTGGCTCCCACAATCACGACAAACTCGCCCTGTTTAAATTCCAGGTTAATGTCTTTTAGGATGTCCACATTCTTTTTGTCAATCTTAAATTGCTTATTGAGGTTTTTAATCTCTATTTGCGTTTTCTTTTCCATGCCGCTCTCCTATTCCCAGCGAATTAATTTTTCCTGAAGCTTTAACACAAGAATATCAAGAAACAGTCCAATCACACCAAGGACGATCAGCCCCACAAACATTACGTCCGGCTGAATCATTTCCCTCGCATAAGAGATCATATAGCCAATTCCACGGACCGAAGCAATCATCTCCGCTGCCACCACGCTCTTCCATGCGCTGCTTAATCCAAGACGGATTCCGGTAAACATGGAAGGAAGCGCTGAGGGAAAGATGATTTTTGTCAACACGGTAAACTTGTCTTTTTCTAAAAGCAAGGCTACCTCGATCAGCTTTCTGTCCGTACCTGAAATTCCCTGCTGCGTGTTTAAGAGAACCGACCAGAAAGTGATATTTTTAATGTGGTACTCTTAGACATTCATCCTGATTACCATTTATATTTTTTATTATTTTTTTGA
>CAZKQV010000035.1:0-27966 GCA_964555015.1 uncultured Eubacterium sp. | reverse complement strand
AACAACAGTTGGCGGGATTTTTGCTTTCAAAAGGAAGAACATAAAGTAAGGGGATCACTATGGAAATATGGTTATGGGCTTGCATCGGCATTTTGGCTGTGATTATCATCGCCCTGTCTGTAAAAATTTATTTCCTGCGAAAAGCCGCAAGGGAAATCGAAACAGCCTTTGCCGACAGGCTCATAACCGATACCAACACGCTGATTGATATTTCAACCGGCGATCCGTACATGAGAAGTCTGGCGAATGCTATGAATATTCAGCTTCGCAAGCTTCGTTCGGAACGGCACCGCTTCAGGCAGGGCGACCAGGAACTCAAAGAAGCTGTCACAAATATTTCTCACGATCTGCGCACCCCGCTGACAGCCATCTGCGGCTATCTGGAGTTGCTGGAACGGGAGGAAAAAAGCGAGAATGTCCGGCGTTATTTATCCCAAATTGAAAACCGTACCGAGGCGCTGAAAAGCCTGACGGATGAACTGTTCCAATACAGTGTAGCCACATCGTCTCAGGCTTTGAAGCCAGAGCGTCTGGATGTGGTGCGGGCATTGGAGGACAGTCTGCTGTCCTTCTATGGCGTGATGCGGGAAAAAGGGATTCATCCCAGGATCAGTCTGCCGGAGGAACCGATCTGCCGGGAACTGGATGCAAGCGCCCTGAATCGTGTTTTCTCTAACATCATCAGCAATGCCGTAAAATATTCCGATGGTGATTTTGCTGTCACCATGACGGAGGACGGCAGCATCATGTTTGTCAATTCGGCAAAAGAATTGGATGCCGTGACAGTTGGCAGGCTTTTTGACCGCTTCTATACCGTGGATGCCGGACGGAACTCCACGGGGCTGGGGCTTTCGATTGCAAAACTCCTGACAGAGCGCATGGGCGGACAGATTAAAGCCGCTTTTGAAGCCGGTCAGCTTCATATCACCTTAAAGCTATAAAAACGCCCTGATACCGATTTGTTCAGTATCAGGGCATTCCATTTAGATCATTCCAAAATACTTCAGTGCTTCCCGGATTGCTTTCTCTTTTTCCGGCGGACATTGCGGTTGCCTTGAAGTCTCAGATTTTGGCAGATTATAGCTTTTGCCGACGTCCAAGCCGCATTTGCGCTTAATCTGGGAGATATAAAGGCTGGAAACCTTTAATCCGGTATGCTCCAGCACATACGCTTTGATCTGCGGATAGGTCGCCTTCTCCTGAAAATCTGACATATCCATATCCTCCAAAGAGAACTCAACCCGAATTTTTTTCGATTCGATTTCTCCCTTGGAAAGCAAGACAACCGTCTCCACATGCACCGTCCCCGGAAACATATCCACACAACACATTCTGCTAACTTCATATCCGTTCTGCATCAGTTCTCCCAGATCTCTCATCAAGCTGGTCGGTTTGCAGCTAATATAAATAATCCTGTCACATCCAAAATTAATGATTTTTTTAAGCGCTTTGGGATTGATTCCGTCCCGGGGCGGATCGAGAATGATAATATCGGGCTTTCGGGTAAGATTATCTATCACTTTCAGAACGTCGCCTGCGATAAATTCGCAATTGGAGAGATGATTGATAGAAGCATTTTCTCTGGCAGCTTCGACAGCTTCTTCTACGATTTCTACCCCATATACTTTTTGAGCAACAGGGGCAACGATTTGAGCAATGGTTCCTGTTCCGGAATAAAGGTCAAAAATAATCTTATCTTTGGTGTCTCCTACGTACTCTCTTACTTTATCGTATAGCACTTCTGCCCCCAGGGTGTTTGTCTGGAAGAAAGAGAACGGGGAGATTTTAAATTTAAGATTAAAAAGGTATTCATAGAGGTAATCTTGCCCGTAAAGAATCAGGGTTTCGTCACTTTGTACGATATCTGCGGCGCTGTCATTGATCGTCCATAAGATGCCCGCTATTTTTCCGTCAATTTTTCTTCTGTTTTGTGGTTCGTTCTTTTCGTCCCAGTCTTTTTTTTGAATTTTTTCTTGATGTTCCCCCTGATTTTCTTCTTGATGTTCTCCAAATTTTTTCCCCTGATTTTTTCCTTGGCCTTTTTCTTGATCTTTTTCCCGTTCTTCTTTGCCTTCGATTCCATCATACTGGTTTTGCAGGGAAATGAGTGTCTGGACAAAAGTGTCTTTATCAAGTTTATCCTGAGATGTAGTTACCAGATTGATCAGGAGTTCTCCTGTTTTTATGGAACGTCTTACTACCAGATGACGCAAAAAACCACGGTGGCTCATTTTGCGATAGTAGGAAGCTTTGATTTTTGTGAAATATTCTAAGACTGCCGTCAGGATTGTTTGGATATCTCTATCGATAATTTTGCAGTTTTGCAGTGTGACAATATCATAAAAACTATT
Organism: uncultured Eubacterium sp.; assembly: GCA_964555015.1. Lineage (GTDB taxonomy): Bacteria > Bacillota > Clostridia > Lachnospirales > Lachnospiraceae > Anaerobutyricum. The sequence goes on along the minus strand of CAZKQV010000035.1, from coordinate 25,615 downwards.
TCTTTTGTGCATTCCCAATGCAAGGGGGCCGTCTTTTACTTCGTCCCCAAAAGAAAATTCCATTTTATTTCGGTATCCTTCTTCAATGGGGCTGCCTAAGATTTCTTCTATCACAAGGGATTGACCATTTTGATTCAGTCCGCTTTTTTCAATCAGTCTTTCTACCTGTTTTTTCTTTAAATTTAGCTGTTGTTCATATGATAGGTTTTGATAGGAACATCCTCCGCAATTTCCAAAATGCTGGCATTTGCTGTGTTTAAGCTCTATGGCGGATGGCTTTAATATCTCCAGGAGTCTTCCTTCGATTTTATCTTTTTTCTTTTTGGATACAGAAAAACGTATCGTTTGTCCTTCCAGAGCATTTTTTACTGTGATTTTGTAATCGTCTATTTTTACAATTCCTTTGTTTGGAAATTCGGTTTTGGTTACAATTCCTTCTAATATATCTCCCTTTTTCATTTTTTCCTCACTTCTATGTGTAAAAAACTTTTATATGAAAAAACACTATTTTCAATGAAAAATTTTCTGGCTATCTGTCATGTCCGGTAATGCCGCAAGTGTTCTCGTGTCACACTTGGTTGGCAGTTGGCAGCACGTAAAAATTATAATGGCAGTTCGCTGAATTTGGAGTGATAATATCCGTGGCCGAAATGTGCCTGTCCATATTCATCTATTTCCATCAGCAAAAAAGTCGGTTTGCGGTCGGCTTGTCTGGGATAGGACAGACTTCCCGGATTTAAAATGGTAATGTTGTCTTCAATTTCGATAAATGGGCAGTGGGTGTGTCCGAACATTACGATATCGATATTGTGATCTTCTGCATATTTTCTAAGCATTGCCACTCCACGGTATACCTGAAAACGATGACCGTGAGTTACCATCACTTTATAATCTCCAATGTTAAATATTTCTTTTATGGGGAGATCCAGATTATAGTCGTTATTGCCTGCCACCATGTATACCGGACAATTTACCAGAGAACGGATATAGTCGTCTCCTCGTTCCACGTCGCCGCAATGTATGAGTAAATCTATTTTTCCAACCTGGCTGATTACTCCGGCGACATCATCGTTTCTTCCGTGGGAGTCGCTGATTACTAATATTCTCATGATTTCACCTCAGTTTTTTATAATAACTCTTTTATCTGGCGCAATGCTTTTCCTCTGTGACTAATTTCATTTTTTTCTTCTGGGGATATTTCTGCTGTTGTTTTCTTTCGATCTGGCAAATAAAAAATCGGATCATAGCCAAAACCATTTTCTCCGGCCGGTTTATCTGCGATTCTTCCCTCAATGGTGGCTCTTCTTGTTTCGATTCTGCCGTCCGGAAATGCCGCCGCCACAACACACACGAATCTTGCGGATCGCAGGATTGGCGGTACGCCGTGAAGACGATCTAAAAGAATCTGATTTTTTATGCGATAAGAGGTTTTCTCTCCCATATATCTGGCGGATAATACGCCCGGCTCTTTATTTAGAAAATCGATTTCCAGACCGGAATCATCGGCAAGTACGATCTCTCCGGTTGCTTCCATAACAGCTTTTGCCTTGATGACAGCATTTTCTTCAAAGGTTTCGCCGTCTTCTATAATATCTATGTTGACGCCCGCTTCTTTCATGGAAAGGATTTCATAATCCAGATCACCAAGAATTTCTCTAATTTCTCTCATTTTTCCTTCATTTCCTGTGGCAAATATTATTTTCTTCTTCATTTTCCTTATCCCTTTTCCCCTGAATTTTATGCGTTATTTTAATTGTCCTGCGATTTATTGTTCTTTTTCTTCAACTATTCTGCCGATTCTTTACGTTTTGCACGGTTTCTCGGCGGCTTCGGCCCCTGAAATTGATAAAAATAAGTCTTCATCATACCATTATATATTTTTCGGTTTTTATCTGCTTTTTTCCCGATGTAGCGTTCGGCGTCCTCATATGCGGTGATCACATATTCCGACCAGTTATCCAGACGGCGGAACGCTTCTCCGATTTCTCTATATAAGATTGGCAGATCTTCTTTTTCCTCCAGACGTTCTCCATATGGGGGATTCGTAATGATAAATCCATATTTTTTTGAATGGTTTAAATGGTGCACTGGTCTTTGCTGAAAATGGATTAAATGATCTACTCCCGCTCTTTTTGCATTTTCCCTGGCTGCTTTTACGATGGCAGCGTCCAGGTCGTAGCCTTGAATGTCCATGTCTACCTCTAAGTTTACTTGCGCTTTCGCCTCTTCGAACGCTTCCTCCCAGACTTTCTCCGGGATAATGTTTGTCCAGGACTGTGCCTGAAATCTTCGATTCATTCCCGGCGCAATGTTGGCTCCCATCATGGCCGCCTCGATGGGAAAGGTACCGCTGCCGCAAAATGGATCTACCAAAATCCGATTTTTATTCCATGGTGTCAGCATGATAAGCCCTGCAGCTAAGGTTTCTTCAATCGGGGCTTTGCTTACCATTTTCCGATAACCTCTTTTATGTAAGCTTTCTCCGGAGGTATCAAGCCCTACGGTCACAACATCTTTATAGATTGAAACACGCACGGGATAATCTGCCCCATTTTCCGGAAACCAGTTAAGATGATAGTACAGTTTCATGCGTTCTACCATTGCTTTTTTCACAATGGATTGTATGTCGGAAGGACTGAATAATTTGCTTTTCACCGAAGTTGCCTTTGTAACCCAGAAATGGGCGTCTTTGGGCAAATAATTTTCCCATGGTAAATCTTTGATTCCCTGAAACAGCTCCTCGAAGGTGGTCGCATTAAATTCCCCTACTTTTAAGATGATTCTTTGTGCTGTCCTGGAATGAATATTTGCTTTAGCTATGGCAGACACTTCCCCGGAAAAAGTTACTTTTCCATCTTCCACTTTGCATATTTCATACCCCTGGCGCGCAAGCTCTCTTTTGCAGACAGCTTCCAGTCCAAAATGGCAGGGCGCTGTTAACTCCACTATATTTTTCATTTTTTTGGCCTTTCCTCCCTCGCACGCGATTCAAAGAACGCCAATGGCATATATTATGTCATTGGCGTACCTCGTTGTGCGTATCATTTCAATCATGTAAAATATTATTTTTCTTTTTTTCCGTTCTCTTCCATAGAACTGTTTTTTGGTGGATTACACCAGTTTACCTGTGGAGAACCATAGTTTTTGGCTCCTTTGTTTTTTCTGCAAGCTTCACCTTGTACTTTCGCTTTATCATTGGCATGATCTGGATGTTTTTTATTTTCCTTTTTCAAGAGACCGCTCCTTTTCCTTCTATAAAAATATTATTAATGATAGTTCCAAAGTAAAAACGTATCGTAATTTTTACTTCGATATCATATTATGAGCAATCTCTTCTATAAATATACAATATAAACATACAACTATACAACAAATGTTTTCATATTATTTTGCAAAAACCGTTTTGGTAAACCCTGCATTCTTGCGCCGTGACCTCTTTTCTGATAAACGCCGCTTTTTGGTAAACACTGTTTTCTCTTATGACCCCTGCTCTTTTTACAAAAAGCATTCTTTTTATGCACACTCTCTTTTATTCAATCTACTTGCGAGCTGCTTATGAGCGCGGTTCTAATTAAATAATCTTTATTCTGCAATTACTTTTATAAATTTTTTCTTACCACGTTTTAATACGTGCCCGTCATTTGCAAAGTAATCTTTGGTGTAAGAAGCTTTGATATCCGTTACTTTTTCTCCGTCTAAGGCTACGCCGCCCTGTGTTACATTTCTTCTGGCTTCGGAACGGGTGGACGCGAGTCCGGCAGCCACGAGAAGCCCCAGAATGTCAATGCTGCCGTCTTTAAGGTCTGCTTCCTGTAAGGAATAGGTTGGCATATTTGCCGCATTTCCCTGGCCGAATACAGCCTTGGAAGCTGCCTCTGCTTTTTTCGCTTCTTCTTCTCCATGAACTAAGCTGGTAAGCTCATAAGCAAGGATTTCTTTTGCTTTGTTTAACTGGCTTCCTTCCCAGTCGGACATGGCGTCGATCTCTTCCAATGGCAGGAATGTGAGCATACGAATGCATTTTAATACATCGGCGTCTCCCACGTTTCTCCAATACTGGTAGAAATCATACGGTGAGGTTTTTTCCGGGTCAAGCCATACGGCGCCGGATTGGGTTTTTCCCATCTTTTTGCCCTCGGAATTTAGAAGGAGGGTGATGGTCATAGCATGGGCGTCTTTGTTTAACTTACGGCGGATCAGTTCTGTTCCGCCAAGCATATTGCTCCATTGGTCATTTCCGCCAAACTGCATATTACAGCCGTATTTTCTATATAATTCCAGGAAATCGTAGCTCTGCATGATCATGTAGTTAAACTCAAGGAAGGAAAGTCCTTTTTCCATACGCTGTTTGTAACATTCCGCACGGAGCATATTATTTACGGAGAAGCAAGCTCCCACTTCTCTTAACAGCTCGACATAATTTAAGTCAAGCAGCCAGTCGGCATTGTTGACCATTATGGCCTTGTCTTCGCCAAATTCGATAAAACGCTCCATCTGCTTTTTGAAACATTCACAGTTATGGTCAATCGTCTCTTTGGTCATCATCTGGCGCATATCGGATCGTCCCGATGGATCGCCGATCATTGCGGTTCCCCCGCCAATCAATGCGATTGGTTTATTTCCTGCCATTTGAAGTCTCTTCATCAGGCAAAGGGCCATAAAATGTCCAACGTGAAGGCTGTCTGCCGTCGGGTCAAAGCCGATGTAAAAAACTGCCTTGCCTTCGTTGACCATCTTTTTGATTTCTTCTTCATTTGTTACCTGGGCAATCAATCCTCTTGCCACTAACTCATCATATACTGTCATTAATCTATCTCCCTTTTTAAATCTATCTCTCTTTTTAATCATTAAAAATGTCAGAGTGAAAGTCCTCGTCACATTGAAAAAACGGATTGCTCCAAATTTCTATACTCGTGCAATCGTCAATCATTGTATAATATTGTGAAACCCTTTGTCAATACGTATCTTTACAGGAAAACCCATCCTTAAACTTATCTTTACAGGAAAAAACGCAGATTGCCGCCTCCCTCGCTGATTGATGATTTTCTTTGCGAAGGAGGCGCTTCTTCTGCGAATCACTCTTCCCTTATGCTTTTTATTGTATTGAATATATTTTTTAATAAATTGCCGTCAAGGAAACGCCGACAAAAACATTATCATATACTACGCTGTTATGATTGTCCAGATGAATTATAAGTTATATTATAATGTAACCACCGGTTCCTTTCCTTTTATGAAAATAGCAATGAGTATCGGATGTATCTTTTACACCAAACATATAATAGGCCATATCTTCCAGTCTGGCTTTTTTAAGCCGCTGGGAAGTTCCCGCCCAGCTTCGGTAGGCCGAATCTGTGAAAATCACTTCTCCCGACGGATGGAGTCCCAATAAGATCATCGTATGGTAGGAACCCGCATATTTTTTGTCGTTAACTGATATGATTTTCCAGCCATGTTTTTTGATTCGCCTTGTTTCCACGATCACAATTTTTTTCTTTTGCAGGCAGGTTTTTATTTGCCTAACCGCCTTCTCATAATCAAAATGTTTTACATAAGTATGATCTATTTGATAATGGTTTAAAATAACGGAAATCCCGTAGAGAGATACCGGCATTTGCCTTCTCATCGGACGGAGGTAATTTTCTTTCCAGATGGTGTCTCCAAATACCCGGCGTTCAATTTGTCCGGCAGTCTGCTCCGGCGTCAAGTTCTTCCATTGTTTTTTATAGGCGGCAAGAATTGTGGTCAGGGAGCAGCACGCGCATCCGTGATGTTTCATGTACTCGCTGTACTTCCCATAGCAATTTCCGCTTTGGCGAAAAACAGGGAACTCTCGATCTTCGATCCGGGCGATATAAGAATCTTTGTCTGAATCTTCCGGCCAACAGGCGGTCGTCAAAAAATAATTTCCCTGTTTATCTTTTTCATAGAAAAAATCTGTCTTCATGATTTGTCCCGTGATCCTATCCGGCGGTCCTGATTAAAACTTAAATACTGCGACTCCATAAGCCGGCAGATCATAGGCGATGGAATACTTTCTTCCGTCGCACTCGCTATTTACCGGTTTGTAAACCTTTGGTTTTTCTGCTCCGCTTCCTCCAAATTCTTTGTCATCGCTGTTGAGAATCAAGGTGTGTTTTCTTCTGCACGTTGTGCCTACCCGGTAATCCGGTCTTGCCACCGGAGTGAAATTGCATACGAATAACAGATTGCTTCTTCCATTTTCACTGTGTCGAACAAAGGAGAAGATGCTCCGGTCTGCGTCGTTGGCGTTGATCCATTCAAATCCTTCCGGCACACAATCCAATTCATACATACATTTATTGCTGCGGTACAGTTTGAGAAGTTTTTTCACAAAATGCTGAAGGTTGCGGTTTTCTTCTTTTTCTAAGAGGAACCAATCAAGCTCCCTGGCCTCGCTCCACTCTCTATGCTGTCCGAAGTCCTGTCCCATGAACAAAAGTTTTTTGCCAGGATGTCCCATCATAAAGGCGTATCCGACCATAAGGTTCTTAAACTTATCCTCGTAGCTTCCCGGCATTTTCTCGATCATGGAACACTTAAGATGTACTACCTCGTCATGGGAGAGAACCAGCATATAATTTTCCGCATAAGCATACATCATGGCAAAGGTCATTTTTCCATGGTTGAACTTTCTAAAGTATGGATCCAGTTTCATGTATTCCAGGAAGTCATGCATCCATCCCATATTCCATTTTAAGCTGAACTCCAGTCCGCCATACTCTGCCTTGTCGGTAACTTTCGGCCATGCTGTGGATTCCTCTGCGATCATTACGACGCCTGGATTTCTCTTTTTGACGATATTATTCAAATGCTTAAAGAACTCGATGGCTTCGAGGTTTTCATTGCCGCCGTACTTGTTGGCCACCCACTGGCCGTCTTCCCGGCCATAGTCCAGATAGAGCATGGAAGCCACCGCATCCACCCGTAAACCGTCGATGTGGAACTTTTCGATCCAGAATAACGCATTACAGATCAAAAAGTTGCTTACTTCATGTTTACTATAGTCGAACACTTTCGTACCCCAGTCCGGATGTTCTCCCTTTCTGGTGTCCGCATATTCATATACCGGAGTTCCGTCAAACATCGCCAGTCCAAAAGCGTCTCTTGGGAAATGGGCCGGAACCCAGTCAAGGATAATTCCGATGTTATGCTGGTGTAAATAGTTTACGAAATACTGGAAATCTTCCGGAGTTCCGTAACGGGAAGTCGGCGCAAAATAATTTGTCACCTGATATCCCCAGGAACCGTCGAAAGGATGCTCTGCAATTCCCATCAATTCCACATGGGTATATCCCATATTCTGCACATACTCTGTCAGACGATGGGCAGCCTCACGGTAGTTGTAAAATCCATCGGGATCCTCCTCTGTCTCCGGATGCTTCATCCAGGAACCAAGATGGACCTCATAGACGGACATTGGATTTTTCTTATCGTTAAACTTCTTTCTCTTTTCGAGCCACTTTTTATCTCCCCAGTGGAGATTGGAAAGGTCGGTGACGACAGAGGCGTTGTTTGGCCGCTTCTCCATGAGATTGCCAAATGGATCCGCCTTCATAACTTTCTCGCCCTGCTGCGTCTCCACACTATATTTATAAATTTCTCCAACGCCCAGTTCCGGAATAAATAATTCATAAATTCCAAGAGGTTCTATCCGGTTCATCGGATGTTTTTCGTCGTTCCACTCATTAAAATCACCCACAACCGAAACACTTTTTGCATTTGGCGCCCACACGGCAAAATATACTCCGTCCTTGCCGTCAACCTTTGCTAAATGCGCTCCCATTTTATTATAGAGATCATAATGTGTGCCACTTCCGAAAAGATACTGGTCAAATTCTGTGATAAATAATGATTCTTTCATCGGAATCCCCCTCTGCATTTTAAAGATTATACTTGCTGCTATTATACCACAGATTAGGGATTTTCACAGGACGTTTTTTATTCTTCTGCTAATACAGACTCGATAATTGCGTCGGCCAGCGCATCCAACTCGTCGGCTTTTTCTGCCTTTAAAGAAGATGCCAGGGAAAGACGCTGGTTTAACAAGGTCATATTCTTTAACTGTTCGTTTATGAATTTCTCCATGAGATCTCCGGATTTACAAGCCCAGGAACCATTTTCTATTATGGCAAATGTTCTTTTTTGTAAATTCAGCGCTTTCATATCCATGAGATAATTGTGCATCACCGGATAGATGCCCAAGTTATAGGTTACACTTGCAAGTACAACATGGCTTAAGCGGAATGTCTCGGAAATCAGATAAGATACATGGGTATTTGACACATCGTACATCACCACGTTATTCATTCCCTTTTCACAAAGACGGGCTGCCAAGGCTCCCGCTGCCGCTTCTGTATTTCCGTACATGGACGCATATACGATCATAACTCCTTTTTCTTCCGGCTCGTATGTGCTCCAATGCTGATATTTATCCAGCAAATATCCAAAATCTGAGCGCCATACCGGACCATGCAGCGGGCATATGTATTTGATATCGTTAACAATTCCCGCCGCTTTTTTCAGCAAAAGCTGTACGTGAGGACCGTATTTTCCCACAATATTTGTATAGTAGCGTCTTGCATGATCGATCCAGTCACGGTCAAAATTAACCTCATCATTAAAGAGCTTGCCATCCAGCGCTCCGAAAGATCCGAAGGCGTCCGCTGCAAACAGAACGCCATTTGTCACATCAAATGTCACCATCGCCTCTGGCCAATGTACCATCGGAGCTTCCACAAAGGTGACCGTATGCTTTCCAAAGCAGCGGGTATCTCCTTCTTTTACTTGATCCAGCTCGTGACCCTCGATATGGAAATCAAACTGCCGCATCAGCATAAACGCTTTTTCTGTGCTGATAATCTTAACATCCGGATAACGGAGAAGCACTTCTTCTATGGAAGCGCCATGGTCCGGTTCCATGTGATTTATCACCATGTAATCCAGGGATCGTCCATTTAAAACATATTCCAGGTTCTCCAGAAACTGGCGGCACGCCGACCAGTCAATGGTATCAAAAAGAACGGTTTTTTCATCCAAAAGTACATAAGAATTATAAGAAACGCCCTCCGGAATCGGGTGAATATTTTCAAATAAGCTTAACCGGCGGTCATTGGCTCCGATCCAGTATAAGTCTTCCGTAACATTTCTGACACAATACATGATTTATCCTCCTATTTCTATTCTTCAATAAACTGGCCTTTATCCTCTCCACACTCCGGGCAAACCCATTCTTCCGGAAGTTTTTCGAATAAAGTTCCTGGCATTACTTCGCTTTCTTCGTCGCCGATCGCCGGATTATACTCGTATCCGCATCCGCTGCATATGTAGCTCTTTCCGATCGGGGCTGGTTTCGGCGGAGCCGGTCGTTTTATTTTTACCATAGGAACCGGAGCCGGTTCTTTTGGTTTTCCGGTATCCAATGCTTTTGTAAGCAGTGGAAGGATCTCCATAACGTCTCCGACAATACCATAATCGCAGTTCTTGAAAATAGGCGCATTCCCGTTTTTGTTGATCGCTACAATAGTAGAGGCGTCCTTGATTCCTTTCAGATGCTGGCTTGCTCCCGAGATGCCGCAGGCAATATAGAGATTGCCGGTAAATTTCTGTCCCGACATTCCTACGTAACGGTTCATCGGCACGTACTTTAATGTTTCTGCCACAGGTCTGGAAGACCCGATCGCTGCGCCGGCCGCTTGTGCCAGATCTTCAATGAGTTTCATATTTTTCTTTTCCCCGATTCCTTTTCCCGCGCTGACAACACGTTCTGCCTGGGTAATTGGAGTATCCGCAGCTATGCCGTAGCTAAAATCATAACCGTCTTTTTCCAGATTCTCCACCAACGCAGCCACTCTCTCTTCCGGGCTTCCGCTTTTTAAAATCATCTTCTTTCGAATGCCGGTTACTGCCGGTTTCTTTGCAGCGCTCCTTCCTGCTCCTGCCGGGGCAGTTTTCGGCAGACGTCCGATCAAATGAGAAGCGATCACCACTCTTTGAATTTCATTGGTTCCCTCATAGATCGTTGTGATTTTTGCATCGCGATATGCTCGTTCCACTTCCATTCCTTTTAAGAAACCACTGCCGCCAAAAATCTGAACTGCGTCATTGGTCACCTCAAGGGCGATATCCGACGCATACTGTTTTGCCATCGCCGCTTCCATGGCATATGGTTCATGATGCTCTTTTAGCTCTGCCGCACTGTATACGAGGAATCTCGCACACCGGAGTTTGGTCGCCATATCTGCCAGTTTGAAAGAGATCACCTGCTGTCGGCAGATCGGTTTTCCAAACTGTTCTCTTTCTTTTGAATATTCCAATGCATTTTCAAAAGCTCCCTGAGCGATTCCCAACGCCTGGGAAGCAATGCCGATACGTCCTCCATCTAAAGTTGCCATGGCGATCTTAAAGCCTTCGCCTTCTTTTCCAAGCAGATTTTCCTTCGGCACTTTGACGTCATTAAAAATCAGCTCCGCCGTGGAGGAAGACCGGATTCCCATCTTATCATAGTGGTCGCCAAACTCAAAGCCCTCCCAGCCTTTTTCCACAATAAACGCAGAGATCCCTTTTGTGCCAATATCCGGAGTTGTCACCGCAAAAACCACGTAGGTGTCTGCCTTCGGTGCGTTGGTAATAAAAATCTTTCCGCCGTTTAGTAAATAATAATCTCCCTTTAAAACAGCGGTCGTCTCTGTCCCCCCGGCATCAGAACCCGCATTCGGTTCTGTCAGACCAAAGGCGCCGATTTTTTCTCCTCTGGCAAGCGGCACAAGATACTTCTGTTTTTGTTCCTCCGTGCCGTATTGGAAGATCGGCCAGCTTCCCAGGGAAACATGGGCGGATAAAATAACGCCGGTTCCCCCATCTACCCTCGAAAGCTCTTCCACTGCAATCGCATAACTCATAACGTCCATTCCGGCTCCGCCGTACTCTTTCGGATACGGGATTCCCATTAACCCCATTTCTCCCAGTTTCCGAACTGCCTCGGCAGGAAATTCGTTATTTTGATCCATCATAAATGCATAAGGTTTTACCTCTTCTTCCGCAAACTTACGTATGATCTGCCGAAATTCCTCCTGGGCTTGTGTCGTTTTAAAATACATGATTCCTCCTCCTATTCCTTCATAATTATCTTAATTCACAAAGATATAAATTTACTATAATTATCTAAAAAATCTTTTTGTTTTTGACACACTATATAGTTATAAAACTAGATATATTTTAACAATTGAACTTATTAGCGTCAATATTATTTGACTTTTTTTGTTTTATTTACTATTATTATTTCATTATTATACAATACAGAAATATTTTGATAATTTTTATCATTATTCCACAATTATATATACCCTTATGAATCTGCATTCTTTTTTATGATTATCAGGCAACCGCTCTCCAAAAACACAGAGCAACAAAAATGGGAAATTGTTCTTTGCTTCCGTTTTATGCAAAGAACAATTTCCCATATCTTTTGTATCTTACTTGCTATTTGATTTCTCTATTGTTTTTATTCTGAGATCACCTTGATCCAGCCTTCCGGAGCTTCGATCTCACCCATCTGAATACCGGTTAAAGTATCGTATAACTTCTTAGTGATCGGGCCCATATCTTCCATTCCGCTTGGGAAGCAGATTTCTTCGCCATGGTTTACGATTTTACCTACCGGAGAGATTACGGCTGCCGTACCGCAGAGTCCGCATTCTGCAAAATCTTTTACTTCGTCAAAAAGAACTTCTCTGTGTTCCACTTCCATACCAAGATAGTGTTCTGCCACGTACATGAGGGAACGTCTTGTGATGGATGGAAGGATACTTCCCGACTTCGGTGTAACCAGTTTTCCATCCTTTGTGATGAAGATGAAGTTTGCTCCTCCCGTTTCCTCTACCTTAGTTCTGGTTCCCGGGTCTAAGTACATATTTTCATCGAAACCTTTGTTATGTGCGTCTACGATGTTATGGAGGCTCATCGCATAGTTAAGTCCGGCTTTGATATCTCCGGTTCCATGAGGAGCCGCGCGGTCAAAATCAGAAACGCGAATGGTAATCGGTTTTACGCCGCCTTTAAAATATGGTCCTACTGGTGTTACGAAAATTCTAAACTGATATTCATCTGCCGGTTTTACGCCGATGACCGGATTGGAACCAAACATATATGGACGGATGTATAAGGTTGCGCCGGAGCCAAACGGAGGTACATAGTCAATATTGGCCTTAACTACCTCAACCACTGCGTCAACAAACTTATCTTCCGGATATACTGGCATTTCCAGTCTTTTGCAGGAATCTGACATACGGCTTGCATTAAGATCAGGGCGGAAACATACCACCCTGCCATCCTTTGTCGTATAAGCTTTTAAGCCCTCAAAACAAGTCTGCGCATACTGAAGTACTCCGGCACATTCATTGATCACCACCGTAGCGTTATCGGTCAGTCCGCCTTCCTCCCAGGCTCCATCCTTATAGTTTGCTACAAATCTTTGTTCGGTAGCCTGATAAGCGAATCCCAGGCTCCCCCAGTCAATGTCTTTCTTTGCCATAGTACAATACTTCCTTTCTGTTTATCTTTTTCTACGATATCTGTCATGCACCGCACTTCTTCCCGAAGGTGTCTGTCATAAAATGCCTGCATGGGTATCCCATTTAACCAAACTGCCCCCATTATAATACAGGGCGTCCTATTTTTCAATTCTTTCTGCGAAATTATTCATAATTTTTGAAAGAAAAAGAGTTCTAAACTGCATCACAATAGGTCTTAATGTATCTTGCTCTTCTGCCGGAATCACTCCAATTCTTTCTTCCAAAGCTGTCCGATGGTTTTCATGCCCTGGGCGTCCGGATGGACTCCATCGATGGTTTCGTATTCTGTTCCATATTTTCCGATATCCGCCACCTTATAATGGTATTGTGCGGCGCATTTTTTTATTATGTCAGAGTAAATGGTTTGAGAAAGGCAGCCGTCAACGTCCATGAAATCCGGCATCCCGTCTTTTGGCGGCATTCCCCTAAGCAGCGTTCCGCAGTACACCTCCGCCTTCGGATAATTCTCCCGGATCCGGCTAAGCATACGATGGTAACTTTTTTCAAATTCCAGGGGCATGACGTAGGATCCCCAGTCATTGGTTCCCATATAAACCAGGATCACATCCGGCGTTCCGTTTTTTCCCAGATTACGGATTCTTCCCGGCGCACTGCCGCTGATGGAGAGATTGCCGTAAACGGTGCTCCCCGCAAAAGAATCGTTGGCTCCGAGTTTTGCGCCCAACCCGTTGATCACCTGCATCCACCAGGTATCTTCCACACGATTTACCCCGGATACCTTTTGTATAAACCTGTCATAAAATACGCCCTGGCTTAAAGTATATCCTTCGTATGTGCTGATAGAATCTCCCAATACCGAAAATACTTTTCCGGAAAAAGTCATATTAAACACCTTCTTTCACGTTAAAAATAACGCCGGCAAGGTACATTCCTGCGTTTGTTGCGACCTCCGCTCCTACCTGATAAGTGTCACAAGGTCCGTATCCAAGAGCGTCCGTCATTTTTTTGATCATTTCATCCCGAGATACGGTATCCTTGGCGTATACCACCTGATACTCACTTCCCGGCTCAATATCTTTCAGAGTAAGTTCCGCCACCTTCGTCAGCAGTTTTTTATCTCCCCGGCATTTTGCCGCTGTAGTGATCTGTCCATCGGAAATCTTCATAATCGGCTTGATTCCAAGTTTATTGCCAAGAAATGCGGCGGCTGTCGGTATTCTTCCGGACTTTCCTGCATATGTCAGATCGTACATACCAAAATATATTCTTCTTTTTAAAATCGCTTTTTCTAAAAATGCATTGATTTTTTCGGCTTCTGCTCCTTCTTTTGCCATCTTAGCCGCTTCGATCACAAGATGTCCGTATGCTCCGGTGTAACTTAAACTGTTATGGGATGTGATCGTAATCTTTTCTTTATATTCCGGATGTTCTTCAAAAAAACTATCCTTTGCAAGGAGAGAGTTTTGATAAGTTGCGGAACCGTTTCCATTAATTAAGACTAAAATCAGGTCTTCATATCCTTCTTTTACCGTTTCCTCATAAATCTCCTCAAACTGACAGGCAGTGATCTGCGAGGTTTTTGGAATTTCATTGCTGTGTTTTGCCATTAATTGATAAAAGCCTTCATTATCAAAATCTACTCTGCTGATATAATCTTTATCTCCAATCACCACCGAAAAAGAAAGCACCTTTATATCGTGTGTTTTCTCGGCCTCAAAGGTAATATCGCTTGCGGAATCGGTAATGATTCTAATCTTTCTCATTTTTCTCTATCCTTTCTTTATTAAAACCCATATGTTCTTATATATTAATAAAAATTACTCTTTGCACGCCGCTGTATGGCACGGCGTTTGTCCCTGTATGGTCGATCGCCCTCTGCTCCCACTCTCGAAATCATCGGGAGTATGCTATCCGGGCTTTCACCATAAAATATCCTGCGGGATATAAAGTTATCCCGTAGGATATAAAATCCTACGGGATGATTATAACCCATATTTTATTATTATAAAAGACAATTCTAAAATTATTCCTGAGGAAGACAAGCCATAGCCAATCCGGTTGCCACTGCGTTACGAGGGCCCTCGCAGCCTCTTATATTACCCCGTCCCGCAACGATCTCATACTGGGACAGCGCATCTGTGACAAAGTTCGGAATCTCGAAATCCAAAGCGGAACCTCCCACCATAACGACAAACTGGATATCTCTTGGATTTCCCGTCGGACTAACCTTAGAAAGGGAACGGATCGCATTGGTAACAAATACTTTTTTCTTAGCTTCCTGCCGGACTTTCTTTACTTTCTCTACAGAGCTCACACTCTCCAGAGGAATCAATTCGCCTTCTTTCAGGAGAACTACTTTGGCAAATACCGAAGGATCCAGCGGTTTTTCATAAAACTGCACCGTACCATCTTCGTGGCGAATATGGAAAAGACTTTCCACCAGTGCAAGAGGATACTTTTTAATGTCCTCTGCCAGTTCAAAATCTTCAATGCCAAGCTCGGACTGTATCAAAAGGGAAACCATATTTCCCGCACCGGCCAGGTGGATCAGTTTTACCTTTCCTTCCCGGTTAATGATGGAAGCATCCGTGGAACCGGCTCCCATGTCCACGATGGCAAGAGGGATATTCGTACCCGGAGTCGTCAATGCTCCTTTGATCGCCATATCCGCTTCTACGCCTCCCACATAAACCGGAACCTTAAGTTTTTCTGTCAGCACTTCTGCGATCAGTTCCATCTGAAGTCTGTCGGATTTAACCATCGCAGCGATCCCTACGGCATTTTCCAGGGAAAATTCATCGGCAATTCCGCCTTTTACTTTCTGTGGGTTAAAGGTATCCACAGCAAGTAAATCCTGAATCATAATATCCTTTGGATGTTTCTCTGTCAGGCTTGCCATGACTCTGCGGACCTTATCAAGCATATTGCCCACATTGGTTCCTACTTCTCCCCGGATATTTTCGATATCGGTGATAGAGGAAACAGCCTCCATGATCTTAGAAGCTCCCTCATCCACATCAACGGTCACTTCCTTTTTCGAACCAATGACCGTAACCGTACCAGCCTTTACCTTACGCTCGGACACCCCTCCCGCAGGAGTTTTAATAACCACGCCGGAGCGTGTGCCGATCAAAGACCGGGAAATTGGCACAACTCTTTTTGTCTCTGCCGGGGATAAATGGAATAAGGTGGCAATTCCATATGGATTGGAAAGGGTGGAAACCACGCTGCCCACCGGCGCCACTTCTACGGCACATTCTAGTCCAAGAGGCACTTTATCGATTGCTTCCACTTCATCTATGATCGGAATCTTCTTATCTAAACGGTGATTGATCAAAGATCCGTCATCGGCCTGAATGATCGCACCGGTAATCGTCACATTGGATTTTACAGTATTCATGATCATAGCGGCCTTCGCATAGTTCACAGTGGAAGGAATCACCACGATAACATTTTTTTGTTCTGTGATTTTTGGAAGATCTGTAATGAGCACAGATACGCCGACTCCGACTCCAACCCCTCCCGGAGTGCTTGGATTATGGCCGATCACCGTAGAATCGGTGATTACAGTTTCAGTGATCGTCTCCATGGCAACATCACCGATAACCGGAGCCGCTTCATTGATACGAATCTCATCAAGATCTTTATACTCTAAACCCACTTTATCCAAGGCGTTCTTTAAGGAATAAAAAACCCCTTTGATATTTTGCAGCGTACCTTTAATCCCAGTTGTTGGCCCGATACCACTGGCTAAAAACGTAATATCCTTATCATCTATTCTGGCAAGAGCAACTTCTGTGGTCGCATTACCTATATCTACACCCGCAACAAATCTCATAGTCTCCAACCTTTCTGAAATAATACACAAAATCCGCACATTTTAAAATATTCTACTAAATTATATCATTCCAAAAATGCAGGGTCAAACAAATCCAGGAATAAATTACTGAATAAAGTCGCAAAAAAAGATACATTTTTGGTATATTTGCTTTGAAGAAGAACAAATAAATACCAATAAATAAAAGAAACTGTGATTGTCCGGAGGAAAGGAATTGACATTCCAACGCATATTTTGTACATTAAAGGCAAGGAATTTTTCAACAACCTTTGCGCAATGCCGCAAAGCATTTTTTAATCTTTAAGAAACGGGGAAAAGTTATGAAAAAATTGAATATGAAACTGTCACTTCTGGCAATGGTTTTCGTCCTTTTTTGTCTGATCCGTCTCCCTGTCCTCGCGGCTCCGGCAGCCTCAGAGGCAAACCCTCCGCAGACCCCGGGATGGCATTATGAGAACAACAGTTACCGGTATTATTATAAATACGGTTCCAATGTCATTTCTTTTAAGAGTACCGGAGTCATCCAGATCACAAAGAGCTCTTCGCTGAAAACAGCGACCAGAACTACTGTGTTTAAACCGGGATTTTATTATTTCCATCTGGGCGCTTTGTCGATCTCACCAAACGGTGTGGGAAGCTATCAGCTTTATAAAGTCTCTGCCGACGGTTCTCTTGTTAATAACGGCTGGTATAAATTCAGTAAAAAGCCTTTGTTTAAGAGCACAACCGATACAAGCATTACTTTAACTCCAAAGACCGCTTATTTCACCGGGCAGGACAGTCAAAAAGTATATTATAATGGTAAGGTTTACACCGGAATCGCCAAAAAGAACGATTGTTATTATCAGGTAAAATACGGTGTTTACAAGAATAAGTACACCGGAACATTAAAATCCAGTTATATTGATGTTTCCAGAAAAAGACTTGCTCCTGCCAATCAAAAGTTCTATAAAAACGGCGTTCAGTTCACCGGAATTTATAACCGCATCTATTACATCAAAGGGTATAAGGAAAATTACACCGGATGGAAAAAGCTGCAGAAAAACTTATATTATTTCAAGAAAGGAACCGCAGTCACCGGAACCTGCTACCTTAAATCTTACGGCGGAGGAAGCCAATCCTACCGTTATACTTTTGATTCCCAGGGCGTGCTAAAGACCAACCTTTTTGAACAGGGTTCGATTGATTATTACCGCCAGAAATTAAAAATTGAGGTAAATATCACAACCCACACCATTACGATTTATATGTATGACAGTAAGACCAAAAGCTATGATATTCCTTTGAAAGCTTTCATCTGCTCCACTTCCAAGAAGAAGGGAGCAACCAAAGCCGGTAATTTCACTTTATCGAAGGGTTCCAGAACCCGTTGGTTTAAACCAAAAAAGAATTCCAGCCACTACTATCAGTGGGGCGTATTTATTAAAGGAAGCTATAGTTGGTTCCACTCAGAATACTATCGTGCAAAGAACATCTACGCGTTGTCTCCTAAGATTTACAACGGTTTGGGAACCAACCAGACCAGCGCCTGCATTCGTACACAAGTAGTAAATGCAAAACTTATTTACGATATTGCAGCCAAAAACAAGTACACCGTTCCGGTACATATTTTCCGCTCCTCCAATAAAGGAGCTTTCGGCCAGATACTGTTAAGCGATACCACCGGAAAACTTCCTCTGGATCAAAAATATGACCCGACAGATCATCTGGTAAAAAAATAGCGCAAAAGAGGGGCGCTGCAAAATACTTTTAGCAGAAATCGTCTTTCCTTTTCGCCAAAATCGTTTTTGTGAAACGACAGAAAAAACGGGAGAAATCACGATAACTCGTGGTTTCTCCCGTAAAATTTTCACCCGTTTTAGTCTATATCTCAGGATTTTTATAAAAATCATTCCACACACAGATTACTGCCAATGATATTTTAATATTCACCTACTCCTGTATCTCAGGCGCATTTTTAAGGAAAAATTCTTCGGCTTCTTTGCACCATATTCCACCATTTTTCTCTACAATCGCCGCCAGTTCTTTCTCAAACTCGCCAGACTTGTTTTTCAGTTCTTCCACCGGAACCAACGGATAGTTTTTCTGGGAATAACAGATCTTTTTTCCTCCCGGAATATTCGGGAGATCTAACACGGTGTCGCATACTGCGTTCAGCCCCATAATATGTGTGGCGATTTTTCCTACGCTCACTGTCTTATTCTCAATTAACTTTACCGCATCAATAATATCCTGGGTATTACTTCCGCTCGTTCCCACATAATGAGCCGCATTATAATGGATATTATAAAAGTTTATGGTTGCGCTAAATTGCGAATCGATCGGGCCAGCGAAGAAATTAAGACAGCCATCCCATCCCAGCAATTTTTCACTCTGATTTACTACTTTAGAATCGGCTACCATAACAAAAACGTCATCAAAGCCCTCGCCTTCTGTGAATTGACGCATCGGCACACTGAAATCTTCCACTCCTGTCGTGTTAAAGTAGATCAGTTTCACACCATTTTTTTCTGCTTCTTCCACCGGATAGAGTTCACGCAGACGATTCAGTTTACTTTCCGTCCTTCCTGCCACCACAAGAAGTCCCGGCTTTTTATCTCCGTGGATTGCCAGATCCACCGCCAGTGACCCGATTGGACCGGTTCCTCCCACGATGGCCATATTACCGCCTTCTTTAATTCCCATAGTATAGTCATAATCATTGCGATCTCTTAAGTGTAAATTCGCTTTAAATCCTGCCACGACACAGGAAAGGGGTTCTGCCATGGCAGCCTCAAAAAAGGTATCCCCTTTATATGGCAGGAGGCATCCTTTTTCAATGGCTTCGTTCATAACCACACTGTAGGTAGATTCTCCTCCCACATAAGGGAACGAATAGCCAAGGGAAAAGGTGTCCGCTCTTCCCAGATTTGGCTGTGCCACAAACTTATCTCCCGGTTTATATTGATCCTGCCATTTTGCTCCCGCCTTCACAACAATGCCGCAAAATTCATGCCCCATGATCACTGGGTTTTGATCCAGATTTTCCGGAAGTTTTTTATGTGCCGATCCCTTTTGCGCCACCTTATATGTAGAAAGACAAAGACTGTCCGCCATTATTTTGACGAGCAATTCATCTTCCTTTATCTCTGGCAGCTCAAAGCTGTCCAGACGAAGATCTCTCACGCCGTGTATCCTCACTGCTGTTGTTTTCATTAGCTGATCCTCCTTTTTCTGAATTAAATATATTATGTTATGAACTGTTTATGATGCTTCGCCAATTATCAAATCTGATCGCTCTGTCCTTTTAATGTAAAAAAATACGCGCACATTTGCGCCCTGGCAGAAAAACGCTCTGTCTTAAGCATTTGGGTCAATTCTTCCCTGGAATAAAAGGCCGCTGCAATCCATTCATCCTCTTCCGTGTGATCTTCAATCTCTCCGTCAATTTCCGCCATTACAATCCAGGCGGAGGAATCGCTTAAATCCGGAGACGCAAAAGCCGGATTTAAAATATCCAAAACCTTTGTGATACGAAGCCCTGTCTCTTCATAAAGCTCCCTTTGGGCGCACTCAATCACATCTTCCCCAGGATCAATATGCCCGGCTGGAAAATTATACACGAATTGATTGACTCCCATACGAAATTCTTTGCAAAGTAAAAGTTTCTCTCCTTTGTATCCCACGATGATCACGCCGGATACCGACTGTCCCAGTTGTTCCGACTGATCGTAGTCAAAATTACTTACTGTTTCATATATTTTTTCATGTCCAGCGGTGTTTTCATAACAAAGAGTATAATTCTTTAAAAATTGAGTATCCCTTGTTTTTTTCATCCACTGCAATTTTGGTATTTGTTTCAAAATAGTTCTCCTTTTTTCGCATTCCGCCCTAATCGGGCTTCTTGCTCATCTTTTGGCGGGTCCTAAGGTCATGCGTTTTCATGCGAGCATGAAATGCATGACTTTTGGATCCTGGTATCATAGACATTGTATCAGACTTCCGGCGCATTTTCCAAGTGCTATTGCGAAAATTATATATTTTATATCGGTTTGCATTTTGTACTTTAGGGTAATGATGGGAAAGATCTCCAGGACTTCCGCCAGCGCTCCTGCCAGGCACCCGGAGAAAATTCCGGCGAAGCCTCCTGTTATTGCAAGAAGGGGGGCGGCAAGAAGGGTTGACGGCATTTCCCACTGTATGGGATAGAGGGACAGGGTGTTCATGAGGATGAATCCCAGCGCCAAAGAGCGTTCATAGTTTTTGATGTATTTTTGAGTTTTGGTTAGTCCCGCAAGGCGGGGCACGATTCCAATCAGGGTGATGAAGGCGGCAAAGCCTCCGGCGGATATGACGCCGCCTCCGAATGCGATGAACGCCGGAAGGATTTGCTTTGTTAGGGTCACTGTGTTTCCTCCTCTTTTTGCTGCTCTTTTTGTTCTTCGTATAAGACGTAGGTTTCGTTTAAATCTTTTTCGTAAAGTTTCATTTGTACTTTCAGCGGCGTCGGCTGTCCGTCTTCTTTTTTCTTAAATGGCTGGAAGAAAATCAGTACGCCGAGGGTGAGTCCCACTGAGTAAAAAAGTTCCATGATGGTCGGACCATCTGCTTTTATTCCGGTAAGAAGGTAATACATATCTGAAAATATTTTTGGCAGATCGATATCGTTGTTATAACCCATGATGGAGATTCCTGCTCCGAAGAACGCAGTCAGGCAGACGAAGAAGACTTTCCCCAGTATTATCCACTTTTTTTCCTGTTTTTCTTTTGGCTTATAAGCGACGATACACTCTGTCTCCCCCAGATTTTTGATGTTTATGGTGTAATTTATTTCTTCCAGAAGTTTTAAGAGATGGAATATGGAATATATTCTGGGGCGCATGGTATCTTTCTCCGTTAGCTCCATCACAGGGAGTCCTTCCAATATTTCCTTCATTTCTTTATTTTCGCAGTAGATTGTCCCAACGTCCTTTAATAAGACTGTTCTTTTTCGGCTTGTATAGTGTTGTTTTAACTGAATATAAAAATACCTGTCCATGGGTTCACGGACAGGTATTGACTCCATCTTCTGATACATATACCTCTCCTCTTACCTACCGAAATACGGCAAATCTTAAGTAAGATTTTTTGTCTTAGATTCCTTTTCCATGGAAAAAAGTATATGCATATTTTAACTTTTGATACATATTTTAAACGCGAAACAGCTTTAACCCCGGACGCTCGGACAGCTGCTCGGACAGCTATCCAATGGGCTTCCAGCGGCTCGCCCGTCAGCTAAATTCTTGCCACTCCGGTATCTCTTGCTGCCTGGGCTACTGCTTTTGCCACTGCGGCTCCCACGCCTTCTTCGAAGGCCGCCGGAATGATGTAGTCTTCGCATAGTTTTTCTTCTGGAATGAAGTCTGCCAAGGCTTTTGCGGCGGCAAGCTTCATGGCGTCGTTGATATCTCTGGCGCGCACGTCGAAGGTTCCGCGGAATATGCCCGGAAATGCCAGTACGTTATTTACCTGATTTGGAAAATCGCTTCGTCCTGTGGCGATCACTCTTGCTCCCCCCGCTTTGGCGTCCTCCGGGAAGATTTCCGGTGTTGGATTTGCGCAGGCGAACACGATCGCATCTTTGTTCATGGTTTTTACCATCTGCGTTGTCACGACGCCAGGGGCGGACACTCCGATAAAGACGTCTGCTCCCACCAGCATATCCCCGAGGGTTCCGCTCTTTTTCTCAAGATTGGTCAATTTGGCCATCTCTTCTTTGATCGGGTTCATCCCCACTTCTCTTCCTTCGTAGATTGCTCCATTTCTGTCGCAGAGCGTAATGTCTTTTACTCCTGCGGTGAGAAGAAGTCTTGCGATGGAGATTGCGGCTGCGCCCGCTCCATTCATGACCACTTTGATTTCTTCTTTTTTCTTTCCAACGACTTTTAATGCATTGGTAAGTCCTGCCAACGTGATGATCGCGGTTCCGTGCTGGTCGTCATGGAAAATCGGGATATCACATTTTTCTTTTAATTTCTTTTCGATCTCGAAGCATCTTGGTGCGGAGATGTCTTCTAAGTTTACTCCTCCAAAGGAACCGGAGATCATATAGATCGTGTTAACGATTTCATCCACATCTTTGCTCTTTATGCACAGCGGAAATGCGTCTACATCCCCAAAAGCTTTGAATAATACACATTTTCCTTCCATAACCGGCATTCCTGCTTCCGGTCCGATGTCTCCAAGGCCCAGCACTGCGGTGCCGTCTGTGACAACAAGACACATATTATGTCTTCTGGTGAGATCATAGCTTTTTTCCACATCTTTTTGAATCTCCAGACACGGCTGGGCAACTCCCGGTGTGTAAGCCAGGGAAAGATCGTCTTTATTTTCTACCGGAACGGTGGCAATCACTTCGATTTTGCCTTTCCAATCATTATGTAATTTAAGCGATTCCTTTGCATAATCCATTTTATGCTCCTCCTTATGTATTTTTGCTTGTTGAATCCTTATCAAAAATAGCACACTCCCTTTAGAAAAACAAGGAAGAATCTTTCGGACCTGTTTTTTTATCTCTTTAAAGTGTATTTTCATCTTTTTATCCTGTCTTTTTATCCCATTCCCGAAGCTTTTTTAGTATCTTTTTTTCCAATCTGGAAACCTGTACCTGGGAGATTCCCATGGTCTTTGCGATGGCGGACTGGGTCTGGTTTTGGTAGTAGCGCATTCTGATCAGCAGGCGTTCTCTTTCGTCTAATGTTTCCATTAGCTGCTCCACATACATCTGGTTTACGGATTCTTCTATCACGTCCTTCTTGGTTTCCAGCTTGTCCTCCAGCAAGATATCGTCGCTTTGGCTCTGGTAGATGATCTGATTTAAAGAGCACACTTCTTTCCCTGATTCCAGAGCCATGATCACATCCTCTTCTTTTGCCTGCAAGTCCTCCACAATTTCCCGCAAGGTGGGCGCTCTATGGTATTTTTTCTCATAGAGATCTTCCTGTTTTTTTATTTTATAGCTTAACTCTTTTAAGCTTCTGCTCACCTTCACGATCCCCTCATCCCGAATATAACGGCGAATTTCTCCCATGATCAGCGGAATAATGTATGATAGTGAAAATGTGAAAATTTCACTTTATCCAATAGGGTAATTCTCTTGAATAAGATGTTTGAAATTATTACACGCAAAGGAAACAAATTCCTTTGCGGTGTATGCTATAGATTCGTATTTTTTGTTTGTGTCAGAATATCATTGTATTCGATTTCCACAAAATCATTCGTGATTTTTATTTTGTTGATATACTCGCGAACGGTCTGCTGTTTTTCCTCGAAAGACATATATTCCCAGCTTTCGGCAATACTTTTAAAAGTTGCAACTTTTTCGTTGATTTCCTGGGATCGCCTGTTCTTCGACAGATAATTATCCATCTGAATATTCAGGCTCTCCAGTTCCTTATTGATCTCCCCGATTGTTTCCAACAAAATTTTGTTTGAAGAGTCAGCTGCATATAAATTATACAGCGCCTTCAGTTTGCTTTCAAGGACTGCTTTTCTTTGCTCCATCGCCTCGTATCCCTTTTTGGACTGC
Source organism: uncultured Eubacterium sp. (assembly GCA_964555015.1). Taxonomy (GTDB): domain Bacteria; phylum Bacillota; class Clostridia; order Lachnospirales; family Lachnospiraceae; genus Anaerobutyricum. Next base: position 1,677 of record CAZKQV010000035.1, on the reverse strand, counting down.
TTTTCTGATTCACTTTCAGCAAGCGGATAAGCTGCGGATAATTTCAGCACGTCTTCCACTACCGCCTTTTCAACCTCATTAGCATCCAGCCGCATATTGGAGCAATTCGGATCTTTGACAAGATAATCTTTGCTGCCTTCCTTTGAATAACAGTAAATGACTACCCGCCCTCCGCTCCATTTCTGATATCTCATTTTAGCGCCGCAAATGCCGCACTCAAGCAATCCGGTCAAAAGGTACTTTGACTTATGAGCAGCGTACCCTCTGGTTCTCTTTTTCCTCAATTCCTGCACTTCATCAAACAGCTTCTTATCTACAATCGGTTCATGAAGTCCGTCAATCACTTCGTCATTGTGCTTCATTTTACCTATGTATGTCACTCTCGAAAGCATATCCGTAACCTGTTTGTCTCCCCGCAGATCAAACATCCTGGCTAATGCATAGGTCGAATAACCTTCTTTGTACAGTTCAAAGATTTTTTTAACTGTCTCAGCGTCTTTATTGGGAACCAGCACATCTTCACCAGGATTATAATCATATCCAAAGGGAGGTTTTGTTCCTCTCCATTTTCCGGTTTTAATCCTTTCAAACATCCCCATCTGGGTTCTTTCACGGATATTCTCTCTCTCATATTGAGCAAACACCGACAGGATTCCAACCATCGCTTTTCCATATGGCGTCGTGGTATCAAAATTCTCATTTAATGAAATAAAGCCAACATCATGAGCTTCAAACACATCCTCTAACAGATAGATGGTATCTTTCTGGCTTCTCGATAGTCTGTCTAACTTGATAACCACCACGGATTCAATTTTCCCTTCTTCTATTTCCCGGATCATGCGTTTCATTTCCGGCCTGTTCAAGTTGCTTCCACTGTAACCGCCGTCCACATAGATATCATAATTCTTGATACCCTGGAAATCACAATATTTCTCAAGTCGCTCCGTCTGCGCCCCTACGGAATATCCCTCTTCAAATTGAAAGTTGGTGGAAACCCTGACGTACAACGCATATTTCTTCCCATCCGGGGCGTCTTGTCCGATCTTTATCTTCGCCACCTCTATTTCCTCCTGCTTCATGTACGCAATATCATACATTTCATCGGATTCCAACATATTTTATCACTTAATATATGCTATTTGAAATTTCTTCCCTTGTTGCATTCAGCTTGATATTCATCTTCGAACCGATTTCCTGATTCATCTGAAACAAAATCTGGCGAACAACCGGTGAATCTAATTTGAAATTCGGCAAATCCTTATCCTCAATGATCTTCCCTTCTTTATCGTAACGTCGAACTACTTTAACGGCCATACGAACCCCTCCTTGTAAACATTCTATTCTATCATCTCAAAAAAATCACAAGAATCATTCGCCAACTCCCGTGCAAATCTGCGTTTTACAGGGGTTATCGACATCAAATATCAGCATTCTCGCATTCCAGGCCGATTTGTATGGCGCTGCCCTTCACATCGCAATGAACGTCCGGGAACGATTCGATGAAGAAATTACAGTCCGTCCTTGACGCCTCACCATAAGGCACTTCCCGCAGTTTCTTTTCGATCACCTCTCCCTGTTCGCTTTTGATTTCAAACCGGAAATTCTATTATGATCTATCCCTGTCAGCTTATCCATTATTTTCGCTAACGGATTACTAAACCGCTTGGAAAGCAGCCC
>CAZKQV010000034.1:0-29920 GCA_964555015.1 uncultured Eubacterium sp. | reverse complement strand
CAGCGATCAGAAGGCGATGATGGCACAGACGGCAATTGACACCGGGAGGCGGCATACAGATTTCTTTTTCATGACACAGGAAGATCCAGAAGAAGCAGTGAAAAAGATCGTAGAGCTGGTGCAGAAGAACCTGCCGAGATATTATAAGACACCTGCCAGTCAGATTCAGGTGCTTACACCAATGCAGAGAGGTGTGGTTGCGCTACCAATCTGAATATGGCAATGCAGGATGCCCTGAACCCTCAGGGAGATGGACTTCGCAGAAGTGGTTTCGTCTACAGACCGAATGATAAGGTCATGCAGATCAAGAACAATTACGATAAGGAAGTCTTCAATGGCGATATCGGAATCATTGAAGCTGTGGATCTGCAGGATCGCACTTGGCTACCATTAAAAGGTGAAAATATTTCATGTACATTGTTGAACCATAGCAAAAACCATGATATTACTATTGTAGCGATACTAGGCTAATCTGTAGGTGCAATGCTCCGATTTTGCTACCGGAGCAGTAGCTATCGGGGCCAAACAGCAGATGTCCACAAAGTAGCAAAGCTTTGGATCGGTAGGCAAAAAAGCACTCCATTGGCGCAAAGTTTCTGTACACAATGGGATGTATTACTTTGCAGTCCTTTTTCCGGTGTTGCACTGGAACCGGTAAGAAAAGAGACTGTCAAGTTTTTCCATCTGAATGAGCAGGCAATTTATTATCGGATTCTCCAGGTTTATTATAAAATATGCCAATCCGGCTGTCCCGGTGAAAATATCTTCTGTAGAAGAAGGGGATTTTGCTGGATTCCTCTTTGAGAACAAGATTCTGAGACTGGAAGAAAAAAGAGAGATCTTCTTCGGAGAACGATGAAGGTGTCGCAAAATCATCAATTAGATGACTGAGCGATGCCCTCGCTTTATATGGACAGGTGAGGAAATGAGAGCATAGAAAAACGCCTTGGAAATCCAAATGGCATTGCCGATACGGACGATTTTGAAATTCTTTTGTTTGACAAGATGATAAGCGGTCGTTTGTCCGATATTGAAGATTGTTGTAATTATACCCATTATACCCTTGATAATATAACAATAAACAGGTATAATGGGTATAAAGAAATTTAGGAGGTGTTACTCATGGGTCAGGAAGAATTAATGAGTCGGATTGCCGAACTTGAGCGAGAAATTGCCATGTTGCCTGAAGGTAGCATCACGAAAAAGAAAATTAATGAAAAGGAATATTACTATCATCGTATTACCAGGGATAGGAAGCGTGTGGAAAATTATATTTCCTTTGAAGAGGTTTCAGAACTTAAGGGCCAGATTGATCGAAGAAAGAAGCTGGAAAAAGAACTGAAGGAAGTGAAGAAGCAGATTATTCCCAAAAAGGCATACAGAAAAGAAGAACAGCTGAATTTTAAGACAATTGTAAGAACTGGAAGTCGTCTTAGTGCTCAGATTGCAGTTACAAAAAAATATAAGAAGAGAGAATGTATTCATGAATTACGAGAGTATATTTTTGGAAACAGGACAGATAAGGTATTCGTGATCTATGGTCTTCGGAGAACCGGCAAGACAACGATGATTCGCCAGATTCTTACAGAATTGCCTGAAGCTGAATTTCGCAAAGCTGCCTTTATCCAGATCAGATCCAGAGATACTCTGGAAGACATCGATGAAGATCTGAGATTATTGGAGACAAAAGGATTCAAGTACGTATTTATTGATGAGGTAACACTTATGGAAGACTTCATTGAAGGCGCTGCCCTTTTCTCTGATATTTATGCCAGCAGCGGGATGAAGATCGTTTTGTCAGGAACAGATTCACTGGGATTTGCTTTTTCAAAAGAAGAACAGCTCTATGACCGATGCATTATGATGCATACCACTTTCATCCCTTATCGCGAATTTGAAGAAGTTCTAGGAATCAAAGGAATTGATGAGTACATCCGTTATGGTGGAACCATGAGCCTTAGTGGTGTGAACTATAACGAAGATGCAATCTTTGCCTCTGCGAGAAGTGCGGAAGAATATATAGACACAGCGATTGCAAAAAATATCCAGTATTCCCTTAAGATGTACGAATATGGCGGTCATTTCCGTTCCTTACTAGAGTTGTATGAAAAGGGTGAATTGACAAATGTGATCAATCGTGTGGTTGAAAACATCAATCACAGCTTTACAAGAAGAGTAGTAGAAAAAACATTCAAGTCTCATGATATTGCGGTTACTGCTTCGAATCTTCTTAGAGACAGAGAAGCACCGATCAACATCAAGGAACATATGGACCTGGATACAGTGACATATGGTATGATGCAGATGCTAGATATCCTGAACAAGGAAGAACAAAGTGTTCAGATTGAAGATTATCATATGGCACAGATAGAGGAGTATCTTACTTTGCTGGATCTGATTATGAAGATCAATCTGGAGTCGTTACCAGAGGTGAACAAGAAAGATACCATAACTATAATCACTCAGCCAGGTATGCGTTATGCACAGGCCAACGCAATCGTATCGAATATTCTTCTTGATGCAAAGTTTAGTGAACTATCTCTGATAGAAAGACAGAGAATTTTGGACAGATTACTCAGCGAGATCCGTGGAAGGATGATGGAAGACATTGTTTTACTGGAAACAAAGATCGCTTATCCGGAGAAAGAGGTATTTAAGCTTCAGTTCGCAGTTGGAGAGTTTGATATGGTAGTCTTTGATTCTAAAGCCCTTAACTGTAAAATTTATGAAGTGAAGTACAGTAAAGAAAAGGTTACAGAGCAGAGTCGTCATCTGGAGGATGAAGAAAAATGTGCGATGACTATCCATCGCTATGGAGAGATTACCGGAAAATATGTCATCTATCGTGGGAAAACAAGTGATTTGAATGATATCCACTATGTGAATGTAGAGGAATATTTAAAGGCATTATAGAATTTTCTGCTAATTTGCCTTTATTTGAATTTGCTGCCTACAGGTGTGATGTGAAAGGTATCTAATCGAAATCTTGAGAAGTGATAAGGAGGGGAATTATGGGAAATGTGGATTTAATAAAAACAAGTAGATTTATCAGTTTAATACTTCGACATAAACCCGAAACTATTGGAATTACTCTCGATGAACATGGTTGGGCAAATGTCGAGGAATTGATTGCTGGTATTTCTAAAACACAATATATTGATATGGCGATGCTTGAGAAGATTGTTGCAACGGATAACAAGCAGAGATATTCTTTCAACGAAGATAAGACTTTAATCAGAGCAAATCAAGGTCACTCTATTCCGGTTGACGTTGAACTGCCGAAGAAGAAACCTCCGGCTATTCTGTATCATGGAACTGGAGAAAAGTATGTGAAATCAATTGATGAGCAGGGGCTTATTCCAAAGAACCGATTATATGTACATCTTTCTGGAGATGAAGAAGCAGCAAAGAGTGTAGGCTCAAGACATGGAAAACCTGTGATCTATGAGATTTATACAGGTGAAATGCATAGCGCTGGATATGTATTTTACCAATCTGTAAATGGTGTTTGGCTGACCAAAAATGTTCCAGTCAAATACATGAAAAAGTTATAATTACGTCTGACTGGGCTCTCTCGGTCAAATGATTTTCCACACTGGTACAACATCTACCTGAATACTACCACAATCCAATGTGGCTTCTTCACTATTAGTAATAAGAGTGCATCTTGAATCTGGAATGAAGTTGTTAAACTTCACAAAAGCTTTTGTTTCTCGTTCTTTTGTATCTATATTATCAAGAACTTGCATATTTACCTGAATCGCAAGCTTTTCTGTTGGAACATAGAAGTCTATCTCGACATTGTTTTCGAAAAAGTATACATTTTCTACGCCGTATCGTCTGATTAATTCAATGGCAACAAGATTTTCAAGCTGAGCAGATTTGCAGTCTAGTAACATAAGCCCAAGAAGACCGGTATCCATGAAATAGTATTTGGGTGTTTTTTGACAAGTTTTGCCGCATAGTTTTGAAGTGTGAAGAGCAGATAGGAATCTCTCATGTAACCCTAAAATTGTTCTATATACAAGACAAAAAGTATAATAAATTGTTTTGAAAATCGATAATATTATAGTATATGTGTAAAGTCTATAATAATTATTGAATCTTTGCTATTTCTTCATTTTGACAAATATTTACTCAGAGATGATTTATAGTTTTGGGGATGGTAAAACCATTTATATAGATATATTTCATTTGATGGCATATATCAACCAGCAGTTGCGTGAATGTACAGACTTCTGTATGGAAATCAACCGAGATTTTTGATAATGTTTCGTTATCAAAATCAAGGAGGTACAGAAATGAATTTTGCAGAGAAAATTTTTACTTTACGAAAAAGCAATGATTTAACACAGGAACAATTGGCAGAAGAACTAAATGTTTCAAGACAGTCTATTTCAAAATGGGAATCGGGGCAGGCGATACCTGAATTAGAAAAGATAGTTTCCATGAGCCAGATTTTTGGTGTTACAACGGATTATCTTTTAAAACCATCAGAAATAGATGCCTTATCGGTCAAAACAGAAATATTGGAAAAACAGCAGCAACAATTATTGGATAGAGAGAAAAAGCAAAATAGGACAATACGTTGTCTTATGTATTCAGTGGGGATATATCTCATCTTTCTTGCTGTGTATTTTATCGGACATTTTTACTTTGAAATTTGGAATGCCTCTATAGTCCTTGCAGAGTTTTTCACTGCAACTGTGATAGTAGTTTTTATATGGGCGAATGTATGGATGAAGAAAAAAGAGTAAACCCATCAAATAAAATTCAGGGCAGGCAGACACCATGCGGGGTAAAAGGTGTCTGCCTGCCTTGTTTTCTGCCCTGTTTTTACAGCAATGATACTATGATTATTGATCCTGTGCTTTTAGATGCTTACGGAATGTCCTTGGGGAGATTCCGCATTGCTTTTTAAAAAGGCGGCTGAAATATAATGGATTGTCATACCCTACTATTTCAGATATTTCAGATATATTATAGGAAGTTGATTCTAATAAACTTTGTGCATTGGCAATTCGGAGAGATAGAATGTATTGGTTCGGTGTGGCTCCGGTATATTCTTTGAATTTTTTGATAAACCAGCTAACGCTCATACCTTTGGAATGGGCATATTGATCGATGTTGATAGAACTGCTGTAATTTGAGTGAAAATGCCGCACTGCTTTATCCATTTCATCCATTAAAAAGTTATTTGTGTTGTGATAATTGCTATATCGAAGGCGGCTGATTAGAATAAATAATGATTTTAAATAGTGGACAAGCATTTCTTCATAGTGTGGCTTACAGAGTTTTAATTCCTGAATTAAGCGTAAGTATATTTTCTTGTAGTCTAAAAATGTGCCGGTGTGGATTACGTGCACATGGTCATCAATCCCGTAATTTCTTAAAATATTTTTTACGTCATTTCCAGTAAAATGGACCCAGTATACCTCCGTTTGATCAATTCCGTAATAATAATACCGTTGTTCTTCTTTTGGACGATAAATCACCATGTTTCCGGCCGATACGATTTCTTCTATTCCGTGAAAATAAAAATGTGCCTTGCCGGAAGCGACATATAATAACTGATAATCTAAACGTCCTCTAGGTCTGTGTGTGGGAAGCTTTGGTCTTGTGATCAATCGGTACGTTCCGGCGCTGCATACAAACAGAGGATGTTTTTTGTCTTTAAAATCGATACGGGAATTATGCCAGTAGGCGCTGTCTGTGTAAATAATACCATCTCCACTTTTTTAGAATCTTTGATCCGAATGCTTATTTTTTAAAAAAATATAAAAAATATAATAGGAAAAATGAATTTTTTCACGGGTTATCTTGTGATAATTGTAGCATTTTATGCATACTTTGTCTAATTGTGTTTAATCTAAAATTAAGATGATTGCCTTGCTTTTACAGTATTTTAATTGTTTTATTTTGTGCATATTTTATCTCATGAAGTTTATGTAAAAGTTAAGAAAAATCTTTTAGAATATAGACAAATGAAGAGTCGTCGACGAAATTCTTCAGAGAAAACTATAAACAAAAATGTTCATGTTGGAGGGAAAAATGATGATAGTGCCGCGCTACTTTGAAGATCTGCATCTGTTACATGAAAATACAATGCCGGATCGTTCTTATTATATTCCTGCTTCCGTTAAAATGGATTGCCTGGCAGAGGAAAGGGAAAAGTCTGATCGGATTCAATTTTTAAATGGAGAATGGTGTTTCCGGTTTTATGACAGCGTTCGAAAGCTCAAGGATCATTTTTATGAAACGGGATTTGATGTGACGTCTTTTGATAAAATTCCGGTGCCTGGTGTATGGCAGCAATTTGGTTATGATAATCATCAATATACTAATTTCCGGTATCCGTTTCCGGTGGATCCGCCATATGTTCCGTATGAAAATCCATGTGGGGCATATATCCATAAGTTTAATTATAAAAAGGATGAAAATGCTCCAAAGGCATTTCTTGAATTTGAAGGAGTGGATTCCTGCTTTTATGTTTGGCTTAACGGGGAATATGTCGGATATAGCCAGGTTTCCCATGCGTTAAGTGAGTTTGATGTTACTTCTGTGATAAAAGAAGGGGAAAATGTTCTTGCCGTTCTTGTGTTGAAATGGTGCGATGGAAGTTATTTAGAAGATCAGGATAAATTCCGTATGAGCGGTATTTTCAGGGATGTTTATTTGCTGAAAAGACCGGAGCAGGGAATTTATGATTATTTCATCCATACAAAGATAGAGAAAGAATTTGCCAAGATCAGCATTGAGACCACTTATATGGATCAGACAGTTCCGGTGAAAGCTACGGTTTATGATGAGGAAGGAACCATTGTTCAAGAATTTGTATATGAAGGAGATACTAAATTTGAAATTCTAAATCCGCATTTATGGAATAGTGAACAGCCATATTTATATACTTTAGTTCTGGAAACGGAACATGAGGTGATCACAGAGCAGCTGGGGATCCGTGAAATCCATGTTGAAAATAATATAGTATATATCAATGGCGCTCCTGTAAAATTCCGCGGTGTCAACAGGCATGATTCGGATCCTGTGACGGGATTTGTAATCAGCGTGGAACAGATGAAAAAGGATATGATGCTGATGAAACAGCATAATTTTAATGCGATTCGTACCAGTCATTATCCGAATCAGCCGATGTTTTATCAGATGTGCGACCGCTATGGATTTTTTGTGATTGATGAGGCGGACAATGAAAGCCACGGACCTTGGATGCTCTGTTACAGCAATGATACAGATGAAGAACGTGCAAGCAGGTGGAATGAGTTAATCTCGGATAATCCGGAGTTTGATGAAGCAACCCTTGATCGGATTAAAAAGCTTGTGGAAAGGGATAAAAATCGTCCTTGCGTAGTGATTTGGTCGATGGGAAATGAGTGTGGGTATGGATGTACTTTTGAGAAAGCTTTGGAATGGACAAAACATTACGATCAAAGCAGACTGACCCACTATGAAAGCGCTTACTATAAAGGCCGGAAAAGAAAATATGATTATTCCAATATTGATTTGTACAGTCGTATGTATCCCGGATTTCAGGAAGTCATTGATTATGCGAAGGGAAATCCGGATAAGCCGTATATTATGTGTGAATACAGCCATTCCATGGGAAACGGAGCGGGAGATTATGAAGATTACTTTGAATTGATCGAAACCTATGACTGCATTTGCGGGGGATTTGTATGGGAATGGTGCGACCATGCCATTTACAAGGGAAAAAATGAAAAAGGAAAAGATATTTATTATTATGGCGGCGACCATAATGAGTATCCTCATGACGGAAATTTCTGCATGGATGGGCTTGTATTTCCGGACCGAACCCCTCACAAAGGGCTTTTGGAGTATAAGAATGTTCATCGTCCGGCGAGGGTGGTTTCCTATGATCAAAATTCTGGAATTGCCGTTTTAAAAAATGAGATGAATTATGTGGATTTGAAGGATTATTTAAAGATTTCTTATGAATTAAATGTGGATGGAAAAATATTAAAGACCGCCAGAATCAGGGAAAATGAAATTCCTTCTATTCTTCCTAAGCAGACCGGAAGTATTAATATTCCGGTACAAATCCCAAGAGCGGGACGCGCATACTTGAAGATCTACTATAGCCTTAAGGAGGGAGAACCTTTCCGAAGCTCGGGGTATTGTCTTGGTTTTGATGAAATACTTCTTAAAAATGAAGACGGCAGAAATCAGATTAGTTTAGGGTGGAAGAAAGTTTCTCAAAGTAACTCATGCAACCTTCCTGAATTAAAGGTTTTCGAAAATGACGAACAGTTGGTTGTGGAAGGAAAAACATTTGTATATGAATATAACAAATTAAAAGGAACCTTTGACCAGCTTACTGTAAACGGAAAGAAGTTCCTGGATAGGCCAATGGAGCTTAACGTATGGAGAGCGCCAACGGATAATGATATGTATATTAAACTGGAGTGGCAAAAAGCGGTCTATGACCGCGCAGTCTCAAGGGCCTATACCACAAGCTATACTCTCACAAAAGAAGGAATGAAGATCTGCGCTCAGATGTCATTATCGGCCGTTTCTGTCCAAAGAATGTTAAATATTTCGGCTGTCTGGAAAATCAATAATGACGGGCAGATTTCCGTCAAGATGGATGTTGTAAGAAATATGGATTTTCCGGAGCTTCCGAGATTTGGACTGCGCCTCTTTTTCCCGGAGGATATGAATTTTGTAACGTATTATGGCAATGGACCGGAGGAAAGTTACGAGGATAAATGCAGGGCGTCCAGTCATGGAATATACTCCTCCGCCGTGTCCCATTTGCATGAAGATTATTTAAAGCCCCAGGAAAATGGAAGCCACAACGGATGCGATTATGTGATATTGCAAAGCAAAGAGAGGAAAGTGAAAGCGTATGGCGATACCACCTTCTCATTTAACGCTTCGTTCTATACGCAGGAAGAGCTTACGGAGAAAAAACACAATTATGAATTAGTTCCTTGTGGAAGTACTGTTTTGAATCTTGATTATAAACAAAATGGAATCGGTTCTAATAGCTGCGGTCCAAGACCAAAGGAAAAATACAGATTTAATGATGAGAAATTTACATTTGCAATCAGCATGAAATTGGAGACAAAATAAAGAAAGGGTATAGGATAATGAACGAAAAAACTTATTTAAAGTGGTATAACAAAGTTGGTTATGGTTCCGGAGATATTGCAGGTAATGTGGTTTATGCGCTGTTATCGGCCTTTGTCATGATTTTCTTAACGGATACGGTTGGGATGAATGCCGGTATTGTGGGAACTTTGATTGCGGTATCAAAATTATTTGACGGTGTAAGCGATATCTTTTTTGGTTCTTTAATTGATAAAACTCACAGTAAGATGGGAAAAGCACGTCCCTGGATGTTTTATGGCTATTTTGGATGTGCGCTCTGCTTAGTGGCGATCTTCTTTATACCGGCAGGAATTAGTCCGGTTGCTCAATATGCGTGGTTTTTCATTGCCTACACAGTTTTGAACGCCGGTTTTTATACAGCAAATAATATTGCTTATTCAGCGTTGACGGCGCTGATCACCAAAAATAATCATGAGCGAGTACAGATGGGATCGATTCGTTTTATGTTTGCATTTGGAACGAGTATGCTGATCCAGACGATAACCGTGGGTATCGTAGCTTATTTTGGAGGAGGCACCGCAGCGTGGAGAACCGTCGCTGTGATCTATGCGATCGTGGGCCTGATTTCCAATACGATTTCTGTCATGTCGGTAAAAGAGCTGCCCGAGGAAGAACTCTCAGAAGGAGAAGTATTGGAGGAAGAAGTACAGGAAGAAAAATACAGTTTAATTGACGCTTTCAAACTGCTTGCGAAAAACAAATATTTTTTAATGATCTGCGGCTCTTATCTTTTAATGCAGATTTATTCTGCAACATTGAACATGGGAATTTATTTCATGACATATGTGTTAAAAAATGCAAATCTTCTTGGAGTGTTCTCATGGGCAATTAATATTCCAATGATACTTGGACTTTTATTTACACCAACCTTGGTTGCGAAATTTAAGGGAATGTATAAGTTAAATATCTATGGTTATATGATCGGAACGATCGGACGTTTGGGCGTGGTGGCTGCCGGATATATGGGAAGTGTTCCGTTAATGCTTGCCTGTACGGCAATTTCAGCATTCGGCATGAGCCCTTTGCAGGGGGATATGAATGCGTTAATTGCGACAACATCGGAGTACACCTACTTAAAGACCGGAAAACGTGTGGATGGAACCATGTATTCCTGCACTTCCTTTGGGACAAAGGTTGGCGGCGGTATCGGTACTGCCCTTGCAGGATGGTTGTTAGCTTTTAGCGGATATGTGGGAGGAGCTGCAACTCAGTCTGCATCTTGTATCAATATGCTTCATATCATGTATCTGTGGCTGCCTATGATCTTTAACCTTCTTATCACAATTATTCTTACAAGATTAAATGTGGAAAAAGCAAACGAAGAACTTAGAAACAAGAAACAACATATTGACATAGTAGGTAAATAGTGTTATTATTCATTCGTGTTGTAAAATATCCTTAAAGTGGGCGGCGGAGTAATGTTCCGCCGCCATTCTTCGTTTGGAATAGATATAGAAACACAGTATCAGTATCCTATGAAGTTTTTGAAAAATGGGCGTAATTCAATGAAAAAAGATGTGATTAAGTATGCATTTATAAAATCGATTCCCATAATGTGCAGTTATTTGTTTGTCAGTATGGCCTATGGGATCATGATGGAGGAGTCCGGATTTGGATGGTATTATTCTTTGTTGATCAGCTTGACGGTGTATACGGGCGCCTTTCAGTTTTTGCTGATTACCTTTTTAAGCAGCGGAGCTTCCCTTGTGACGATTGGCGTAGCCGCGCTGTTATTAAATAGCCGTCAATCATTTTATAGTTTGACATTTATCCGTGAGTTTCGAAAGATGGGAAAAAGACTCCCCTATATGATACATACCATGACGGATGAGACTTATGCGGTGAATCTAACGATGGAACTTGAGGGAAAGGAAAAAGAGGACGCCATGCTCTTAGTGGCTTTCTTTTCAAGATGTTATTGGATGATTGGGGCAGTCATTGGAGGGGTGCTTGGACAGGTCATTCCCGTTGATCTGGAGGGGATTGATTTTTGTATGACGGCGTTGTTTATCATTATCTTTCTGGATCAGTGGGAAAAAACGGATAAGTACATTCCCGCTTTGACAGGACTGATTGTTGCTATGTTATGTCTTTTTTTATTTGGAGCGCAGAATTTTATGCTGCCGGCGCTGCTGATGGTATCGGGAATTTTGCTTTTTAGACAGTGGGGAGGAAAGAAAAATGAGTAGGTTCTGGATTTTTTCGGTTATCATCCTGTCTGCAATCATTACTTTTTTGCTCCGGGCGCTTCCCTTTTTTATTTTTCGCAATGAGAAAAAGATGCCGGAAACATTGATCAGCCTGGGGAGTATATTGCCATCGGCTATCATGGCGGTGTTGATCGTCTATTGTCTAAAAGATGTATTTACAGATTTTCAGGAATATGGAGTCGCAGAATTGATCTCTGTTTTGGTGGTGGGAATCAGTTATAAATGGAGACATAATACATTGTTATCTATAGCGCTTGGAACTGTTTGCAACATAGTTTTACTTCATATGATATAATGAGTTTGTTTGATATAATGATCGAGGATTCTCCTTGTTTTACAGGGGCCGCATTATAATAATAAATAAAAAAGAATAATAAAATAATAGATGGAGAGAAGTTATGTTGGATCAGTTTTCAAGAACAGAATTACTTTTAGGAAAAGATGGAATGAATCGCCTTGCAAAGTCTAAGGTTGCAGTTTTTGGAATAGGAGGCGTGGGAGGATACGTTTGTGAAGCCCTCGTAAGAAGCGGAGTGGGGGCATTTGATCTGATCGATGACGATAAGATTTGTTTGACAAATTTAAACCGTCAGATTATTGCCACAAGGAAAACCATCGGAAAATATAAAGTGGACGTGATGAAGGAGCGGATGTTAGAGATTAATCCGGATGTGAAAGTTGATATACACAAATGTTTCTTTCTCCCGGAAAATGCTCATGAGTTTGCTTTTGATAAATATGATTATGTGGTGGATGCTGTGGATACGGTATCTGCCAAAATAGAAATTATCATGCAGTCTCAAAAAAATAATGTGCCGGTGATTAGCTGTATGGGAGCAGGAAATAAATTAGATGCGGACAAATTTCAGGTCGCAGACATTTATCAGACAAAAATGTGTCCTCTGGCTAAAGTGATGAGACGGGAATTAAAAAAAAGGGGAGTAAAGAAACTGAAAGTAGTGTACTCGGAAGAAGAGCCAAAACGCCCAATTGATGATCTGTCGATCAGCTGCAGGACAAACTGTGTGTGCCCTCCGGGGACAAAAAGAAAATGCACCGTTCGAAGGGATATTCCGGGAAGCGTTTCTTTTGCGCCTTCCGTGGCCGGTTTGATCATCGCAGGGGAAGTGGTGAAGGATCTGGTTGGGCAGATATAGAAATAGAAACTTATTGGATGAATTTTTAGAAAAGGGAATTTGCATATGAGTGATTTTACATTATCCGCAGAACAAAGAAAAAAGTTTAGGACATTACAAAATTATTTAAAAGAATTGGGCAGTGTTTTAATTGCGTTTTCCTCCGGAGTGGATTCTACCTTTTTATTAAAAACAGCCCATGACTTATTGGGAGATCATTGTATTGCCGTAACGGCGATGTCTTGTTCTTTTCCAAAAAGAGAGCTGGAAGAGGCAAAGAAGTTCTGTAATGAAGAAGGAATACGGCATATCGTCGTGGAATCAGAAGAACTGGAGATTGAAGGATTTTGTGAGAATCCCAGGAATCGATGCTATCTGTGTAAACGGGAGCTGTTTGAAAAAATGATAGAAATTGCCAAACAGGAAAATATGGCGGCGATTGCGGAAGGATCGAATATGGATGATAACGGAGATTATCGCCCGGGACTTAATGCAGTGGCAGAATTGGGAATCAAAAGTCCCCTTAGATACAGCCACTTGACAAAAGACGATATACGTACCCTTTCCAAAGAGATGGGCCTTAATACCTGGGATAAACAATCCTTTGCCTGCCTATCTTCCAGATTTGTGTATGGAGAGACGATATCAAAAGAAAAACTTGCCATGGTAGATCAGGCGGAGCAATTACTCCTGGATCTGGGATTTCATCAGCTCCGCGTTCGTATCCATGATAAAATGGCAAGAATTGAAGTGATGCCGGAGGAATTTGAAAAATTATTAAAAAATCGAGTGGAAATCATAAAATCCTTAAAAGAATATGGTTTTTCTTACATTACAATGGATCTGCAGGGATACCGAACCGGAAGTATGAATGAAACCATGACCCTGTTTTAAATCATATCCTTCTTGCCAGAGCGCCGGCAAAGTAAAAAAGAAGAAATCCAAGGATATCTGCTGCGACGATGGTGGAGCCAACCGGAGTTCCGACAAGAATGGAAATTAAAATTCCCATTGCCGCACAAATGACGCTAAAAACGGCGGAACAGATGGTAACGCTTTTATAGCTTTTAAAAATCTGCATTGCCGAGAGAGCCGGAAATACTACCAATGCGGAGATCAGAAGGGAGCCCACCAGATTCATGGCAAGTACGATGATGACGGCAATAATGACGGCGATGAGAAGATTATAAGAGCCTGCCTTTGTTCCGGAGGCTTTGGAGAAATCTTCGTCAAAGGTGACAGCAAAGATTTTGTGGTAAAAAAAGATGAAGATTGCCGCCACTGCCAGAGATAATAGGATGCAGAGCCACACTTCGGTTTGGGTCAAAGTTAAAATGGAAGTGGAGCCAAACAGCGTACTGCATACGTCGCCTGCCAGATTGGTTGAAGTGGAGAAAATATTCATCAGCAGGTATCCAATCGCTAATGCGCCGACAGAAATCATGGCGATTGCCGCATCCCCTTTTATTTTCGTATTTTGTCCGGTACGCAAAAGTAAGATCGCGCACACAATGGTGATTACTAAGATCAGGGGCATATCATTGGATATGTGCAATACGGACGCAATGGCGATGGCGCCAAAAGCCACATGGGAAAGTCCGTCTCCTATGAAAGAAAAACGCTTTAATACCAAAGTGACTCCCAACATGGAAGAACAAAAAGAAATCAAGATCCCTACAATAAAAGCGTATCGGACAAAGGGATATTGCAGATAAATTTTTATGGTCTCTATGGCTGTGTTCATGTCTTTTTTCCTTTCTCAATCATCTGGCAAAATATCGTGTTTCATCTTTTGATATTCGTTTTTGGTCCCAAAAAAAACAGAATTGCCGATATGAAGAATATGACTGGCATATTTTAATGCAGCGGTAAGATCATGGGAAATCATGACGATGGCAATTCCATCCTTCCGGTTAAGGGAGTGGATTAATTGATACATTTCTTCCGTTACTTTAGGATCAAGCCCGGCAACCGGTTCGTCGAGTAATAGTATTTTTTGCGTCGCACAAAGCGCTCTTGCCAGAAGGACCCGCTGCTGCTGCCCTCCGGAAAGTTCTCTGTAACAATGATTGGCAAGATGAGAAATTCCCATCTTTTGAATGGATTCTTTGGCAAGGTTTTTTTCTGCCTTATTATAAAAAGGGCGAAATCCGCATCGCCCCTGACATCCGGAAAGAACAATTTCTTTTACGGATGCGGGAAAATCCTTTTGGACATAGGTTTGCTGGGGGAGATAACCGATCTCATTTTTATGAAGTCCCTCTCCCATGATAATTTCTCCGCAAATCGGGGATTGAAGGCCGAGAAGGGTTTTCATCAATGTGGTTTTTCCAGAACCATTTTCCCCCACAATGCAAAGATAATCTCCCTTTTGTACTGTAAAATTTAAGTTTTCTAAAATAGCTTTTCCATCATAGCCTAAAGAAAGATTTTGACAGGTGAGTAAAGCCATAAAAATCTCCTCCTATTGTAATGCTTTTTCCAGAACTTTAAGGTTATCTTCCATGACAGAAAGATAGGTAACTCCATTTTCGACATCATCGGAAGTCACAGATTGGAGAGAGTTAATCGTTAAGATCTGCTGATCCTTTTTGGCAGTATTGGAAAGGATGGTCTTAGCAATCTTTTCGTCTCCGTTATCGATTGTTAAAATGCAAGAAAGCTGTAAAGTATCCACTTTCTTTGCAAGGAAGGTGATGGTGTCAAAGCTTGCTTCTGTTTCAGCAGAGCAGCCGTTAAAGGCGGCGTAATACGCAAGGCCATAGTCGTCGGTAAGATAACGGAATGGAAAACGATCGCCGAAAAGAAGGGTTTTCTTTTGGGAATGATCGACGACATCCTGATAACTGGCATCAAGGGAAGAAAGCTTTTTAAGGTAAGAAGCTGCATTACCGGAATACAGTTCTTCATGTTCCGGATCGATTTCTGATAACGTATCTGCTATCACCTGGCAAAAGATTTCAGCATTTTTTATAGAAAGCCATACGTGTTCGTCATATTCCGGTTCTTCGTCATCGCCTTCTCTGGAATCCTCATAAGATTCCATACCTTCGATCACTTCTTCTTCCTTGGCCGAATCTCCAAGAACCTCTAATAGATTAATAACAGTTATTTCTTTGTCTGATACTTCTGAAAGAGCGTCTGTAATCCACTGATCCGATTCTCCTCCAACGTAAATAAAAAGATCACAGTTTGAAATGGTGATAATATCTTCCGCCGTAGGCTGATAGCTGTGAAGATCCACGCCATTATCAAGCAAAAGAGTAAGATCGACGTTATCTTCATTGTCTTTTATTATTTCGCAAACCCAGTCATACTCAGGAAATATGGAAGCAACAATCTTGATGCCGCCGTTTTTTTCATTTTCTGAACCGGAAGAAGAATCTCCTGAATTTGCGGCGCTTCCACAGGCTGTCAATAAAGTTAATGTTAAAGTTAGTGTTAATGTGAGGAATGTAAATAATGAAATTAATTTCTTCATAATTAAAATCTCCATTAGAATCTATGATTTTTATAATGCGGGGCTGTTTTGACAGTTTTTGCAAATTCCGTAGACGACAGTTCTTACTCTGTCCACTGCAAACATCTCATTTTCCGCTATGATTTTTATAAAAGCGTTGCTGTCTTTTGCATTCATATGAAAGATCTTTCCGCATTTATTACAGGAAAGATGTAAGTGCTCTTTACAATGATCCGAGTCAATATATTGATAAAACACTTCCCTGCTGTTGCTGACTTCCGAGCGCTTGATCGCTCCTGCCTTTTCTAAAGCAGAGAGATTGCGGTACACAGCGCTTAAGCTGATGTCCTCATGGGAGAGGGCAAAAGCGATTTGTCTGGCCGATAATTTTTCGTCTGTATGGTTGGAAAGATAATCAAGGAGAAGCCTCCTTTGCTTTGTGCTGTATGACAAAATAAATGCCTCCTTTTCTTGAATTTGCAATTCAGTCGCAAATTCTATTATAACAATATTTTGAAATAAAGCAAGAAAAAAAGCAAATACTATATAATCATATTCTTCTCCTGAAATGAGCGTGGTTATCGGTCTGTTCTGGAGAAAGAAATAGAAAGCAAGCTTAATTAATCAACAATTTAGGATGCTATAGATTAAAAGGAGAGATATGACAGTAGGAATTTGTGACAATGACAAATTATGGTGTAAAAAAGCAGAAGAATTAATAAAGAAGTATGCGGAAAAGACAAAGGAAGAAATCATAATATTAAATTTTTATTCGGTGAATAAATTGGAGAAGTATGTCGGAGAGCCTTTAGATTTAATTTTTATGGAAACCGTTTTTGAGGACGATTGGGAGAGAGGCTATAAGAAGAATGGAATTTGGCTGGGAGATTTTGTGAATAAAAAATGGAAGAACTGCCAGGTTGTATATTTGACAAATCACAGTGATTATATTACAGAAGTTTATTGTGTCGATCATATTTATTATGTTTTTAAAAGTGAATTTGAAAAATGGATTCCCCATATTATGAGAAAAGCTGCAAGAAATTTGGAGAAATATGAGGAAAAATACTTGTTTTCAGCAGTTGGAGGAAAACATTTTTTGGTAAAGGCAGAAGAAATCAGATATTTTGAGAGAAGCGGGCGCATCACAAAAGTAGTGACTGTTTGGGGAACATACGAAATATGGGATAAAATAAACGATATCTCTGAAAGAGTGTCTAAAATGGATTTTTTACGATGCCACAACAGTTATATGATTTATTACCCGGTGATCAGAGAAATTGTATATGATAAAATTACTTTGGATAGTGGAAAAGAAATACCAATTAGCAGAAGTTATCGGAAGAATGTGAAAAAAGAGTTTGCGAAATGGGCGCTCACACAATGGAAAAAAGAAAGTGAAAAATAATAAAATTTAGAATAATAGAATTTAGACAGGAAAGAATCCGAAAGATATTTTATGGAGAGATATTTTTCGGATTTTTTTATTTGCGGGCAGCGGTTTTGTTCCTTTCGGCCTTCGATGTTTGAAAAGGTGTTGCTTCGAAATAATGCTTGTTTGCCAGCGGCGGCTAAAATCATTGAGGAGAAAAGGATGGACTTTTATTAATTCGGTGTGTATAATACTGTAAGAAGTACAGAGCATATAAAAGGATTTATGGTGAAAGACGTATGAAAGGACTTTTTATTATCAATCCATCTTCTGGAAGACAAAATTTTCTTAATAAGATAAAAAATATTATAGGTAATTTGGTTTTTGACCAGATTTGCAATACTATTGATATTTATTATACGGAAAAACAGAATGATGCACTGAATAAAGCTGCTTCTTTAAAAGAAAATGAATACGATTTTGTCGTTGCCGTTGGTGGAGATGGTACGTTAAATGAAGTGATTAACGGTTTAATGATTGGAAAAAGTAATATTCCTGTTGCAGTGATTTCCGCTGGCACTGTAAATGATTTTGCAAATTATTTGAAACTGCCTCAGGAGGTAGGGCCATTTTGCAGTATGATAAAACATTTCCAAACAAAGAAAGTGGATGTCGGCAAGGTAAATGACAAATATTTTATTAATGTTGTCGCAGCAGGACTTTTTTCGGATGTTGGATTTAAGGTTGCCAAAGATAAAAAGGCTGCCATGGGTAAAATGGCTTATTATGTAGAGGGAGCCCTAGATCTGCCAAGACAGTTTTCCAATATTTTGAATTTGAGATTCCATACCGATGAAAAAGAGTTTGAAGAAGAAATTTTGCTGTTCATGGTCACTAACTCTCAAAGTGTTGGCGGTTTTCGTGAAATTGCTCCGTTAGCCTCTACTTCTGACGGCGTATTTGATCTGATTATCATTAAAAAGATGGATATTTTACAGGTCACTCCATTATTGATTAGTTTACTTTCCGGAGATCATGTGAACCACCCTTGCGTGGAATATTACCAGACAACAAAGCTAAAGGTGGAGAATCTTTCGGATCAGATAGTAGAAGTAGATTTTGACGGCGAAAAACTGGAAGACGGGCTTCCACTTGATATAGAAATCATACCTTCTGGAATAAAAATTATTATCCCGGAAGATTTAGGAGGGAAAGAATGATAGACATTAAATTTTTAAGAGAAAATCCTGAGATTGTAAAACAGAACATTAGAAATAAGTTTCAGGATGAGAAACTTCCTTTGGTAGACGAGGTGATTGCTCTTGATGTAAAAAGAAGAGAGACCCAGCAGGAGGCGGATGACCTAAGAGCCAACCGAAAGAAGATATCAAAACAGATTGGAACTTTGATGGCTCAGGGGAAAAAAGAGGAAGCTAGCGCAGTAAAAGAACAGGTAACTAAAAATGCTGCCCGTCTTGCTGAGTTGGAGGAGCAGGAAAGCAAATTAAATGAAGAAGTTACCAAAATCATGATGGTGATTCCAAATATCATTGATTCCAGCGTACCGATCGGAAAGGATGATTCGGAAAACGTGGAAGTGGAAAGATTTGGAGAACCAGTGGTTCCGGATTTCGATATTCCATATCATACGGAAATTATGGAACGCCTTGACGGCATTGATTTAGAGAGCGCCAGAAGGGTTGCGGGAAATGGATTTTATTATCTCATGGGAGATATCGCAAGACTTCATTCCGCAGTTATTTCTTATGCAAGAGATTTTATGATTGACAGGGGATTTACCTATTGCGTTCCTCCTTTTATGATCAGAAGCAATGTTGTGACAGGCGTAATGAGTTTTGCAGAGATGGATGCCATGATGTATAAGATTGAAGGAGAAGATTTATATCTGATCGGTACCAGTGAGCATTCCATGATTGGTAAGTTTATCGACACTGTAATTAAGGAAGAGACTCTTCCGAAAACCTTAACTTCTTATTCTCCTTGTTTCAGAAAAGAAAAGGGAGCTCATGGTATCGAAGAAAGAGGCGTATACCGGATCCATCAGTTCGAAAAACAGGAGATGATCGTAGTATGTAAGCCGGAAGAAAGCCCGATGTGGTTTGATAAATTGTGGCAGAATACAGTAGATTTATTCCGTTCTTTGGATATCCCGGTAAGAACTCTGGAATGCTGCTCCGGAGATTTGGCGGATCTTAAGGTGAAGTCTATTGATGTGGAAGCATGGTCCCCTCGCCAGAAAAAGTATTTCGAGGTGGGAAGCTGTTCCAACCTTGGAGACGCTCAGGCAAGGCGACTGAAAATAAGGGTAGTGGGAGAAGGCGGAAAGTATTTTGCTCACACACTGAACAATACGGTAGTCGCTCCACCTCGTATGTTGATTGCATTCCTTGAGAATAATTTAAATGAAGACGGATCCGTTAACATTCCGGAAGTGCTTCGTCCATATATGGGCGGAAAAGATAAGATTGTACCGTCAAAATAATTTAGGGAAATATAAAATTTAGCGGAATATAATTTAAAGAATAGAAATAAGGATATAAAATTATAAATAAGATGGATCAAATATAAATATGATTTATCAAAAATAAGAAATAAGACCGCTGTGCCTTCATTAATGGATACTCTGTTTTAGACAGCAATCAATTATGTTAAGCACGACGGTCTTATTTTAGGTTTATTTTTTAACCTTTGTGTCTTCGTTTTCTTTGTACCGGTGGATCCTCCTTTGACCCGGTCTCTTTTGATTCGGAAGAATCATTTTGGTTTGTTTTTTGCTGTGGCGCCTCTTTTTGCTGTTCTCTGTGGCTGGCTCTTCTTCCCTGTTTTGCGATTTTTTTTCGTTTGATTTTTTTGACAATGTTTCGAATAACGATCACAATAATAATAAGGATGATTAAAATAGACATCGCACAGACAACAAGCCCTCTTTTTGTAAGATTTGGACTAATAGCCTGGCAAATCTTATCCAAAACAGAGCGAGTCTTTTGGGCTGTTCCGGAATTGGAAGAAGAGGTATTTTTTAATGGAGGATCTCCATTAAGATAACGTACTGCGTTATCTGTGGTAATGTCATAAGTGACAGGACATTTTCCAATCACCTGATCTTTGGAGGTAATTTGGATATAACCGAGTAAACCGGTATTTTTATCTTCATCAAAAATAAATTGTTCGGATACGGTTTCTTCATCAAAAGAAGATTTTACCAAAGTGTAATAGTCTTTATTAAAAGTATAATCCAGGCTCTGAATAGACTTTAAGGTAGTCTGATTGATATCAGGGCAGGACGCCAGTGCAGAATCTAAATCATAGTTTTCCAAAGATCTAAGAGCTTTTACCTTTTTAAATCCCCATTTATAAAGTGAGGTGGAATCCTTATAACTGTTTTCTGCACCATAATCTTTTAATACAACGCAGATCAGTTCAACATCACCCTTTTTCGCATAGGATACTAAAGTGTTTAAGGCAGCCTGAGTAAAACCTGTTTTTGCGCCTTCGGCGTATTGATAGTAGTGTTCGCTGCTTTCACGAAGAATCTTAGCGTGGTTCCATAACTCTAAAGTTTCAGGAAGCGTGTCGCTTTTTTCTAAAGTATATGTAATCGTACCGGCTATTTTGCGAAATTCATCATACTTCATCGCCTGTTTGACGATCAAAGACATATCATGGGCGCTGGTATAATGATTTTCATCCGGCAGACCATGAGGGTTGGTGAAGTTTGTTTTGGTACATCCCAATTCCTCGGCGCGTTCCGTCATCATTTTGGCAAATTCATCAATGGAACCGCCTACGTGTTCTGCAAGAGCCGCCGCCGCTTCATTGGCTGATACGAGCATCATGGCATATAGGGTATCTTCTACGGTGAGCTTTGCCCCCACATTAATGCCGGCAGAGCTGCTTCCGGCTTCAATGCCGTTTACGGCGCTGTCAGAAAAAGTGACAATATCGTCCATACTGCAATTTTCAATGGTGAGTAAAGCGGTCATTACCTTTGTAATACTTGCAGGATATCGCTTTGCATCCGCTTCTTTGCTGTATATTACAGCGCCGCTCGCCGCATCGATCAAAATAGCAGATTCCGCTGAGATCGTTGGTGGTTCCTTGAAATCCTTAATATTATAGTAAGAAGAATTATCTCCGATAGGGTTGTCAGCGTTACTTTCATTTTCCGAGGATTCTGATACAGCAGGTTGGGATGATTTGGACTCTTTATCCTGCTTCGCCTGCTCTGTGGTACCTTCCTGCGAAGAAGCTTTTTGCGCATAGCCGGTACAAGCCAGACTTAAGATAAGGCAAAGAGCCAAAATGATTGAAATCATTCGTTTCATTTCAGTTTCTCCTTTTTGTATGACATGATAAATTGATCCTTAGACTAGTATATAGCATTTTGCCTATGAAAGCAAAAAATAATTGAAAAAAAAACATAGAAAGTTTATGATACAAAGGTCTGAAAGTCAAAAAGAAGTTCATAAGGGCGGAATTGGAATATTTGCATATAATAATAATGAGAGGTTTTATTATGAGATTAAGAAATGTAAAGGGATCAAGGGAAACCATTGCCGCAAATGAATATACGATAAAGAACGCCTCTTCCTATAAAGGACAATGGAAGGAACAGATCACCAAAGGGAAACCCCTTCAGATTGAAATTGGCATGGGGAAGGGCAAGTTCATTATGGAGATGGCAAAAAAGAACCCGGACATATATTTTATTGGAATCGAAAAATATTCTTCGGTATTGGTGAGAGCTCTTGAAAAAATGGAGGAAGAACCGCTTGACAATCTGCGTTTTATACGGATGGATGCAGAAAATATTGTCGATATTTTTGAAGCAGGGGAAGTAGAACAGATTTACTTAAATTTTTCAGATCCTTGGCCAAAGGACAGACACGCCAAAAGGAGGCTTACTTCCAGGCAGTTTTTAGAAAGGTATGAGAAGATTTTAAAAGAAAATGGAGAGATCGTCTTTAAAACAGATAACAGAGGGCTTTTTGATTTTTCCTTAGAAGAGGTAAAGGAAGCAGGCTGGGATTTAAAAATCTGTACATTCGACCTTCATCACAGTCAATATCTGGAAGGAAATGTCATGACAGAGTACGAAGAAAAGTTTGTGGCGAAGGGAAATCCAATCTGTAAGATGGCAGCGGTTCGTCCTTGACGGGCTTCACTCTCTCCGGATTCATCAGCGTTTATAATATGAAAGAGGACAGTTTTTAAAAAGAGAAGATTAAATCAAAAGAGAAGATCAAATCTTAGGAAAAGGAGATTATTATGAATTTGTGCGGTCGTATTCAGTGGAATATCCAAAGAAAAAGCTTTAGCAAACGAGGGATATGGAAGTGGATTTGCGAAACTTTAGAATGTCTCCAGGAAGTAACAAAAATAATCAATAAATTATAAATATATGATCTGAAAAAAACAGAAAAAAAGTGTGTAGGTTTCGTAGAGCCTACACACTTTTTTGTTCATTGTTATCCGGAGAATTTCTTAACTGGTCTATAATACTTTCTAATTCCTCTACATCTACAAAATTACGAGGCTTTCCAAAATTATAAGGTTCCTTTTCTAATATATTCTCAAGAGCGATCGCAACAATACTGCTTATAAATAATGCGAAGAAAATAAAAAGATAAATAGAAAAGAATGGTTCACTGAGTTTTCCCGGATAAGGGAAAATAAATAATATGAGATAACTAATGTGAGCAAAAATTGAGTATTTTCCAAAAAAATGATGGAAACCTTTTTTGTTTTTCTTGTCAGGATTCATTTTAACCATTTTTAACCACCTTTCACAGCTTTGCTCCACATAAATTTATGTTAATAAAATAGATGAAGCATGGAACTATGAAATCATGTGCGGTATCTTGCACAAGATTTCTTACAACTTATAAAACTATTCTAACTTTTGTATACTAATCTCGTCAATATCTTTTTGATGGGATTTTATAATTTTAACACGTTAGAGAGTAAATATGTTATAGAAAGCAGAAATTATGGTTATATTAATATAAAATTGGATAAATTACTCAAAGAGAGGGAGATGAGTAAAAATAAGTTATCCCAGAGAGCAGAAATGCAAAGAACTCAAATTAACAATTATTGCAATAATAAGGTTACTCGTTTAGATAAGGATGTTCTTGCCCGCCTTTGTTCTGTTTTAAATTGTTCTATAGAGGATTTGTTAGAATATATTCCGGAAGAAAAAAATTAAAAGCTCATATTTTATGTGTAAAATCTTGCACAAGATTTTTAAGAACTTATATAACTATTCTGTTTTCCTTATACTTAGATTAAAGAAAAATGAAAATGCACTGTAAAGTTTTTGAAGTACATATTTCCTTTAGGGAAATAATTTTAATTAAGAAAGTATAAGTTATATGGAAGACAGAAAGTTTGGTTATATTAACATAAAATTAGATGAGCTGATAAAAGAAAAAGGGATCAGCAAAAATAAGCTGTCTCAGAGGGCGGAAATGCAGAGAACACAGATCAACCATTATTGTAACAATCAGGTCACACGTTTAGATACGGCAGTTTTGGCACGAATTTGTACTGTGTTAAATTGCAATATAGAAGATTTAATAGAATTTATCCCATATGAAGAGAGTCAAGAATAGAACCATGAAAAAATGTATCATACGAAAAAGAAGAGAGCACTCCGGTTCAGGTTTCATGAGCAAATAAGTAAAAGCCTGATCCCGGAGTTTTTTTATGAATTTATTATGTATTATTGTTCGTCTTTATCGGTCAAAGAAAATATTTTTGCCGGAGACACTCATTGGAATTGCTATTCACATGATATCTTCATTGATATAAGACATTTCTTCCGCCGCTTTGCCGACGGACATCATAACTCTGCTGTCAATTTTTGCATTTGTGCATACGCACAAGGCAGAACCGATCGCAATCCCTAAATCAAGGGGGATAAAGGAGCAGCACCCTCCGGATTTTAAACATTCTGCACAAGTACCATGACCACAGTATCCGCATTCTTTGAGTCCGCGCACTGTCCTTCTTTTTGCTCCGATTAAAACAACTCCGTGTGCGCAATGAAGATTGTCTGCGTCTCTTTTATACCAAGGGCCAATTTCAGATTCTTTTCTTTGACCAATTTCGCGCATTTTTCTTTCCAGATTGTCTTTATCAGCTCCAGTGAGAAATAAAGTATGGATATAGTCGATTCCTCTCGCTTTTGGCGCAGTTCTGGCTGCAACGCACATTTCGGCAGCGACTCGTGAGAGCGCCTGATTTTCCATGATATAACTGCTGTAAATCATTGATGTTTCCTCCTTTTTGTTTATAATTCTGGCAATTGCTTTATATATTTTTCAATTGTTGGATGGACCAGTTTACATAAAATCTTATCATTTCGTTAGGATTATTTTTTTCTTTTTCCAATTCAGAAAGATATTTTTTATCTGAGGAGTTTCCCATTGCGATTGCTGCGTTTCTTTGGAAATATTCTTTCTCTTTAAGATAATTATGCATGATAGGATAAACTCGGCTTTCGTAAAAACCATCCGGCATATGAAGCAGGTTTGGGAGGGTGATATCCTCTTTAATCTGTTCGATATATCTGTCTTTAGGATTCTTATTTTTATTTTTGATTGCATTTCTCGGGCAGACTTCCTGGCAGATATCGCAGCCATGTATATGGCATCCCATATTTTTCCGGATATCTTCCGGAATGGTCATCTCGTCGGGGGCCAATCGATCACTTCTTCGGATCCAGTTGTTATATCCGATACAGCGGGAAGGATTTAGATGAAACGGCTGATAAAGCGCTTTTGTCGGACAGCCGTCAATGCATTTCCTACATCCTTTCGGGCATTTATTTTGAAAAGACGGAGTATCATATTTTAAAATTTTATCGATAATATATCCATATAAAATGACAAAAGAACCAACTCCATCCACATAAGTAAAATTATTTTTCCCGAAATTTGCCACGCCTGCTTTTGCCGCCGCCCATCGCATTGGAATTTTGTTTTCATCTCTCACAAATTGTATTCCGTTTTTAGTCAAAAAATTTTCAAATAAATGGAGCATTGCGCCGTTTGAAGAATCTGGAAGAGGGAGATAGCTTCTGGAAAGATATGCTCTTCCTATCATTTTTGTAAGATTATCCGGATAACTTTTTTGCCCGTAATCGTATGCCAGGACAATGAGCGTTTTCCCGTTTTTCATATGCTTAGAAATCCTGGCTCCATCGCCTAATTTTTTTTGCCAGAGTTTATAATATTTTCCTCTGGAACGAAGTTCTTTTATGTACCCGTCAAGATCTCTGGCGTCTGTAAATCCAATTTTAGTAAAGCCAATATTTAGAGCATATTCTCGAATTGCATCGGTATAATTCATAGGGACTCCTCCTTTATAAAGTGTATATACACTATATTGTTTAAAAAATATTGCTCCTTAAAATCAGCTTTACAAAAAAATTATGGGCCTTTCTAAAGAGCATATTGTGAGCACATTTTCCTTTTATAGGATTCTATTGTTAAAATGATCTGCAATATTATAGATTGCCTTAATGTTGTCGTCTCCAAGTATTTCAGCTACGTGTGCCTGAGCCTCTTCCCACAGAGGTCTGCCTTTTTGGTAGGTGTCTATTCCTTTTTGAGTAAGTTGCAGACTGCGGCTTCTTCTCCCTTCTTCGGAGACATCTTCGATCAATCCCTTTTTAAATAATGGTTTGATGGTTCGTACCATCGTGGTTCGCTCCAAACCCATATGTTGGGCCAGGTCGCTGACAGAGCAATTGCCAAGGGTTTTCAAACTGCTCATAATGGAAAA
Organism: uncultured Eubacterium sp.; assembly: GCA_964555015.1. Taxonomy (GTDB): domain Bacteria; phylum Bacillota; class Clostridia; order Lachnospirales; family Lachnospiraceae; genus Anaerobutyricum. Next base: position 3,784 of record CAZKQV010000034.1, on the reverse strand, counting down.
TTGGGTGATGGTTATGTTTAAGGGTTCCATTATCTTGTCATAATAATTGGTTAATTCATTGGCCGCCCGCCTGATATTGATGCAGATACAGGATGTGTTCTTTTTTTTAACATTCGACATAATGATCTCCTTATAGTGTATTTACACTATATCATAAAATAACGAATTGTCAATATAAAATAATTATGACGATGTGAAATAATGTAATCTCACATCGTCAATAATATGTACTGAATCTATAGGATTCTATAGGTAACTTGTAGATGCCGTAAGGATTTCTTTATGGCTGTCCATAATATTTTGTAATTCCATCATAGTGACGGCGTCCTTGGTCCGGAGATGGATATTAAACTTTGTAAGATCCTTCCCTTCCTTGCTGATATTAAAATCCATGATCTTACCGTTTAACTCTTTTTCTATCTCCTGCCAGCAAGCTGCAAATTTCGCCTTGTCATTTACGACAAACTCCAGAGCATTAAGTACAAATGCGTCGGTTCCATAAGTGAACTTGTGCATAATCACTTGGATCAATACAATCAATAAGGTAGAAAATAAACCAATCCAGTACATCCCTGCACCGATTGCCAGACCAATCCCTGCTGTTGCCCAGATCCCTGCCGCAGTAGTTAAGCCCTTTATAATATTTTTATGGCGGAATATGGCCCCGGCTCCTAAAAAGCTGATGCCGCTGACTGCCTGTGCCGCAATACGGGACGGATCGGCGTCGCGAACACCGCTAAAAAGGTTTCCGCTCTGATCTACAAGGTCGGCAAATCCGTACTTTGACACGATCATCAAAAGTGCAGAGGCACAGCAGACGATAATGTGTGTACGTATCCCTGCTTCTTTGAGCCGCCAGCTTCGCTCAAAACCGATGCACGCGCCACAGGCACACGCTATCAGGATCTGTACAAAAAAGACAAGATTATGCATCAGTGAAAATTGATTGTTCATGTTGAATATAAATTCCATGGCTTCCTCCTCTTTATCCGTATTATCTTTGTATATGATACCACAAAAGAATACATTTGGGTTCAGAAATGGGTGTGAGATGAAACAAAAAATAAAGCAAGTTGGTATAGATATAGGGAAAAATATTAGAAAGATTAGATTGGATAATATCAAGTTCCAAAAACCGCATGAATACTTGTTTTTCGGGATTTTACAAAAAAACACCGTCCCCCACGGCTAACCCGCAAAAAACAGTGTTCCTAGTGCGCCGTCAGGGGCTCGAACCCTGGACACCCTGATTAAGAGTCAGGTGCTCTACCAACTGAGCTAACAGCGCATATTCATTTATTTTTCAACGCAAAGATGATTATATAATAAGAAAACAAAAAAGGCAAGTCTTTTTTTAAAAAAATTTAAGAAATTTTATATTTTTATGAAAGAATAGTCTCAGCGCATTTGGATTTCCTTTAATAAAGGCGCCGCCGCGCTGAGACTTGAATTTTAGATTATAGATTTGTTATATCTCTTTCTTTTAAGCGTTTGTCAATTAATAATGACAGCAAATATTGTACAACAGCAATTACCGGCACTCCAAGAAACATTCCAAGAACCCCAAAATAAGCTCCGCCGAATATGATGGCAAATAATATGAGGATTGGACGGACTCCCGTGGAGTTTCCAAGAAGGCGGGGACCAAGAATCAATCCGTCAAACTGTTGTAAAATAAGAATCATGACTGCAAAAATAATCCCGTTTTTCAGGCTAACTACTCCTAAGATAAATATTCCGGGCAAAGCGCCAATATATGGTCCAAAATATGGGATCATGTTTGTTATTCCCACAATAACGCTGATCAAAATAGCATATGGCAATTGCAAAATACTCATGATAATGAAACATAACACTCCGATAATCAATGAATCAATTGCTTTTGCTATGATATATCCGGTAAAGATATCGTTGCAGTTTTTTGTGATCTGAATTAAATTCTTTGATGTTTGCTCTGAAAAAAAAGCATATAACACCTTTTTGATGAATCTAAAAATAATATGTTTATCTGATAAAAGATAAATGGATATCACAATAGCAAAGATAATTGTAACAAACCATTGTATAATCGACAGAGAAACGGAATACAGCCACGGTATTAATTTGGAAGCCAACAAAGTGGAAAACTCCATAATTTTTGGTGTGAGGCTCCCCAAAAACTTATTGACCATGTCGCTGCTTAAAAAATCATTTTTATAAGCAAAAGTACGCATCCACCTGGAAATTGAACTGTAAATCAGTGGCAAAGTGGTAGACAAATCTGAAATACTGTTGATCAATTGTGGAATGACGTAAATAAGACAAATGATTATGAAGCCAATCACAATAAGATATGACAACAAAATCGAAATCAATTTACGGATTTTAACTTTTTTTAAGTGAAAATATTGATCTAATATTTTTTCATTAATATAGCAGACCAGAGGATTTACCATAAATGCAATAAGGATTCCCAAAACAAAACTAGACATATGAGAAATAAATTCTTTGAAAATTTTGATTGAGGAATGCCAATTAAAAATCAATTGGATAATAATACAGGCAGCGGCAATCACAAAGATTGTATATATACAAATGGTAAAATAAGTCTGGTTCGACTTAAACTGGTTTTTGTTCATTATAAGTAAACTCCTTGTGTATATTGCAGTTTAAAATAGTATACCCTAGAGAGTCCGTTCTATTTCATCGATAATCTCGACAGGAGAAGTTCCAATATGGAAATAATCGAGGATATCTTCGTTAATAAAACCGGCTTCGATGGATTGGCGGATAAATTGTATCAGGTTATCATAAAAACCATTTATATTATAGATAATAATAGGCGCTTGCTTTCTATGAAGCTGAGCAAGCGTGATAATCTGGAAAAATTCATCCATGGTCCCCACACCGCCCGGGCAAATAATAAAAGCATCTGCTTGATTTTCCATAATTTCCTTTCGCTGCGCCATAGTTTCTGTTCGAATCAATTTGGTGCAGTCATAAAAAATAGGTTCAACCTTATCCATAAAAGTAGGAACTACTCCAATAATTTCTCCATTCGCTGATTTCATGCCTCTTGCGCAAGCGCCCATAAGACCGGAGGAACCGCCGCCATAAATCATACGATGCTTTCTTCGACCGATTTCGTAGCCAAGATTTTCTCCAGCAGAAATATAAGAAGGATCAATAGCATTGCTGGCTGCTCCATACATACATATCGTTAATTTCTTCATTATATATGCCCCCTTTATAAAAATGTAATAATACACTGCTTGTTTTATGTCCAACTTTGTCTTATTTTATCACATTAAGAACGCAAAGAAAACCACACATATTTTTTCTTATTATATAATATGTATTATAGGTTGGTATGTTAGGTTGGCGCTAAAAAATAAAAAAATAAATTTGATATTGACATTAAACAGGATGTTTGATAATATAATAAAGCGTTGTGCGTAAGTACAACAAATTTAATATTTGATTAAATTTAGGCATATGGAGAAGTACTCAAGTGGCTGAAGAGGCGCCCCTGCTAAGGGTGTAGATCGTTTGCGCGGTGCGAGGGTTCAAATCCCTCCTTCTCCGTTTATTTTTTTGACTTTTTTCAAAAAAATAAAAGCCCATATTTATATTATGTTAGTTGACGTAAATTTTTCTTAAGAAAAGATAAAATATTTTGTAAAAAAAGTATTGACAAAGAAATTTACTTGTGATAACATAATGAAGCTGTCGCGGAAAACGACAAAAAACAGAATCTTGATAACTGAATAACAAAACAACCTTGAAAGTTCAATTCACTTTGAAC
>CAZKQV010000033.1:0-31245 GCA_964555015.1 uncultured Eubacterium sp. | reverse complement strand
TTTGCTCTACTGGAAATAGTATCTGTAAACGAAAGTTTTTTATACGTAACTCTTTGAGCGAAATAGATTCCGGTAAATAAAATACCTCCACTTAAGGAGGCATTTTATGCGTTTCACTATAATTCAATCAATTCTTTTGGCGAGCTTGCAAGGTTGCGGCATCCACTTTCTGTCACCAGAACCATATCCTCAATCCGAACGCCGCCAAAACCTGGAATATAGATTCCCGGCTCCACAGTCTCGATCATGCCGGCTTCCAATACCGTATCATCCGAAGGAGACAGTCTTGGATTCTCATGAATATATAAACCAACGCTATGTCCAAGCCCATGTCCGAAATACTTACCATAGCCCGCTCTTTCTATCACTGCTCTGGATACATGATCGATTTCTTTTCCGGTCTTACCTGCGCATAATGCGTTAAGGCCGGCAAGCTGCGCATTAAGAACGATCTGATATATTTCTTTTTGCTTCTCAGACGCCTTGCCAATCACCACGGTTCTTGTCATATCCGAGCAGTAGCCTTTGTACTTACAGCCAAAATCCATAGTTACGAAATCCCCGTATTCCAGCTTCTTTTCATTAGGGATCGCATGGGGCATAGAAGAGTGAATCCCGGATGCCACAATCGTCGAAAAGCTCAGATCCTCAGCTCCTGCCATCTTCATGTGATATTCCAGGGTCGCCGCCACTTCAAGTTCTGTCATTCCAGGCTTTAACACCTTCAAAATCTGGGTAAAAGCATAATCTCCTATGGATTCTGCCTTTGCCAGATATTCAATTTCTTCTTCGGTTTTGATCCTTCTTAGATCATTAATATGATTTTTCAAAGGCACCCACTTAGACGCCGGAACTTTTTCTTTTATTTTCTCAAAATCAGCGCATATCATATACTGATCCTCATAGCCCATGGAAAATCCCTGGTTCAAAGGACGTTTTTCCTTCTGAATGCACTCCGTCAAAATCTGCGTTCTGCTATGACTGCCGCCTTCTTCTATTACTTCAAAATCACTTTCCTTCTCTGCCTGTTCTGTGTAACGGCTGTCTGTAATTAAAACATTCTGTGTCTTAGAAATATAAAGAGCGCCTTCTCCGCCTCGAAATCCACTTAAATATCTTATATTATATGGATCTGTGATCAACATTGCGTCCAGTTGAAAATCACACGTTATCCGTTTCATATGTTATATAACCTCTTTTCCAACAACTTTAAGTATAATATCGCTGGCAGCGCATCCTTCTTCCTCTGTATCGGCCGCTGCCTGCTGCCCCATTACTTATTTATTCTTTAAAATATCTTTTCTTTCATCCAATATCAGCGCTTAAACTGCTGCGCTTAATACTTAATATAAAGCACGGCCTGCCTTATATTGTCGTCACGATTTATCGGCATAAACCAGCCTAGTCATCGTCATAATTTATCGGCATTGATCAAACTTAAGCCAGCGCCACAATTCATTATCATTAACCAGCATTAAGCCAGCGTCATGAATTATTATCATTAATCAGCTTAGCCAGCGCCACGATTCCTTATCATTAACCAGCATTAAGCCAGCGTCATGAATTATTATCATTAATCAGCTTAGCTGGCGCCACGATTCATTATCATTAACCAGCCTATCATCGCTATGATTCATTATCATTAACCAGATTAGCCGACGTCACGATTCAGCGCTATACTTCATTATTATGATCAGCCTTAAAATTATTATAATCAGTCTCAAACCATCTGTTCTTAATTCTTAACGACTATTTTTTCTTCTCCCGGAAACCGGAAACAGAAAAGCTACTACAAATCCCAATAAAACTTATCTCTCCTTGCAGCAGCTTTTATACATAAATGAATTATTCAGAAATGGTAAATCCTGCGATTCTTGCCAGTTCGCGGATAGAATCTCTGGATACTCTTTTTCCTCTGTACTCGATTAAATCTTCACACTGGCCTGTAAAAATGTCGCTTGGGTTGTACTTTTTAATGATGATACGATCCTCTTCTGTAAAAATCTCCAAAGGTTCTCTTTCTCCGATCTCAAAACTCTTACGAAGTTCCATAGGCAGTGTGATTCTTCCCAATGAATCTAACTTTCTAACAATTCCTGTACTTTGCATATGATTACTCCTCCCGTTGTTCCATAGTTTATTCGGCTTACGTTCATGAACAAAGTATAACATAACAGGCAAAAATGTCAACCAAAAAATGGAAAATTATTTTAAAAATCCTAATTATATTATATAGTTTACAAATCAGGGTCATAATATACAAACTGGAAATAGTATCCATCACAAGCTTCCTGGCATACTCCAACAACTCATGAACATTATTTTAATTTCATTAAATATTGGCCATAATTTGTCATATCAATACTTTTTCCGAGCTCATAAACCTGCTCCTGGGAAATGAATCCGGCCCGATAAGCAAGTTCTTCGATACATCCCACATAACATCCGGATCTTTGAATTGCTTTTACCGTCTCTGCCGCTTCCAGCACACTGTCAGCCGTTCCGGCGTCAAGCCAGGTTAACCCTCTGTCAAATGGGATTACCGTCAACTGATCTCTTTTTAAATATTCCAAATTTACGTCGGTGATTTCGTATTCACCTCTGGCGGAAGGCTTCAGATTTTTTGCAATGTCGATTACCTGATTGTCATAGAAATAAAGCCCCGGGATAATATAATTGGACTTTGGATTTTTCGGTTTTTCCTCGATGGAGATCGCCATTCCTCTTTCGTCAAACTCCACCACGCCAAATGGCCTTGGATCATCCACATAATATCCAAATACTTTGGCTCCTCTTTCGTCGGCCATCGCCTTTTCCATAACCTCTTTCATGTTATGGCAATGGAAAATATTATCCCCCAGGACAAGACAAACACTGTCATCCCCAATAAAATCACTGCCGATGATCAAAGCGTCCGCAATTCCTCTGGCTACTTTTTGCACCGCATAGCTTATATGGATTCCAATCTGGCTTCCATCTCCCAGAAGATCTTTAAATTCTTCTTCCTCCCCCGGCGGTATAATGATAAGAATGTCACGTATCCCCGCTTCCAATAATGTTGCGATCGGATAATAAATTAACGGTTTGTCATAAACCGGTAATAATGGTTTGCACACCGGTTTCGTCATTGGATAAAGCCTTGTTCCTTTGCCGGCGGCAAGCACGATCCCTTTCATATCTTCTCCTCCTGTATTTTTATTTGATTTGATTAAAGTTCTTTGATTCCCTGCCACTTTTGATCTTTCTCCGATATAATAAGCGGCGTTCCGTCCCCAAGGCAATATCCTTCTGCCTTCGGGCTTCCCGGATAAACTCCCTCTATAAAAGGCCAGTCAATTCCGATGTCCGGATCGTTCCAGGCAAGTCCGCCCTCATCTCCCGGATGATAAAAATCCGTGCATTTGTAACAGAACTCTGCCTCGTCTGATAAAACCAGAAAACCATGGGCAAAGCCTTCGCTGATATAAAGCTGCTTTTTATTTTCCGCCGTCAGCATGACGCCGTACCACTGCCCATATGTCTTACTGTCTTTTCGAAGATCCACAACCACATCATATACTTCGCCCCGGATCACCCGGACTAGTTTACCCTGGGGATATTGTTTCTGGTAATGAAGACCTCTTAATACTCCTTTTACACTCATGGATTGATTGTCCTGGACAAACTTCATAGTAAATCCAGCTTCTTCCATATCTTTTTGGTTATACGTTTCTATAAAATATCCCCGCTCATCGCCGTGGACGGTAGGAACGATAATATAGATTCCCTCCATTGGTCCCTTCTCTACACTGATTTGTCCCATGATTTTTATTCTTCCTCATTAAATGTATCTAAAAAACGCTGCAATGCATCCTTCCATTGCGGTAAAGGTTTTAACCCGTTTTCCCTAATCTTTTTTTTGCTGAGCCGGCTGTTTTTCGGCCGTTTCGCCTTTGCAGCATACTCCTCGCTGCTCACAGGTACCACCGAAATCTCTTTTCCAGCCAGTTTGAATATTTCACAAGCAAACTCATACCATGAAATATAGTCTCCCTCATTGGTTGCATGATAAATACCATATTTTTCTGTCTCCATCAGATCTGCCAGCAAAACCGCCAGATCCGGTGTATAAGTCGGAGTTCCGAATTGGTCGTTTACTACCGTAATACGGTCATATTTTTTAGCCAGATTCAGCATTGTCCGGACAAAATTCTTTCCGTGGGGTCCAAACACCCAGGCAGTCCGCACGATAAAATACCGGGACGTCCGGTTCCTCACCGCCTGCTCCCCTTCATATTTGGTCTGGCCATAGACATTAAGGGGCTTCTTTACCTCGTCTTCCGGCTCCCACGGTCTTTCTCCGGTTCCCTCAAAAACATAATCCGTGGACAGATATATCATTTTACAGGAAACGGCCTCGCACGCTTTTGCAACATAGTCCGTACCCTTAGCGTTAATCTGTCGGCAGAGATCTTCCTGATCCTGGGCCGCATCCACTGCCGTAAATGCCGCGCAGTGAATCACCGCCTGGGGCCGGATCCCGGAGATAACTTCCATCACCTTTTCTTCATCGGTGATATCCATCTCATCCACATCCACGCCAATCGCCGTATATCCGCGCTTTTTTAGTTCTGCCATCATATCTTGGCCAAGCTGTCCGGCAGCTCCCGTCACTAATACCTTATACATTTTCCAATCGCTCTCCATACATCTTGTCATAATAATCCTGGTATTCTCCGGAGAGAATCCTCTCCCACCACTCTTTATTATCAAGATACCATTTTATGGTCTTTTGGATACCATCGGCAAACATCGTCTCCGGCAGCCATCCAAGCTTGCTGTGAATCTTAGCCGGATCGATGGCATAACGCATATCATGCCCTTTTCTGTCCGTCACATGGGTGATCAGCGACTCCGGCTTTCCAAGACTTTGGCAGATTATTTTAACAATATCAATATTTTTCATTTCATTATGACCGCCGATATTATAAACTTCGCCAACTTCTCCTTCCCGGATGATCAAGTCGATCGCTTTGCAATGATCCTCTACGTAAAGCCAGTCGCGGACGTTTAATCCTTCTCCGTATACCGGCAGTGGTTTCTCTGCCAGAGCATTGGCGATCATCAGCGGAATCAGCTTTTCCGGGAACTGAAAAGGGCCGTAGTTATTGGAGCACCGTGAAATGGTGGTAGGCAGTCCGTAAGTCCTGTGGTAAGCATTTACCAAAAGATCCGCTCCCGCTTTGGAGGAACTATAAGGGCTGCTGGTTTTTAACGGAGTTTCCTCCGTAAAAAATAAATCAGGGCGATCCAGAGGCAAGTCCCCGTAAACCTCATCGGTTGACACTTGATGATATCTTTTTACGTTATATTTTCTTGAAGCGTCCATCAACACCTGGGTGCCGATGATATTGGTCTGCAAAAAGATCCCCGGATCTTCAATGGATCTGTCCACATGGCTCTCTGCGGCAAAGTTTACTACCACATCCGGTTTTATTTCTTCAAAAAGCGCAAAAATGCCATCTCTATCACAGATATCCAGCTTTTCGAACCGAAAATTCGGATACTGCATTGCTTCGCTTAAGGTTTCCATATTTCCTGCGTAGGTCAGTTTGTCAATGCAGACAATCTGATCCTCGGGATGTTCTTTCAATTCCAAATACACAAAATTGGCGCCGATAAAACCGGCGCCGCCAGTCACAACAATTGTCATTATTCTCCATCCTTTTCCATCAGCCGATCACATACTTGCCGTCAAGTACGTCCTTTAGATATCGGCCATATTGATTTTGTTTCATGATTTCATAATTATCCAGAATCTCATCTTTGCCGATCCATCCGTTGAGATATCCAATCTCCTCAAGACAGGCAATCTTTCTGTGAGAGTGCTGCTCCACCGTTTTTACAAAATTCGTGGCGTCTGCAAGACTCTCATGGGTTCCCGTATCCAGCCAGGTAAATCCCTTTCCCAAAAGTTCCACATGGAGTTCCTCTTGTTCCAGGTAAATTCGGTTTAAATCTGTGATCTCCAACTCCCCTCTAGCCGACGGGGTAAGATTCTTTGCATATTCTACCACACGATTATCGTAGAAATATAACCCTGTCACACAATAATTACTTTTTGGCTTTTCCGGTTTTTCTTCAATGGAGATCGCAGTACCTTCCTGATCAAATTCCACAATACCAAACCTCTCCGGGTCGTCCACATAATATCCAAATATGGTGGCTCCTTCATCCTTGCTGGCCCGCTCTACCGCCTGCACCAGCCTTTTTTGCAGGCCATGGCCATGGAAAATATTGTCTCCCAGCACCATGGCAACGGTGTCGTCTCCAATAAATTCCTCTCCGATGATAAATGCCTGCGCAAGCCCGTCCGGACTTGGCTGGATCGCATAAGTGAGATTTACGCCAAACTGGCTGCCGTCTCCCAGCAAATCTTCAAATCTCTTCGTATCCGTCGGCGTCGATATAATTAAAATATCCCGGATTCCCGCCATCATTAGGACGCTCATCGGATAGTAAATCATAGGTTTATCATAAATAGGCAGCAATTGCTTACTAGTCACCTTCGTTAGCGGATAAAGTCTGGTGCCGGACCCTCCGGCAAGAATAATTCCCTTCATCTACTATACCTCCCATTTATTTTTTCAGTAAAAAGTTCTCTTTTATATATTCATATATTTTCATCGTCGAACTACCGTCTAACGCACTTAAAAAATCCTGGCGGAACCGCTCTGTCTTTTCCGTCGACAAAAATGCTTCCCGGTTCCTTCCTTCAAAATATTTAGAAACGGCATCGGTCATTTCCCGGAAAGAATGGGCGATCGGCCCCACGGCAAAACGATCCAGGGAGAAATAAAAATCTCTGCTTCCAATATATTCCTTTTCATCAAAGGCATAAAGCATCATCGGAACTTCCAGAAGAGCCGCCTCAAAAACGCTGGAACTATAATCAGTGATCAGCAAATCTGTCACAAGCAGCAAATCATTGACATTATCATACTGGGATAGATCAAATACTCTGTCCTTCCATTTTTCCGGAATGGCAACTTCCTGCTTCACAAAAGGATGATGCTTGATGACCAGAATGACTTCCTCCGGCATTTTTTCCATAAACTCATCAATGGAGAACTTCTCCATAGGAAAATGAGCGTCTTTGTTGCCGTCTCCCCGAAAAGTAGGAGCATACAAAACAATTTTTCCTTCCTTCCAATCAGGGAATTTTTTATAGAGTGCGTTTCTCTTATTTAATTTATACTCCCAATTGTACATCACATCGGTGCGCGGAACGCCCAGCGCCTGCACCTTGGAAGTCGGAACGCCGAAAGCTTCCGCATAAATCCCCCGGACAGCCTCGCTGCTTACGCAGACCAGATCATAATTTCTATGGTTCATGGAATCCTGGGACACTCCTCCCGGAAGCCCCATACGGCTAAATCCAAAGGTCTTAAAGGCGCCGCAGGCGTGCCAAAGCTGTACGACCTTGGTATCTCTTTGAATGTGGAGCTTATGAAGCTGCGGATAAAAATCTTCCAGAATGATCACTCTGGCCTTAGCGCATTTTTCCGCACACTCCTTTAATTCCTCTTTCGACAGCAGATCCACCGTTTTGGTATTAATAAATTCCGTTACGGTAACTTCCTCGTGCTTTTCGAATAATCTTTTCAGAAGCATAAGATTTCCGTTCTTCTCCGGTCTTCTCTCCGATAAAAACAAAAGGGTATTTCCCTCCGGTCCTTTTCTTTGAGAGACCAGTTTATGATAAGTAGAAGCAAAAAAATCCGTATGTTCCTGTCTCGGACTGTAACTTCTTCCTGTCAGCCGATAAATCTTTTCATTTAAATCCTTTTTGGCCTTTTTCATGTCCTTTCCCTGTTTTACATAATACTTTGGCAAAAGCACAGGCAAAGCCAGAGTACAGCCCACAAAAGCAAGGGTATTTTTCTTTTCCACCTCTTCCGGACGTGCAAACAACTCCCGCTCCAAAGGAACCGGCTGGCTGTCCAAAATGATCTCCTCCGTTCCGTACCACAGGGAAAATGTCACCTCCACCGATCTTCTCGGCGAAGTATAAAAAACAAACGGCAGATCGATCACAGCAACCCCGATAATTTGTGTGTGATTATCCGTTTTTCCACAACTTACATCCATAGGAATCCGGCGGTCGATGGCCTTCTGGGAAAATACCGCCTGCAAACGAATCTTCTCTCCATCTAGTTTTCCCGGAAAAAGACCATAAAAGCCAAGATTCATCTTCGAATCCGTCGTATTCACCGTGGCTCTATAATTTATATTCTTCATTTCCACTTCTCCATAACAGTTCTATTCAAGTAACCAAGGATATTTTAGGTGTAGATTTTTTACAAACTACTTGGTATATTAAAGTATACCACGATTTTATAAGAAGCACGAGTAAAGATTTTCAGGGAAGGATAAATTATGGAAAAAAAGTTTAATTTTCAGGAATTACAGGCGATCATCGCCACTTTGCGAAGCGAACATGGCTGTCCCTGGGACAGAGCCCAGACCCATGAATCTATGAAGGGAAACACCATTGAAGAAGCCTATGAAGTCGTTCAGGCAATAGACGATCTCTCAAAAACCGGAAAGTCGGACAATTTATGTGAGGAATTGGGAGACCTTTTGCTGCAAGTGATGCTTCACAGCCAGATTGCCGAAGATAACGGTGAATTTTTATTAGAAGATGTGATCGACGGCATTGCCTCAAAAATGATCCGCCGCCATCCTCACGTTTTCGGCACGGAAAATTACTCATCCATCGCAGAACAGCAAGCCGGGTGGGAAGAAATCAAGAAAAAAGAGCACGACCGCAGCCAGACTCCTTACGAAGAGGCCGCCAGTGTTCCCGCCGCTTTTCCGGCCCTGATCCGCAGCCAGAAGGTTCTAAAAAAAGCAATAAAAAATAATAAGATCTCCGTTTCCGATGAAGATATTTTTAAGGAGATGCTTCACTCTGTCATTAACCTTCAAAAATGTGCCGCTACACCGAATGCCAAAGAAGATTTCTCTAGGAAACTGGGAGAAGCCCTCTTTGCCATAAACACTTTGGCAGCTAAGTATGGCATACATAGTGAAACAGCGTTGATGGATCAAACAGAGCGTTTTCTCGACACATTAAAATAGTGGTGCCGCATTATTGCGACACCACTTTTTAATAAATTCTTTCTTAACCAAACTACAGATGCAGTACCCTTTCTTTGATCTCCTGCGTCCTTCCCTGATTCCAGAACTGTGTTCCGATATATCCGCAGGTTCTTCTTGCCACGTTCATTTTGGTCTGGTCATGATTTTTACAATTCGGGCATTCCCAGATCAACTTGCCGTGTTCATCTGTGACGATCTCGATCTCGCCCTCATAACCGCAGATCTGGCAATAATCGCTCTTGGTATTCAACTCGGCATACATGATATTCTCATAAATATGCTTCATGACCGCAAGCACTGCCGGAATATTGTTTTGCATATTCGGTACTTCCACGTAACTGATCGCTCCGCCCGGAGAAAGCTCCTGGAACTGCGCTTCAAATTCTAACTTTTCAAAGGCGTCAATTTTTTCTGTGACATGAACATGATAGCTGTTCGTAATATAATTACGGTCCGTCACACCTTCGATGATGCCAAATCTCTCCTGAAGACATTTTGCGAATTTATATGTGGTAGATTCCAAAGGCGTGCCGTACAGGCTGAAATCTATATTACTTTCTGCTCTCCACTTTGCACAAGCGTCGTTCATACGTCTCATCACCTGCAAAGCAAATGGCTTTGCTTCCGGGTCCGTATGGCTCTTACCTGTCATGTATCTGGTACACTCACAAAGACCCGCATAACCCAAAGATATGGTGGAATATCCTCCGTATAAGAGTTCATCGATCACTTCGCCCTTTTTCAGACGGGCAAGCGCTCCGTTTTGCCACAGGATCGGCGCCACGTCGGAAGGGGTCCCTTTTAATCTATTATGACGGTACATCAGCGCTTCACGGCAAAGCTCCAATCTCTCATCCATGATCTCCCAGAATCTATCCATATTTTTCTCGGAAGAACACGCAACGTCCACCAGGTTCAATGTGACAACTCCCTGGTTGAACCTTCCATAAAACTTAGGTTTATCCTGCTTATCATGATATACCGTTAAGAAGGAACGGCACCCCATACACGGATAGCAGTTTCCATCTTTTAATTGTTTCATGATCTTTTCTGAAATATAATCCGGCACCATTCTTTTCGCCGTACATTTCGCCGCAAGCTTTGTAAGATACCAGTACTTGCTGTCTTCGTGGATATTGTCTTCTTCCAGGACGTAAATCAATTTTGGGAAAGCCGGAGTAATATAGACGCCCTTTTCATTTTTTACACCGAGGATTCGCTGATTAAGCATTTCTTCGATGATGATCGCCAGATCGTCTCTTGCCGGTCCTTCTTCCACTTCGTCAAGATACATAAACACCGTAACGAAAGGAGCCTGTCCGTTGGTGGTCATCAAAGTGATAACCTGATACTGGATCACCTGTACGCCCTGTTTGATCTCCTTTCTCACCCGCATCTCTGCGATTTCATTGATGCGGTCTTCATCCATTTGCATTCCTTGTTTTTCAAATTCTTTTCTGACTTCCTTGCGGTACTTTTCTCTGCTCACCTGGACAAACGGAACCAAATGGGAGAGGGTAATACTCTGCCCTCCATACTGGGAACTGGCAATCTGTGCCACGCTTTGGGTCGCGATATTACAAGCAGTAGAAAAACTCTTCGGCTTTTCGATCATCACGTCGCTGATCACCGTACCGTTTTGAAGCATATCTTCCAGATTTACCAGACAGCAGTTATGCATATGCTGCGCAAAATAGTCGGAATCATGGAAATGGATGATTCCCTGTTCATGGGCGTCCACGATATGCTGCGGCAGCAAAAATCTCCTTGTAATGTCCTTACTGACCTCTCCTGCCATATAATCTCTTTGCACACTGTTTACTGTTGGATTTTTATTGGAATTTTCCTGGATCACTTCTTCGTTATTACATTCCAACAAACTCAAAATCTGCTGATCTGTGGAGTTTGATTTACGGACCAACGCTCTTTTATAACGGTAAGTAATATAGTTGCTGGCCACGCGGAACGCCTTTTGATTCATGATCTGATTCTCCACCAAATCCTGTATCTCCTCCACATTAAGAGCGCGTCCCATTCCCGCACATATAATCTCAACATTATCGGAGATCTTCTGAATCTGGGATTCCTTCATCCTTTCGCTCTCCACAACGCTGTTATTCGCCTTTCTTACCGCTTCTGTTATTTTAGTAAGATCAAATTCGACCTCCATACCACTTCTCTTTATAATCTTCATATTCACACTCCTAACAAACAATTTACACCCGTCGGTATAAATAACTTACACTATGTTAAAGTCTGACTTTACTCCCCTAGCGGTGAGCAACTCCCATTTTAACACAATTACTCGTGGTATTCAATAGTTTTTTCCACAATATATTGTGTTTAATAGTTTGTACAATCGAATGTCGGCTCTCCTTTTTTATTAGAGGAAAATCCATTTTCTGCCTTGCTAACAGACCGTCATCCTATGAATATTCATAATTTTCGTTTGCGAAAAGTATCAATAAGCCCAAAAAAACAGAGGAAAGAGCTGCTCCCCTTCCTCTGTAAAGGATTATAGTTATGTAATATTTATCAATTTAATTAATCAACTTCTTGGTCTTACAAAGATTCACAATGCCATCGTATACAGCCTTTCCATATCTTGTAGTACCGGACTTCATACTTAAAGCTTCTGTCTTATTGGTAATAAATCCAAACTCAAGGAGGCAGGCCGGCATCTTCGTACCGTTTAATACAGCAAGATCTGTTCTGCTTACTAAGCCTCTGTTTCTAAATCCTGTTGCGCTTACCATATACTTTTGCATCGTTGTCGCCAGTTCCTTTGAAGTGATGCTGTTCTTCTTTGTCGCTGTCAAACGGTTCGGATTATACAAAGTTTCCGAACCCTGTGAGGTTGCGGTGAAGGAATTAATATGTACACTAACGAATAAATCTGAACTCTTCGTGTTGGCCATATTATACCGGGCAGACAATGTAGGGTAAGTATCGGAAGTTCTTGTGTAATAAACCTTAAATCTGCTGTCTGCGTCAAAATACTTCTTTGCCGCTAAAACAATAGCCAATGTCAGGTTCTTTTCTTTTAATCCGTTCCCCGTCGCACCGGAGTCGCTTCCACCATGTCCGGCGTCGAGACAAAGAACTACGGTCTTGCTCGTGTTATTATTAGGCTCAGTTCCTCCGGTATTATTATTGGTGGTTCCTCCAATACGAATCACACCGTCGCTTGTCCTCTGGTAAGAGATGCCCAATCTTGAACAAACACTCCATAAAGGCACTACCCATCTTGTTACCTTTTTCGCATTATAGTATGCTCTAAAAGGCGCCGCCGCCAAAGTGGTCGTCACACCGTTCAGATTAGCGGTCTTAGTATTCTCGGTGATCGTAAGGACCTTCTTGCCGTATGTAAGCTTAAGGACGCCCTTGCCATTCACCTTAGAATCTTCGAGCTTAACATTAAGCGTACTGTTCTTGAAAATCTTAGCGACACTTCCCACATAAGCTCCGCTGCTCATGAAAATCGGGATGTTGGTCATATCGATCTTTTTATTGTTAACATATAAATAGTTCTTAGGAAGCTTCGTATAGTTTGCAGTCTTCTTAGTATACAAATTCTTAACGCTCACTGTAGCCGCATCGACTTGTGTACTCGGCACTATAACTCCTGCAAAAAGTACAAGCACCATAAACAATGCAGCGATCTTCCTGATCTTTTTCATACCTGCATATTCTCCTTTCCTTTTTCCAAGATATCACTCACTCGGTAATGTTATGTTACATCAAACTTCAAAGCTATATCCCACACCGTATACAGTTCGGATATAAGGATACTCTTTTGTAAGTTTAGCCCTAAGCTTCTTAACCATAGTATCTACACTTCGATATCCTCCAACATAATCAAATCCCCAGACAGAATCCAATATCTTATCTCTGGAAAGTATCATTCCTTTATGTTGGATAAAATACTCCATCAGGTCAAACTCTTTTGAAGTCACTTTCATCAGCTTATCCACAAGATAAATCTTTCTGCTTTCGTAGTCAATCGTCAAGGCTCCCACCACCTCGATCTGGGAACCCTTCTCACTGCATCTGCGAAGCAGCGCCTCCACATGGGCTTCCAATAATGGCATCGGCACCGGTTTTATCATATAATCATCAATATGTTTTGAATAAGCATACAACTGACTGTCAAGCCTGCTATCTCTGGACATTACAATCATCGGCACATTAGAAAACGAACGAATCTGCTCAATGGCGTCATAGCTTTCCCGATCCGAAGCATCCATGTCTATGATCAACATATCCACTGGATATCTTCCTTTTTTTAACATATCTATCGCTTCATCATACCGGTTACATATAATAACGCTATAACCACTGTCCTGAAAATACTCTGAAATATCCTGGCATTCTAATTCCTGCTGATTAATTACCATGAATCGGCTTCTTTCCATCGGTTATCATCCTTTCAGCATCTGATTTATAGAAATATATACCAGACTTTCTTTTAATAATTACAATTATATTAATTAAATATGTCAAAAGAATGAACTAATTAAAAAAATGTAACAATTCTGCCCTTAATTTGCAGAAACATCGAATGCCTTCACTGACTTAACTTTTATATTACCAAAAATAATAAAAAATTCAAGTAATAGAGCACTTTTTCCATATTTTTTTAATAAATTTATAATAAATCTGCAATATCGTAAATAAGCCGCTCCGATTTCTCCCATCCAAGGCAAGGATCCGTGATAGATTTTCCATAGCATCCTCCGCCTATTTTCTGATTGCCGTCTTCGATATAACTTTCGATCATCAATCCCTTTACCAGAGATTTAATATCTCCCGACAGCCGGCAGCTATGAAGAACTTCCTTGGAAATACGGATCTGCTCCATAAACTGTTTTCCTGAATTGGAATGATTCGTATCAATGATTACCGCCGGATTTTTCAGACCTTTTTTCTGATACAGGTCATATAATTCGATCAGGTCTTCATAATGGTAGTTCGGGAAGGTCTTTCCGTATCGGTCCACATATCCCCGCAAAATAGCATGAGCATATGGGTTTCCGGCAGATTCTGCCTCCCATCCACGATATAAAAACGTATGACTGCTCTGTGCGGCTACAATGGAGTTCATCATAACGGATAAATCTCCTCCCGTCGGGTTTTTCATCCCCACCGGGATTCCCGCTCCGCTTGCCACCAGCCTGTGCTGCTGATCCTCCACAGAGCGCGCTCCCACTGCAATGTAAGATAATAAATCGGACAGATATCTGTGATTTTCCGGGTAAAGCATCTCATCGGCGCAGGTCAGTCCGCTCTCTAAGATCGCTCTTTGGTGAAGCTCTCTTACGGTAATAATTCCGTGGAGCATATCCGGCTTTTTCTCCGGATCCGGCTGATGGATCAATCCCTTATATCCTTCCCCCGTGGTTCTTGGTTTATTCGTATAAACCCGGGGAATAATCAATATCTTATCCTTCACCTTCTCCTGCACCTTTGACAAACGGCAAAGATAATCCAGTACGGAATCTTCCCTGTCGGCGGAGCAAGGTCCGATGATCAATAAAAACTTATCCGACTCTCCTGCAAATACTTTTTCAATCTCCGGGTCACGTTCCTTCTTTATCTTCACAATTCTTTCATCTGCCGGAAACTGTTCCTTTAAATCTTTTGGAATCGGTAACTTTCTATAAAATTTCATCTGCATATCAGCCATAATAATCGCCCTTCCCTTCTATAATAATGTTCATAATTTATGTATCCGGCGGCACTTAGGCCGCCGTCTTTTTTCACTCTGATATTTCATTCTTGTTAACTACAGATGTTATCTTAACACAACTTATTTTAAAAAACAATACTTTTTCGCTTTAAAGTGTAAGTGTGCCTTATAGTTTTTTCTTATATATCTTAGAATATATGTTATACTTAAAATAAAAGCAACAAATGCAGAGCAATCTGCCAGAAAAAAAGGAGTTTTTCTCATGTCTGATCTCACCCATACATTAAAAAATGCTTACAGTTTAGCCTGGTCTCCCCATCAGGCGCTGACCCCGGAACTTACTGCCATCCGCTGCTTCTTCATTTCTGAGGAATATATTGAAAAATTTCAAAATGATGAATTATATCTGTCTTTTCTTCAAACGGTCCTTAATCAGCGAAATAATGTTTCTTTCCCGGACAAACCGGAAAGTTACCGCCAATATATCCAGGATTGTATTTCTCTAAAAAATCTCATGGAAAATGGCGCCGCTTCTTTCATGCGAGACCGCTGGCTGGATTATGTGATTCGATTACTGGAAAATCTAAAGACTCCCTACTATGAATGTTATTATCAATGCCTTTATTCTCTGGAATCTTCCTTTTCCAGTCAGGATATATTGGACCATACTCTGTCCTCTTTCTATTCTCTCATGATCAAATCAAATAAAAAACAGTTGAAAGAAATTGCGCGTCTTATTTCCTACGCCCCTTCTTTCGGCCAGATTGAAGGAATGAAAGACCAGCTTTTGTCCGATATCTTAATAGAAAATCTTTCCTTGTTATGCCAGGAAAAGGCTTACTGGCTTCCAGCCTGCGCCTCGGATTTGTATTCGGATCTTCCAAAAGACTCCGGCGTTAAAATAAATTCCGAAGCCTTTCTCGGTGAGTTTATGGATCTGGAACTTCAATTTACCAAAAGCCTTGGAAACGCTCTTTTTGATTTGTCTTTTTCTTTCTACCTTGCAAAAAGAAAGGAATTTATGAGGGATCACCGCATCCCATTCCATGACCGTCTTCTTTTTACAAAAACGACGGCAAGCCCGGCCGTTTCCCAGACTGTGGACAGTGAATTTTTAAATACTTACGCCTACAATATGAACCAGACCTCCTACATCACAAATCCGGCAATCGGAAGGGAAACCGAAATCTCCGATCTGGAATTGATCTTAATTTCCCCGAAAAAATCGCCCATTCTCCTGGGAGAAGCCGGTGTGGGAAAAACTTCCGTGGTGGAAGGTCTTGCTTATCGATTACAGCAAGGTAATGTTCCAGAACTTCTAAAATCTAAAAAAATTTTTAAGCTGACTACCACCGCCCTTTTAAGCGGAACCAAATACGTGGGAGAGATGGAAGAACGAATGAAGCAGCTTACCAGGGAATTAAAAGAACACCCTGATGTCATCTTATTTATTGATGAGATTCACACAGTTGTCGGAGCCGGTTCCACCGAAAGTTCCAACAACGACATCTCCAATATGCTAAAACCTTATATTGACCGCGGGGAAATCAAAATCATCGGTGCGACTACCAAAGAAGAATATGATATTTTTCTTGCAAAGGACAAAGCTTTATCCCGAAGATTTTACCCTATTTATGTAGATGAGCCGGACGAAGATACCACATATCGTATTCTCTACGAAACGCTTCCATCGATTGAGTATGCGACTTCCGTAAAGAATATATATAATATAGAAGAAATCTCTTCGATCTTAAAGGAGTTAATCTCCATTACAAGACAGGAAAATCAGATTCCGGATCTGGCGTTATACCGCCCGGAACTCCCCCTTACCTTACTGGAAATGGCATTTTCTTATGGCGCTCTGGATTCCCGGAGTACCTTTAACGTACAGGATTTAAGAAAAGCCATTTTGCATAGCAGCAGACTTACAAAAGAAACTCGTTTTCATTCAAATGAATATTTTTTGTAGCAAAAAGCAATTATTTTCCATTTTTTACTTGCGCTGAAACAAAAAAACAGACGAAAAAGATATTTATATCTAATTGCATATAGGGAAAAAAAGTTTATAATATCTCCTGTACGCATTTTGCAATATTTAAGAAATTAAACGAACGGGATATTATTATGAACACTTTTAGAAATCTTTTGCTGCACTGTACCAAAAAAGAATTAACTCGTCTGGCAAAAATCCACTGTATTTCGGGATACTCTGTCCTGAATAAAGCGGATCTGGCGAAAAAAGTCTTTTCTCATTTATCAAAAGAAGAGACGATGATCCCCCTCTTCTGCTGCATCAGCAAGGAGGAAACCGCTTTGCTTACCAGAGCAAAATCCTCAAAGGATTCTTGCCTTGCCAGACGTCTTTCTATGCTGGGATACTGTTTTTTAGACAAAGACGGCAATTATATGGTTCCTGATGATCTGTCCCTTGGCTTTTTAGATACTGCTGATTTTCAGAAAGCGCAGCATTCTTTCAGTCTCCTTACAGACATTCTTTCTATGGGAAGTATGCTGTACGGCTGTATGCCGGTTTCCATTTTAACTTCAATTTATTGCCGTTACACAAATTCTTCCGTAACCTCCGGCGAAATTAAAAAAATGGTTTCTAAAATTCCTGCAAGCTTGAATCCTACTGTTTTGATCCAGGATCTTTATGTGCAAACTGATCTGGAGAAAAATGACTTATACCGAAAAATCCAAAAATGCCAGGGAGTGATTCCTTATTATATCCCACCGAAAGAAGCGGCCCTTCATTTTACCCTCTATGGTTATTTTAACGATCCTTCCTCCCGCCGTCTGGCCTTATATTTTCATAAAAATCTAAATATAGACGGCCATAAAACCCGGGATTACCTCACTAATATTCAAGCCATTTTCCGGCAGGGAGGCAGTCTCTTTGACGCCGCGCAATACTTAAAAAAAGAATGTGTCATTTCCGAAACTGTGCCAAACAAAACTCTCATGGTTCTTCTAAATGATATGTTTTCCCACACGAGGCTTCTTTTAAATAGAGGTTATACGGAACTGGAAAAAATCAGCCAAAATAAAAGCGCAAAGAATATAAAAATATCGCCCAATTCCCCCTGCCCATGCGGAAGCGGAAAAAAATACAAAAAATGCTGCGGAAAGAACTAATCTCTTTTCCGCAGCTTTTTATATCTGCCAATGATATCTACCAATGAACAATAACCGGATAGGTAGCTTCGATATTCTGATAAATCTCACTTGCTAAATAGTAAGGAAGGTTAATACATCCATGGGAACCATTGTATACATAAATTGATCCTCCAAAGGATCCTCTCCACGGCGCGTCATGAAGTCCGATTCCCGTATCTGTGATCGGCATCCAGAAATTCACATAAGACCGATATCCCACGCCGACAAGATAAGTGGAAGTATCTTTGCCTATGATATAAAAACTTCCGGAAGGAGTTCCCCTTCCCAGTCCGATATTACCGGTAACACAGCTTCCTTCTGTAATGATCTTGCCATCTTTATAACAATATACATACTGAGCGCTTAAGTCCACATCCACATAAGTGTCGCCCACATCGTTTTTCTTACGGCTCTTGGCGATATGATAATAATCCGGCTCTCTCTTTACTACATTTCCCTCAACAATATCGCTTAATAATGCGTCGGCCTCATCTTCCTGGTCAATTGCCCATCCGTAGGTTCCGCCGCTCACTTCAATGGTATTGCCGGAGATCGCTTTGAACTTTCTGGTAATTCCCACCGTATCATACTTTGCCGCCAGCTCCGACACATAATTTGTGACGCAGCTTTCATCCAAATGTACTTCTCCGTCATCGGAAAAATAGAGCCAGTCGCAGATAACGGATCCGTCCACAACCTCTGTACGATCGTCAAAATCATAAGTGATTGACGCCTTACAATACTTATTCATCTTGCTGACCTTAGAACTCAGTTCCTTGGAATCTGAAGTCACCTTTGGCTGTTTATAACAATCATTTTCAGCAAGATCAAACTCTCTGTCACGATTTAAAATTGCTTTTTTCAAGCTATCTAAAAATTGATCTTCTTCTAATTTATTACCGGCGCGCTCCTTCATGATCACCATCATTCCGGTTCCCTTATCAAATTCTTCTCTGGCGCTGGTCGCCTTGGTCACATAGTTTTCATCCATCACATGGAGGTTTTGCACCGCATTTGTAAAAGCATCCTCATCAAGGGAGACGTTATAGCCTTCATAATTATTATCCATAAAAACAGAAAATAACCATTCGAAACCAGATTGTTTCTCCAAAATTGAATCGATCGTTCCGTCATCAGCAAAAATTAAATTGACATCATCCGCTGAAATATGTTCTTGTCTGTAGCCTTTTTCATAGAGGGTGATGGAATACTCCTTCATGGATTCGCTGATCAAACCCTTCACTTCCTCCACATTTTTCCCGCCGCAGGCAATCCCTTCGATCGTCGTTCCAAAGTAATAATGACTTCTGAAATAGATCGACAAGATCACATATAATATAAGTAAAACTATGACAACAATGCCAACTTTTTTCGCCAATGATTTTTTGCTTGCCTTCGCTCTTGCTTTTGCTCTTTCCTCCGTATATCTCCTGCTCATATTTTTATTTTTTCACTTTCCTATCTTAAATATAATTCTTTCGACAATATTTCACAAAACACATCTCTATCAGTTTACCTTTTCTATCAGGTTTTGTAAACCTAAATTTGTACCAAATATTTCTTAATTTTGTCCATGGTCAAATAGTCCCTGATTTTCGTCCGAAAAGTATAGGTTAACCTTTGACCCGAGCCAATAAATATGTTATTATGGTAACATACATATGGAATCAGATTTTTTATATATTAAGTAAGAGGTAACTATGGATAATTTAATGAAAAAAATATTACGGATTAAAAATTCGTATTTTCGTTATTTCAAAATTAAGGATAATGATTTGCAGTTTATTCTAACTGACGATATGTATGCTTGCCAGAAGAATTACGGTTTCAGCGATGAAGAGATCAAATCCCTCGACGAAGCAACTGCAAGACAAAACTGGAAGCACGTTGCTGCGTGCATGAAGTATCCAAGAAATATGAATGAACCTTTTACTTTAATTTTTAAGCGTCCATATGTACAGCGAGTTCCGGAGTGCGAACTGTACCGTCTCGTATTCCATGAATTAACACATTACTGCGACTATAAAGATTATGCGAGATTAAATCATCTCTCTTCCTATCAGGAACTTTTTGAGAATCCTGAGACCGTCCTTTTCCAGAATTGGTCCGAATACCATGCCGAGCGAAGAGGATATGCCGCATGGCTGAAACATCGCTACGGCATTCGCTTAGATTATGGAATCCACGAAGATAAAGTCGGTATCATGGAAAAAGAGACTGTTAATAATATTCTTTATTATGGTGAACATTATACCAATACCGCAGAATATGGTTCCACAAGACACGTTTACTTTACAATGCATCTTCTGGCCCGCACCAGTATCTGGATGCAGATATTGCCGTACCACGTATCAGATATTTTATCCAAAGAACCATTTAATTACCGCGGAATCGAATGGATCAAAAAACTTATGTATCTTTTCCATAAGTACCCATCCATCGAACAGATGAACTCACACTTCATGGAAATCGCCGTGATCGTCGCTGAGAATATGGCTTTGACCAAAGAGCAGCTTTGGGAAATTACCGGATAACCGACAGCAGCAACACTCTCATTGAGTGTAACTGCCGTCGGTTTTTATTATGTTTGCCGCCCATACACGTTGTCTTAATCCATATACATTTGCTTAACAAACTACAGCAACAAACCAGGATTGCCTGCCTATGATTATTCTGTAGGAAAAAATATTTTATAAATATTTATTTTGAATCATCAAAAGCTCCTCTTCAAATAAACAGTATCCGGGACATTTTCTTCTAGCCGCCTCTAAGCATTCTTCCAGGCTCATCCATTTTACCGAATCCACCTCTTCCTTTTGCAGCGTTAACTTTTCAATCTCCACCTTTTTATCATAAACATACACATGACTGATCTCGTGGTTTAAAAAAGGCTTCCCATAAAATACATCCTTGGAGTATGCTTCAAAAATCCCAAGAAAAATGAGATCTTCCTTCTCTGCCCGGATTCCCAGTTCCTCTCCAAGCTCCCGGATGGCGGAAGACCGATAGTCCTGTCCGGCCGGGATATGCCCGGCAGAAGATATATCGTAACACCCCGGATAAGCATCCTTATCCAGCGCCCGCTTCTGCAACAAAAGCTCCAATCTGCCGTCTTGATTCCAGCGAACGATCCACACATGAGAAGTTCCGTGAAGATCGCCGTCCCTATGTATCTTAGACCGCTCTTTTACAATACCGGTTATATTTCCATCCTGATCTCTAATATCCAATAGCTCCATTTATTATCCCTCAAAAAAATTTTTTTAATCCGCTCTCCCCCGCTCCTTGCTCATGTCGGTGGCGCGCCAAATGTCCATACCTGCTACTGTGCAAGCACGCATCAGGTATCTCCACTTGGCTTACTTTTATAATCAAAAAACGCATCGAATCCTTGGTGGAACCGACACGTGCCTATAATGAACTGCTATGCAGTTGTAGAGGGGAAATGTAAAATATATGTAAAAAGCCTTTCGGCTTGATTTGTTTTTTCCCAACGATGAGTATTATAGTATTTTTTTCTAAAAAATCAACCCTTAAGTTTTCACAAAATCCATGTCGTTTTATGTCATTCTTTCGTCATTTTTTAATTATATTGAAAAATTTGCTTAAAAAATGCAAAAAATTACGCATAAAAAGCATAAATTGCCCCATTATCCTCTATCCAAAAAAAAAATAATTTGTTATAATACAAATAATAGTATTTTCGCAAGGAGGGGATCATTATGCGCATGGGTATTACTAAGATAACTATCGAACATATCACATTGGAACACATGGGATTTACACACCATGGATTTGCTGATGAATTACCAGTATATCTTCTGTAATAAAACCATAAAAATACTTCATCAGAGATATAAGCGCTATATTTAATGATGAAGTATTTTTTTCTTAAAATGGAGGGTTTAAGGTAACAATATTATGAAGAATAATCTTGGAAAAAAAGTCAAAGAATTACGTATAGCTAACCATTTAACACAAGAACAGGTGGCTAAAGCACTTGGGGTTACTCCAGGGTACATAAGTAATGTTGAGAATAATAGAAGTCTTATGACATTACGTATGCTTACATATTACGCCCAATTAACTGGTATGTCTTTGGACTATCTTGCAGGTACAATCGATGAAGAATATAAGGATACTTCTCTTGATCGCGAAATTCTTTCTCTTATTAAAGATTTCCCCCCAGAGAAGAAGGATAAACTTATCGAACTTATTCGTCTTCTGGAAGATTATCACTAAAGATGGTTCTGACATAATCAATTGCTACCATTCCGCCCTTTTTGTGGAATCCCGGATTCCATAAAGTGGCAAATTCTATTTTATATGTATTACCGTAGGTATGATAGATTGCTGTGAGTTTTCCGTCTTTCTTTTCATATCCGGTAATCATAAACCAATGCCAGATCAGCTCTTTACATTCCTCACTTTTATGTTTGAGTAATAAAAAAGCCACTGGCATATTTTTTTGTAAAGTATCCACTAAAAATTTTTCGGCCTCTTCGTAGGGCTTTTCTCCCGGGCACAACTTAAATTCTGCAAGGATTCCCTGTTTTTCCAGATATTTTCCGCATCCCTTGGTAAAATCCGATAGTTTTGTCACACCTCCGACCCTTGGCCGGATAAAAGGTTTCATGGTCATGCCAAATTCTACGTATTGGCTTACTGTGATATGTTCCGGCGAAAAAGGACAGCATTTCTTTTGTCCATGATTTTTCGCAAGACAAATGCAGGTATCGCAGGCGGCAAGAGCAGCGCAGCCTCCCACATTCATCCACCAATCTTTAAACCAGTCCTGATTTCCTCCCGGTGTTTTTCCCACATTAAAATAAGGTATGTTATGTTTTATCATCTTATTGTCGCCACCTTTATTTTCTAATTATGTTCTTCTATACTACCCTTCTAAGATTATTGTTTTCTTAATTGCGATTCTTCTTTCATTGAATTACTACCAAGTTATCGTTGATAAAAAAATACCCTTTATATTATAATCCCGGTAATGACCACGCTGGCAACGGCTCCGGCTATGACGGCAAACATCGCCCCCGGCAGTGTCCACCTTGTCTTTCGGATTCCAACGCTCATGTAATAAATTGTAATTGTATAAAATACCGTTTCTGTACAGCTCATCATGATGGAAACCATCATCCCAATCCTGGAGTCGGTGCCATATTCTTTAAAGAGATCCAGTACAAAGCTGACCGCTGCCGATGAGGAAAAGATGCGGACCAAAAAAACCGGAATAATTTCCACGGGGATTCCCAGTAACCTTCCGGCGGGCTCTAAGAGAGAAGAGAGGAAATCAAGGGCGCCTGAAACTCGAAAGACGCCGATGGAAACTAGCAGAGCTATCATTGTGGGAGCAATTTGCACTACTATTTTAAATCCCTCTTTGACTCCCTTTAAAAAACTCTCATATACTTCAGCGCCGTTAAAATATCCGTATATCACTATATAAAAAATGATAAACGGAACGATAAAATCAGAAAAATAGAGAAAAATCTTCATTTGCTTCTCCTCCATTTTTTCTTACCCTTTTTTATGTAATTTTCCTTCCAAATTGTATTTTGCTCTTTTGGAAAATGATAATTCTTCCGCCGGAAAATTGCCATACATTTGATGAAAAGTATTCCAGCCAAAGTGGATATCGCCGTAGCGCATATTGCCGGCAGCACCACCGCCTGGGGATTTACCGATCCGTATTGGGCTCTAAAAGCAATCATATTGATGGGAATTAGCTGCAGCGATGAAATATTTAGCACAAGAAATGCACACATTGTATCGGAAGCTCTTCCGATCTCCCCGGAGTTCTTCCCATAAGAGCGGCCGGCTTCCAGCTTTTTTAATTCTTTCATGGCCTTAAGTCCTGCCGGAGTGGCGGCCCATCCAAGACCCAGAATATTGGCCGCCATATTGATAGCAATATATTGATTTGCCTTATGCTTTTTCGGGATATCCGGAAAAAGCCAATGAATAAAAGGGTGCAGGCAGCCTTCAATCTTTTCCATCAATCCGCTTTCCAGGCCAATCTCCATGAGCCCATTCCACATTCCGATTACTCCCAGCATGAAAATACAGAGATTTACTGCTTCGGAAGAAGAATCTATCATCTGCTGTGTGATCTCTCCTATGGTTCCCTGGCAGGTGGCAAAAAATATTCCGCCTGCCATCATAATAACCCATAATATATTGAGCATTCTATTCCACACTCTTTTTTCACAATTATATTACTGAAGCGCCATGAATATGAATGGCTCCCTATCTTTTTTTACTTTTGTATACTCTTTTCACTCTTTTGCTGATATCGCACGGAAACTCATAGTTAAAGCTTCCCGCCAGATTAGCCATTTCTTCCATGGAAATTCTTTCCCCGCCGTCGGAACCGATCAGTGTGACTTCATCTTCAATACGCACTTCGTCTATTCCTGTAATATCTACCATCATCTGATCCATACAAACTCTTCCGACAATCGGGGCTTTTTTCCCATGGATCAACACCCATCCCTGGTTTGACAGACTTCTTGGATAGCCGTCGGCATAGCCGATGGAAACCGTCGCGATCCGGCAAGGATGATCTGTCACATAAGTGGCGCCATAGCTTATCCCTCTGTTCATCTCCGGCTCCATAATATTGACTACATGGGACTTCCAGGAAAGAGCCGGCGTTAAGTCAAGGGCGCTTTTATCCACTTCTTCGGAAGGGTACAAACCGTAGAGGATAATGCCCGCCCTTACCATATCATAGCGGTGATGATCAAATTCCATGATCCCTGCGCTGTTGCAAATATGTTTTACCGGAATATTGATTCCATGATTTTCCAATAAAGAGACAAAGGAATCATATCGTTCCATCTGCTGATAAGTATAATTTTTGTCGGTCATGTCCGCACAGGAAAAATGGGTGAACATTCCCTTGATCTCTATGTTCGGAAGTTCTTTTATCTTCTCTACGATCTTAAGTCCTCTCTCGTCCGGAGAAACGCCAATCCTGGTCATTCCGGTATCCACTGCAATATGTACTTTTACAGTTCCTCCCGCCTTTTCTGCCTCAAGGGACATTTCCCTGGCCGCCTCATAAGAATATACAGTCTGCTCCACCTCATATTCCACATTATATTTTGTAAGGGACGGGGAAGTATATCCTAAAATCAATATCGGCTTTTCCAGTTTGGCTTGTCTTAATTCTATGGCTTCTTCTATGGTTGCCACTCCATAATAATCCACTTCTTCGTCAATATAATGGGCAATCTCCACAGCGCCATGACCATAGCCGTCTGCCTTGATCACAGCCATCACCATAGTATTTCCCGCTTTTTCTTTGATATTTTTTGTGTTTTGTAAAATCGCATCCAAATCGATCTCACAATATGTTCTCATATATTCGCTCATGTTTCTCCCTCTTTTCATAAAAGAGCCTGATATATTTCTCTTTTGGTGGTTCCCCGATCCTTTGCCACCATTTTCATCGCAATTTTTTTATCCATTCCCTGCTCCATATAATAACTCATATGCTCCTCGATGGAAAGGTTAAGCCACTTTTCTTTTTCCTCTTGCTGCAGCTCATTTTTATCTCTTCCCTCAAATATTAAAACGTACTCTCCTCTTGGCTCGTTTTCCTCATAAAAAGCAATCACTTCTTCCAAAGAGGCCATCCATTTTTTTTCGTGTTTTTTTGTCAATTCCTTACACACCGTCAATCTTCGATTTCCGAAATATTGCTGGCACTCTTTTAAGGTCTTTTTCAAATGATGCGGCGCCTCATAAATAATAATGGTGCGGGTTTCATTTTCCAGGCTCTTTAACACCTCGGCCCTCTCCTTTTTCTCATATGGAAGAAATGCCTCAAACACAAATCTTCTCGTGGATAACCCCGACATAGTAAGGGCGGTGATCGCCGCACAGGCGCCCGGGAGAGAAGTCACTTCAATCCCTGCTTCATAACACTGTTTTACCAATTCTTCCCCCGGATCAGATATTCCCGGAGTACCGGCGTCGGTAATCAGGGCAATGTTTTTTCCCTTTTTCATTTGCTCGACCAGATAAATCGCTTTTTCTATTTTATTATACTCATGATAACTGGTCATTTTTGTTTTAATATTAAAGTGATTTAATAACTTAATGCTATTCCTTGTATCTTCCGCAGCGATCAGATCCACTTCCTTTAACACCCGCAATACTCTCATTGTAATATCTTCCAGATTGCCAATGGGCGTCGCGCATAAATATAATATCCCTGCCATATTATTCTCCATATATTTTATAGATTTCGTCGGTATAAGAACCGTCTTTGTGATAAACAATTAAAGGAGGATCCACCGTGATACGCTGTTTGCCTCCTTTGACTGCATCAATTAATACCATATTCGGTTCTTTATCCACATAAGGATAAACCAATCTCATCTTTTTTGGCTCTAATTTATGTTCCTTTAATTGATACATGATCTCTCCCAAGCGAAAGGGACGATGCACCAATGTGAAATGTCCTCCCTGCTTTAGAAGCCACTTTGCCGCGCTAAGTACGTCCGTTAATGTACACAGGATCTCATGTCTTGCGATGGCTTTCTCATAATCATCATTTAAAAGCCCATGATCATTTGTCATATAAGGAGGATTGCACGTAACATGGTCAAAGGAATCATTCGGATAATGTTCCTTTACCTTTCTTACATCTCCGCAGCTAAGATGCACTTTTTTCTCCTGGTGATTTAAGGCAATGCTTCTTCGTGCCATATCGACGCATGGTTTCTGATATTCCAATCCTTCCACATAGGAAAGAGGATACTTTGCCTCCAATAAAATAGGAATAATCCCTGTTCCGCTGCATAAATCCATTACTCTTGCATTCTTTTTTACCTTGGCATAATCGGAAAGAAGCACTGCGTCCATGCCAAAACAAAATCCATTGCCATTTTGAATGATCCGATATCCTTTAATCTGAAGATCGTCGATTCTTTCTCCCTGATTTAATACTTCTAAAGACACCTTAAAGCTTCGACTTCCTTTCCTTTTTCTCAAGCTCCTCCAACTTCTTAAGCTCGTCGTCCATCTTAACCTTTTCTTTCTTTCTCTTTGGACGGAATTTAAGTTCATCTGCCTTATATTCTAACAATTCTTTTTCCCCTTTTTCATCCGTCACCAGAACATGGACTCTTTGCCGCAGCACATTCACTCCCTGTACGATCCCCTTTCTGCCCTCCGGCAAGGTGACTTCTTCTCCATTATCAGGAAGCTTGCTGTTTAAATATTCATAAGTTTCTTGTTCATTCTTAAGGCAGCACATCAATCTTCCGCAAACGCCGGATATCTTTGTAGGATTTAGTGATAGATTTTGTTCCTTTGCCATCTTGATGGACACCGGAATAAATTCAGACAAGTAGGTATTACAACAAAGCGCTCTTCCGCAAATGCCGATTCCTCCCATTAGTTTGGTTTCGTCTCTCACACCGATCTGGCGAAGTTCAATTCTAGTTTTAAATACTGACGCAAGATCCTTTACCAAATCTCTAAAATCAATTCTTCCGTCGGCGGTAAAATAAAACAGCACTTTGTTATTGTCAAAAGTGTACTCACAATCGATGAGTTTCATCTCAAGATTATGTTTTTTAATTTTTTCTAAACAAATTGCAAATGCTTCCTTGCTCTTTTCTTTATTATTTTTTTGAATCTGCGCATCCTCTTTGGTGGCAATACGGATCACTGGTTTTAACGAGGCGATGATCTTGGCCTCCTCAATTTCCCTTTTTCCCAAAACTACATGGCCGTATTCCACACCCCTTGCAGTTTCCACAATAACATTTTCTCCCACGTTAACGTCAATCCCTTTGCAGGAGAAATAATATATCTTTCCATTGTCCCTGAAACGGACTCCAATTACCACAGCCATGATAATCTCCCTTCTATTCATACTGCCTTTTTATGTCAAAAAACAACGACTCCATCACTGCATCTCCATTTACATTCGCATAAATCTGCCTTCTGGCGTCCTCTATGTCTGTTAAAATCTCCTGAATCCCTTCCATGGAAATTCTTTCTTTTTGTTTCTTCAAGTATCTGGATTCATTGGAAAATATAATACTGTTTTTTCCTCCTCTGGCCTTTAAGATCAAAAGGTCATGATACCAAATCGTGATCATATCAAAAATTTCCTGATAATGTTCTTTTGACTTCTTTAATTCTTTTAGGGACTCAAAGATTTCGTATATGGGCATCTCATGAATTTCTCTTAATAAGTTTACGGTTAATTCTCTTCGATGATTAAATTCTTCGGAAGAGATGATTTCCATCGCTTTCCCGAGATTTCCCATGGAAAATCCCGTATAAAAATCCACACTGTTTTCGTCAAGCTGATACCGATCCGTCAAATATGCTTTCATCAGACTTTTCCGGATCGGTTTCACGCTAAGTCCCATACATCTTGACAAAATCGTTGGCAAAAACACTCCCTTGTTGGATGTTAACAACATGATCACAGCATATTCCGGCGGTTCTTCAATAGTCTTAAGCAAGGAGTTTTGCGCCGCCAAATTCATTTTTTCCGCCTCATCTATGATATAGATCTTATAAGGTCCTTTGTAGGGTTTTACGTCTACTGTGTTGACCACTTGTTCCCGAATCTCACTGACGCTGATCACGCCTGGTTTTTCATGAGTCACCCAAATCACATCCGGATGATCCTTCTGATCTATCTGTATACAAGAAGTACAGCGCCCGCAGCTTTCCATTCCTTTTTCCTCGCATTGAAGAATCTTAGCAAAAGCCGTGGAAATCATTTTCTTTCCGGAGCCTTTTTCTCCCTCAAAGAGATAGGCATGAGAGATTTTATTACTTGCTGCCGCCGTCTTTATATATTTTTTCAGAATTTCATTTCCCAAAATATGATCTAAATCTGACACTTCCCGCTTCCTTCTTTATCATTTCTTTTGACGAAGATATTTTTCCACCTTTTCCTGGATTAAAGCCTGGATTTCTTCAATGGAACCTTCTGCATTGATCTTTAAAACTTCCTCCCGGTCCGACAAAACCTTTCGATATCCTTCGGATACCATGTGATGAAAGTCAATACTTTCCTGCTCCATCCTGTCCAGCTTTTTTTGTTCCTTTTTCCGGGAAATCCCTTCCTCTTCGGAGATATCCAGATATAAGATGAGATGGGGTTTGTAAATGCCGATTCCCGGTGCATTTACCGCTTTTACAGCATCGCATCCCAGCCCTCTGGCTATTCCCTGATATACCACGGAGGAATCCAAAAATCGGTCGCTTAGAACAATTTTTCCTTCTTCCAAAGCCGGCCCTATCACATCGTGAATTAACTGTGCCCTGGAAGCCGCATATAAGAGCATCTCTGTGACATCCGACATCTCCCGATGTTCCGGGTCTAAAATAATCTGACGTATTTTTTCTCCGATGAGAGTTCCTCCCGGCTCCCTGGTAACAATACAGTCATACCCTTCTTCCATAAGATACTCTTTTAATAATTCGATCTGTGTGGTTTTCCCGGAACCATCCGGCCCTTCCAACACTATAAAACTGCCCTTCATCGCCTTCCTCCGATTACTCTATTCGATTACTTTATTACTGTAATTTTATCTTCCTGCAACCCTGTCACATTATATCCATTATATAAGTAATATCTGATATTTTCTACTATTTCTTTCAGAATTTTTTCTCCGGGAACCAGCAAAGGGATCCCCGGCGGATATAGGGAAACATAAGAACAGCAAATCCTTCCCTGGCTTTTCTCTATTACAACGTCCTCCTGATCATATTCTTCGCACTCCCAAGGTTCCATCACTTTCTCAAAAACCGATGCAATCGGCGCCATTTCCATATCTGAATTTCTATATTCGGTTAAATCTTCATGTTCCGCCAGATCTTTATATCCTGCTAAATCTTCACATTCTTCCAGATCTTGGTATCCTGCTAAATCTTCATCTTCACATTCTGCTTTAAGATTGCTGTCGATCTCCTTTAAAGCTTCAAACAACCGGTCAAAATCTTCTTTTCTATCCATTACAGAAGTCATAGCGATGCAATATTTCCTATTGGCCATCTCCAATTCAATATGATACTTATTATATAATTTCTCGAAAAGTTCCTTTCCATCCATGGAAGCATTCCTTAGCAAGAAAACCAATTTACTCCTGTCTAAGTCATAACAATCTATTTTATCCTTGCTTAATAGGCTAATATGTTTGAGTTGTCCACATTTTGTAATAAAATCATCTAAGTTATCCACATATTGTTGTACTTTATCAACATTTTTATCCACATAAGAAACTCCGTATTCCGCCGAAGCAAGAAGAAGATAAGAAGGGCTGGAAGTTTCAAAGACCGATAGATAATCCTGCACTTTTTTTTCTTTTATTTTTTCACTGCATAAATGGAGCAGTCCCGTCTGTGTAAAAGCAGGAAGAGTTTTATGGGCACTTTGAATTACAAGGTCCGCCCCTTTTTCTACTGCGCTTTCCGGGAAATAATCATGGAACATAAAGTGCGCTCCATGGGCCTCATCCACGATCAGAGGAATTTTTTCAGGCTGTAATATTTTTTGAATGGAGCTAATATCCGTTACAACTCCTTCATAAGTTGGAGAAGTAATAACTACCGCTTTAATTTTATGGTCATGGATAATTTTTTTCAATTGCTCCCTCTCATTTTCTTTCATTCCCAACGACAAATGATATTTCTCTGATATCTGCGGCATAAGATAATGCACTTTTAAGCGGAGAAGTTCCACAATATGATATACCGCTTTATGACAATTTCGTCCTATAACAATCTCATCTCCCGGTTTACATACAGAGGCGATAGCGGCCTGGATCCCGCAGGTACTTCCATTAACCAGATACCAGGACTTTTTCGTATGGTATATTCTTTTTAGTTCCTCCATGGACTCTTTAATAATGCCTTCCGGACAGTGGAGATTATCATATCCCGAAATTTCCGTAATATCATAATTTCCGATCTCTTCAAATATATCGCAATACTTTCTTTTATGACCAGGCATATGAAAAGGAATCACTTTATTCTCTTTTAACTGTTTTAATGCATCACACAAGAATGTTTTCATAAAAATATCCTTTTAATACAGAAATGGAAGCGCCAAACTAGAGGCACTTCCATTCCTATGATTTATTCACACATACTTTTCTTCCGGTAATATAAAAACGGAAGTACCTCCTAAAGGTACTTCCATTTATTCTTCATGAGACATCGGGGATTCGAACCCCGGACAACTTGATTAAAAGTCAAGTGCT